>NZ_JBSFDF010000001.1:0-498706 GCF_053593795.1 Streptomyces sp. NPDC002104 | reverse complement strand
GTCATCGCACGCGGCACCTCCGACCAGCTCAAGGCCCAGACGGGCGGTGAGCGCGTCGAGGTCGTCGTGCACGAGCCGGCCGTGGCCGTACGGGGTGGCGGTGCGTTCAGGGGCTGACGGCGAGGAAGAGGTACGCCGCCAGCAGGACCATGTGCACGCCGCCCTGGAGCAGCGTGGCGCGGCCGGGGACGATGGTGAGGGCGCCGACGACCACGGTCAGTGCGAGCAGCACCATGTGGACCGGTTCGAGTCCGAGCACCAGGGGCCCCGAGAGCCAGACCGTGGCGAGCGCGATGGCCGGGATGGTCAGGCCGATGCTGGCGATGGCGGAGCCGTAGGCAAGGTTGAGGCTGGTCTGCACGCGGTCGCGGCGGGCCGCGCGGACGGCGGCCAGGGTTTCGGGGGCCAGGACGAGCAGGGCGATGATCACACCGACCACGGCGTAGGGCAGGCCGAGGTCGGCGACCCCGCGCTCGATGGTGGGGGAAACGGCCTTGGCGTTGCCCACGACCGCGACGAGCGCGACGAGCAGCAGCCCGAGGCTGATCAGGGCGGCGCGCGCGGTGGGCGGTTCGGCGTGCTCGTCCTCCTCGCCGGCCGCGGCCGCGGCGGCGGCCTGCGCGGCCTCCTTGCGGATCCGCTTCGTGTCGACGGGCAGGAAGTAGTCGCGGTGACGGACCGTCTGAACGGCGACGAACAGCCCGTAGAGGGCGAGCGAGGCGGTGGCGGCAAAGGCGAGCTGGGCCGTGGAGAACTCGGGGCCGGGCTTGGAGGTGGTGAAGGTGGGGAGCACCAGGCTGAGTACGGCGAGCGTGGCGACGGTGGCCAGGGCCGCGCCCGAGCCCTCGGCGTTGAATACGGCGACGCGGTTGCGCAGGGCGCCGACGAGCAGGGACAGGCCGACGATGCCGTTGCACGTGATCATGACGGCGGCGAAGACGGTGTCGCGGGCGAGGGAGGCCGTCTTGTCGCCGCCGTCGGCCAGCAGGGTGACGATGAGGGCCACTTCGATGACGGTGACCGCGACGGCGAGCACCAGCGAGCCGAAGGGTTCGCCGACCCGGTGCGCGACGACCTCGGCGTGGTGGACGGCCGCCAGCACGGCGCCGGCCAGGCAGAGGGCCACCAGCGCCACGGCGAGCGTGGGCAGGTCGCGTCCCCAGCTGAAGACGAGCGCGACTAGCGCCACCACGGGGACCACGACGGTCCAGTCGGTCAGGGGGGATCTGTGCGTTGCCGTACTCATATCAGCCAACTTGCCAGATGTGTGCCGCCTGTGCGGAGCAACAGCCGTCTTCAGGCCCCTGACGTGGCACTTCTCACGAAACTCCGGGCGTGGCGGACGGATGCCGGGGGGCCGGCGCCGCACGGCCGGCCCCCCGGCACGATCCCCCGGCGCCGCCCCCGGCACGACGCGCACCGGGGGCCGCCCGGCGCTCACATCGCGCGCTCGTGGCCCTCCCAGTACGGCTCGCGCAGCCGGCGCTTGTACAGCTTGCCGTTGGGGTCGCGCGGCATCGTCTCGATGAAGTCCACGGTCTTGGGCCGCTTGTACCCGGCCAGTTGCCGCTCGCAGTGGTTCAGGATCTCCGCGGCCAGGGCATCGCTCGCGGCGAAGCCCTCGGCCGGTTCGATGACCGCCTTGACCTCCTCGCCCCAGGAGGGGTGCGGGATGCCGAAGGCGGCGGCGTCCGCGACCGCCGGATGGGTGAGCAGCGCCGATTCGATCTCGGCCGGGTAGATGTTCACACCACCCGAGATGATCATGTCGATCTTCCGGTCGCGGAGGAAGAGGTAACCCTCCTCGTCCATCAGGCCGAGGTCTCCGACGGTGAAGAAGTCGCCGATGCGGTTCTTCTTCGTCTTGCCCTCGTCCTTGTGGTAACTGAAGCCGCCGGTGTTCATCTTGATGTAGACGGTGCCGAGTTCACCGGCGGGCAGCCGTTCGCCGTCGTCGTCGAAGATGGCGAGCTCGCTGATCGGCCAGGCCTTGCCGACGGTTCCCGGCTTCTTCAGCCAGTCCTCGGCCGTGGCGAAGGCGCCGCCGCCCTCGCTCGCCGCGTAGTACTCCTCCACGCACCGGCCCCACCAGTCGATCATCGCCCGCTTGACGTGGTCGGGGCAGGGCGCGGCGCCGTGGATGGCGTGCCGCATGGAGGAGACGTCGTACGCGTCCTTCGTCTCCTGCGGGAGCGCGAGGAGCCGGTGGAACTGGGTGGGGACCATGTGGGTGTGGGTGCAGGCGTGACCGTCGATCAGGCGCAGCATCTCCTCGGGGGTCCACTTGTCCATCAGGACGAGCGGGTGCCCGATGTGCAGGGCCGCGGCCGCGAACTGCAGGACGGCCGTGTGGTAGAGCGGCGAGCACACGAGGTGGACGTTGTCGTCGAAGGCGCGGATGCCGAAGATGCCGAGGAAGCCGCCGAGGTACGTCTCCTCCGGGAGCTTGCCGGGCAGCGGGCGGCGGATGCCGCGGGGCCGGCCGGTGGTGCCGGAGGTGTAGTTCATGACCCAGCCGAGCGTGCGGTCGGCGGGGGCTGTCTCCGGCTGCCCGTCGAGGAGTTCGCCGTACGAGCGGAAGCCCGCGACCGCTCCGACCGCGTACCGGTGGCTCGCGGGCAGGCCCGCCTCGTCCGCCGCGGCGGTGGCGGCGTCGCCGAAGCGTTCGTGGGCGACGAGGACCTTGGCTCCGGAGTCGGAGACGATCCAGGCGATCTCGGGGCCGACGAGGTGGTGGTTGACCGGGACGAGGTAGAACCCGGCCTGGGAGGCGGCCAGGTAGGCGGTGAGGAACTCGACGCTGTTGGGGAGGACGACGGCGAAGACGTCGCCGCGCTCCAGGCCGGCGGCGCGCAGGCCGTGCACGAGGCGGTTGACGTCGGCGTGCAGCCGTGCGGCGGACCAGGTCTCGCCCTCGGGGGTGACCAGGACGGTGCGCTCCGGGTCGGCGGTCGCCTGCGCCCAGAAGCCGTTGGGGGGTGTGTCGGTCATCTTGTCCACTCCTCGGAGCCTCAGGCCCGGCCGGCGATGCGGGTGATGCGGTCGATGGCGCGCTCGAAGCCGCCGGTGAGCTCGTCGAAGACGGCCTGGACGCTGCGTTCGCTGTTCATCCGGCCGACGATCTGCCCGACGGGGGTGCCCAGCAGCGGCTGGATCTCGTACTTCTGGATGCGGGACACGGCCTCGGCGACGAGGAGTCCCTGCAGGGGCATCGGCAGGGCTCCGGGGCCCTCCGGGTCGTCCCAGGCGTCGGTCCACTCGGTGCGCAGCTGCCGGGCGGGCTTGCCGGTCAGCGCGCGGGAGCGGACGGTGTCCCCGGAACCGGCGGCGAGCAGCTTCTCGGTGAGGGCGCGGGAGTGCATGTCGGCCTCGGTGGTGGTCAGCCAGAGGGAGCCGAGCCAGGCGCCCTGGGCGCCGAGGGCCAGTCCGGCGGCGATCTGCTCGCCGCTGCCGATGCCGCCGGCGGCGAGGACCGGGAGCGGGGCGACGGCCTCGACCACCTCGGGCACCAGGACCATGGTGGCGATGTCTCCGGTGTGTCCGCCGGCCTCGTAGCCCTGGGCGACGACGATGTCGATGCCGGCCTCGGCGTGCCGGCGGGCGTGCTTGGCGCTGCCGGCGAGGGCGGCGACGAGGACGCCGTGGTCGTGGGCGCGCGCGATGACGTCGGCGGGCGGGGAACCCAGCGCGTTCGCCAGGAGTTTGATGGGGTAGTCGAAGGCGACGTCGAGCTGGTTCCGGGCGACCTGCTCCATCCAGCCGGTGATGCGCCAGCCGGAGGCCTCTCCCTCGGGGAGTTCGGGTACGTGGTGTTTGGCGAGGGTGTCGCGGACGTAGTCGCGGTGCGCGGCCGGGATCATCGCCTCGATGTCGGCCTCGCTGACGCCGTCGACTGCCTTCTTCGCGGGCATGACCACGTCGAGCCCGTAGGGCTTGCCGTCGGTGTGCTCCTGCATCCAGTCGAGGTCGCGCTTCAGGTCGTCGGGGGCGGTGTAGCGGACCGCCCCGAGCACCCCGAAGCCGCCCGCGCGGGTGATGGCAGCGGCCACCGCCGGGAAGGGCGTGAAGCCGAAGATGGCGTGCTCGATTCCCAGTTTTCTGCTCAGCTCCGTCTCCATGGGCGGCAGGATGCCGCAGCCCGGCCGCCGAGGGAAGAGGTTTTCTGATGCAGCGTCAGATTCTTTGCCGGCCGGTCGCCGCGGGGCCCGCGTCGTGAGCGGGCAGATACTCGGGAGGGCACGACGGTGGACGGGAGGACCGGTCATGAAGACACGACGGGCAGCCGGGGACGACGGTGACGCGCAGAACCCCGGGACGGCCGGCCCGACGGCGCCGGAGGGAGGCGGCAGCGGGTCCGGCGGCTTCGGGTCCGGGGCGGACGGCGCCGGCTTCCGGTCCGGGGTGGATGGCGCCGGCTTCGGGTCCGGGGCGGATGGTGCCGGCGTCGGGGCCGGGCCCAGGGCGGACGGCGCCGGCGTCGGCGCCGGGCCCAGGGCGGATGGCGCCGACGCCGCGGCCCGGCCCGGGGTGGATGGCGCGGCCGGAAGCGGGTCCGGGCCGGACGGGGCCGCCGGAAGCGGGCGCGGGCTGTCCCGGCGGCGGCTCGGGGCGCGGCTGCTCGCGCTGGGCGGTGTGCTCGTGCTCCAGGCCGCGCTGCCCGGGTCCGCGGGGTCCGCGGGCGCCTCCGGGGGGCCGGCCGAGCGGCGCGCGCTCCAGGGACTGCGGCTGCGGTACGGGTCCGCCCGCCAGGCCGGGCTGCTCGAGAAGCACCTCGAAGGGGTGGCGGACGAGGCCCGGCGCTTCCTCGGCCCCTCCCCCGAACACCCTTACTACGCCGGGGCCGTGGTCCTCGCCGGCCGGGGCCGCACCGTGGCGCTGCACCGGGCGATGGGCGACGCCGTCCGGTACGCCGACTACGACGGCCGCACCGACCGGGTCCGGGAGTTCCCGGCCGCCCAGCGGATCGCGATGACCGAGGACACGGTCTTCGACCTGGCCTCCCTCTCGAAGCTGTTCACCTCCCTGCTGGCCGTGCAGCAGATGGAGCGCGGGCGCCTCGAACTGGAGGCGCCGGTCAGCCGGTACCTGCCCGAGTTCACGGGCGGGGGCAAGGAGTCGGTCACCGTGCGCCAGCTCCTGACGCACACCTCGGGGCTCCGCTCCTGGGCCCCCTTCTACCAGGAGCCCACCAAGGCGGGGCGATTGAGGCTGCTGTGGTCGGTGCGGCCCCAGGAGACCCCGGGGACGGTCTACCGCTACTCCGACCTCAACCTCATCGCCCTGCAACTGCTCCTGGAACGGATCACCGGTCACACCCTGGACCTCCTGCTCCAGGACGAGATCACCGCTCCGCTCGGGATGCACCGCACGCGGTACAACCCGCCGCTCTCCTGGCGCCGGGTCACGGCCGCCACCGAGGTGCAGCGCCCGCCCTGGTCCGGGCTGGACCGCGGGCTCGTCTGGGGCGAGGTCCACGACGAGAACGCGTACGCGCTGGGCGGAGTCGCCGGCCACGCCGGGGTCTTCGGCACCGCCTGGGACCTGGCGATCCTCGCCCGCACCCTCCTCGACGGCGGGGTCTACGCCGGCAGGCGCATCCTGCGCCCCGCCTCCGTCGAGCTCCTCTTCACCGACTACAACACCGCCTTCCCCGGCGACGACCACGGGCTGGGCTTCGAGCTCTACCAGCACTGGTACATGGGCGCCATGGCCACCCCGCACTCCGCCGGCCACACCGGTTTCACCGGTACCTCCCTGGTCCTGGACCCCTCCACGGACTCCTTCCTGATCCTGCTGGGCAACTCCGTGCACCCCGTGCGCACCTGGCGCGCCGGCAGCGCCCCCCGCGTCGCCACCGGCAACCGCTTCGCCCGTGCGGTCCCCGTCCGCACGAAGCACGGCGACCCGGCCTGGTACTCCGGCATGGAGACCGGCGGTTCGGGCACCCTGACCCTCCCGCCGCTCACCCCCACGACCGGCGCCGCCCGGCTGCGCTGCGCGCTGTGGTGGGACACCGTGCCCGGCGCCGGAGCGGTGCACCTGGAGGCCTCCGCCGACGGGCAGACCTGGGAGCCGCTCCCCTTCAGCACCGTACGCACCACCGGCGGCGGCGCCGAACAGTGGCCGCGGGGTTCCGTCTCGGGCTGGTCGGGCCGCATCTGGCACCGCCTCGAAGCCCCGCTCACCGCCTGGGCCGGCCGCGAGGTCCGCCTGCGTTTCCGCCACACCGCGCAGGGCCGATACGTGGGCCGCGGGGCCTACGTCGACGTCCTGCGCGTGTCGGAGCCGGCCCACCTCCTCTTCGCGGAGGACCGCCCGGCGGACGCGGCCCGCATCGAGGCGACGGGCTGGTCCCGCTCGGCGGACTGAAGGCGGCACGCACCACGGGGCCGGGCATGGCACGATGCCGGGCATCCACCGGGCGGCAAGGGTTCGGGCTTCCGGAACGGGGCACACGCCCTTGAGCGTCAGGGCCGTGCCCGTGTCTGTGCCCGTGCCCGTGCCCGTGCCCTGAGGCGTCGACAATCGTTGTTGTGGTTCGTTGACCGTTCAACACGAAGGCAGGCGAGTCCTTATGACCGACATCGACTGGGACAACCCGATCGACCCCAAGCCCGGCTGGACCCTGGATCACGTCAAGCTCTACGTCGGTTCGGGCGGGACCGAGGGGCAGTTCTGGAACAACACCCAGACCCTGCTGCTCACCACCATCGGCCGCAAGTCCGGGAAGCCGGTGCGGACCCCGCTCATCTACGGCGAGGACGACGGGCGCTACCTCATCGTCGCCTCCAAGGGCGGCGACCCCGCGGACCCGCTCTGGTACCGGAACCTCAGCGAGCACCCCGAGGTCCGGGTGCAGGTCGGCCCCAGGATCATGCAGGGCACCGCGCGGACGGCGACGTCCGAGGAACGTGCCGCGTTCTGGCCGCTGATGGTGAAGCACTGGCCCTCGTACGACGAGTACCAGACCAAGACCAGCCGGGAGATCCCGATCGTCGTCATCGATCCCGTTTCCTGAGCGCCCCGGCGCGTCAGTGCCCCAGCACCGCCATCGCCGCGTTGTGGCCCGGGACCCCGCTGACGCCGCCGCCGCGGACCGCCCCCGCGCCGCACAGCAGTACGTTGCGGTGGGCGGTCTCCACGCCCCAGCGGCCGCCGCCCTCCCCGGAGCCGGAGTACGGCCACGACAGGTCCCGGTGGAAGATGTGCCCGCCGGGCAGGCGCAGTTCGCGTTCCAGGTCGAGCGGGGTCTTGGCCTCGATGCACGGGCGGCCGTCGGCGTCGAAGGCCAGGCAGTCGGTGAGCGGTTCGGCCAGGTGGGCGTCGAGCTGGGCGAGGGTCGCCGCGAGGAGCACCTCGCGCGCCCCCTGGTTGTCCTTTTCGAACAGCCTCGCCGGGGTGTGCAGTCCGAAGAGGGTCAGGGTCTGATAGCCCTGCTCCGCCAGCTCGGGCCCGAGGATCGTCGGATCCGTCAGCGAGTGGCAGTAGATCTCCGAGGGCGGTACGGAGGGCAGTTCGCCGGCGGCGGCCTCCGCGTGGGCCCGCGCGAGCTGTTCGTACCCCTCCGCGATGTGGAAGGTGCCCCCGAAGGCCTCGCGCGGGTCCACGGAGGTGTCCCGCAGCCGGGGCAGGCGGCGCAGCAGCATGTTGACCTTGAGCTGGGCCCCTTCGGGGGCCGGCCGGGCCGGTTCCTCCCCCAGGAGTTCGGCCAGTGCCCGCGGCGAGGCGTTGACGAGCACCACCCGGCCGGCGACCCGGCCCTCCCCCGCCGCCGTACGGAAGGTCACCTCGGCCGGGGCGGTCGTGCCGTCCGTGTCGATGCGCAGCGCCTCGTGCCCGGTGGCGATCTCCGCCCCGGCCGCCAGGGCTGATGCGGCGAGGGCGTCGGTGAGCGCGCCCATGCCGCCGACCGGTACGTCCCAGTCGCCGGTGCCGCCGCCGATGACGTGGTAGAGGAAGCAGCGGTTCTGGGCCAGGCCCGGGTCGTGGGCGTCGGCGAAGGTGCCGATCAGCGCGTCGGTGAGGACGACCCCGCGCACCAGGTCGTCGGTGAACTCCCGCTCGACGGTCCGGCCGATCGGCTCCTCGAACAGCATCCGCCAGGCCGTCTCGTCGTCGAGCCGCGCCCGCAGCTCCGTACGCGTGGGCAGTGGCTCGGTCAGGGTCGGGAAGAGGCGTTCGGCGGCCCGCCCGGTGGTCCCGTAGAAGGCGCGCCAGTTCTCGTACTCCCGCTCCGAGCCGGTCAGCCGCGCGAAGGACTCCCGGGTGCGCGCCTCGCCGCCGCCGACGAGCAGTCCGCCGGGGCGGCCGGCGCGCTCGACGGGGGTGTACGAGGAGACGGAGCGCTTGCGGACCTCGAAGCTCAGCCCCAGCTCGCGCACGATCTTCGCCGGGAGCAGCGAGACGAGGTAGGAGTAGCGGGAGAGCCGGGCGTCGACGCCCGGGAAGGGCCGGGTGGACACGGCGGCCCCGCCGGTGCGGCCGAGCCGTTCCAGGACCAGGACCGAGCGGCCGGCCCGGGCCAGGTAGGCGGCGGCGACGAGGCCGTTGTGGCCCCCGCCCACGATCACCGCGTCGTACACGTCGTGCCCGAAGCCCCGCGAGGTCGTCATGGCTCTTGGTAACACACCTGGCCGAGCCGCTCCAGACAGTGTGCCTCGTCGGCGTGGGCGGCGACCGTGTCCGGGTGGCCGTCGCCCAGCGACCGTTCGCGGATGCCGGACAGGTCCCGGTAGACCGGCAGCGCCTGGTCCCAGCGGCCCAGCCGGCCCAGTCCCACGGCGAGTTCGCGGCGGCTGACCAGCGTGTCGGGGTGTTCGGGGCCGAGCGTGCGGGCCCGCGCGGCGGCCACCTCGCGGGCTTCCGCCACCGCTTCCTCCCAGCGCTCCAGGCGCCCGAGGTTGACGCCGAGGACGTGCCGGGCGCGCAGCGTCTCCGGGTCGGCCGCCCCGTAGGCGCGGGTGCGGTCGCGGACCAGGTCCCGGAACAGCTCCAGGGCCTCGGCCGAACGCCCGGTCCGGCCCAGTGCGATCCCGGCCTCGTACCGCGCGGCCAGCGTGTCGGGGTGGTCGCGGCCGAGCACCCGCTCCCGTACGGCCGCGATGTGCCGGAAGGCCTCCAGGGCCTCCTCCCAGCGGTCCAGGCGGCCCAGCGCGTACGCCACCTCGTACCGGGTCAGCAGCGTGTCCGCGTGCTCCGCGCCCAGGACGGCCGCCCGGTCGGCGGCCACCTCGGCGGCGGCCGCGTGGGCCTCGTTGAAGCGGCCGAGCGCGCCCAGCGCGCAGGCCAGGTTGTGCCGGCAGCGCAGGGTGTCGGGGTGGATCCGGCCCACGGTGCGCTCCCGGGCGGTCAGCACCGCGCGGTAGCCCTCGTACGCCTCCTGGTGGCGGCCGAGCAGGCCCGTCTCGTACGCCGCCTCCTGGCGCGCGGCCAGGGTGTCCGGGTGGTCGGGCCCGAGCACCCGGGCGCGGCCTTCGGCGACGGCCGCGTACCCGGCGAGGGCCTCCTCGGTGCGGCCGGCCCGGCTGAGGGCGAAGGCCCGCGTGTGGCCGGCGTCGAGCGCGGCCGGGCCCGTGAGGGCGGTGCCGGGGCCGTGCGGGAGTCCGTAGGCGGCGGTGAGCCGCGGGTCCTCGGCCGGGCGCGGGCGTACGACGGTGGGCGCGGGTCCGGGCCCGGCGCCGGCGCCCTTCACGGCCGGGGTGGCGGTGCCGGCGGAGGCAGAAGCAGGACCGGCACCGGAGTCCGCCCCGGCGGACGTCCGCTGCTCCCCGCTCCGGCGCGCGGCGGTCCAGGAGCCGGTGAGGACGGCCCACTCCCCGCTCGCGGGGCGGGCCTCGAGGCCCGCCCGGCGCCCGGCGGTCATCCCGTCGGCCCACGCCGGCAGCGGCGGGTGCGCCCCGGTCGCGGCGCCCGGGCCCAGCCGGGCCTCGACGAGCTGCCGGTGCAGGTGGCGGGCGTCGCCCGGCCGGTCCTCGGGGCATTTGGCGAGCAGGTCGAGGACGAGGCGCTCGAAGGAGGGCGGCAGCTCGGGCCGGTGCTCGCGCGGCGGCACGGGTGCGGTGTCGCGGTGGCCGACCAGCACGGACCAGGAGTCGCCGAGGTCGAAGGGCGGGGCTCCGGTGGCGATCTCGTACAGGACGCAGCCGAGGGAGTAGAGGTCGCTGCGGTGGTCCACCTCGCCGCCGGCGATCTGCTCGGGCGACATGTAGTGCGGGGTGCCCATGGCCATGCCGCCGCCCGTGAGCTTGGCGGTGAAGCCGATGTCGGCGGCGAGCCGGGCGATGCCGAAGTCGCAGATCTTCACCGTGCCGTCGGTGAGCCGCATGATGTTGGCGGGCTTCAGGTCGCGGTGGACGACGCCCTGCTCGTGGGTGTAGCCGAGGGCGGCCGCCATCTGCTCGGCGATGTCGACCACCACGTCCACGGGGAGCGGGCGCGCGTCGTTGTCCTCCAGGAGCTGGCTGAGATTGCGGCCTTCGAGGAGTTCCATGACGAGGTAGAGGGGGCCGCCGGCGGCGCTGTCGTCGCCGAAGTCGTGGACGACGGTGACGCCGCGGTGCTGGAGGGAGGCGGCGACGCGGGCCTCGCGGCGGAAGCGCTCGCGCAGCACCTGGGTGAAGTGGGTGTCCTGTTCGGGCCCGATGGGCTTGAGGCATTTGACGGCGACCTGCCGGCCCAGCGACTCGTCGCGGGCCCGCCACACCTCGCCCATGCCGCCGCGGCCGATCAGATCGAGCGACCGGTACCGGCCGTGGATCAGTCTGGACTCCGCCATGTCTTGAAGTCGCCCCCGTGTGTCGTGCTACGCCCTCCCCGGCCGGTCCAGTATGGCCGCTGATGTACGCAGTGTGTACGGCGCGGGGCGGCTCCCGGGGCCCATGCGGCGCATCGCTTTCAAGATGTGACCTGGAGGCAGCTGCCAGCGCAGACCTGCGGGAATGCTGCGCAGCAGGGTACCGGTGAGACGCAGGCGGCGGGTAACGCTGCGCGGGGCCGGTGCGGGGCGGCCGTACAGCTGGTGCGCCCAGCCGGGGAGGGAGCCGTAGGCGAGGGCGGCGAGCGGGCGCCACACAAGGTTTCGGCCAGGGACGAGGAGGGGGTGGATGGGAGGGGCGCACAGGAAGGCGTCGACGGCCCGCGCGTCGGGGCCGGCGGCGAGTTCGGGGCGGATCCGCTCGAAGTAGGCGGCGAGCGACGCGGTGTCCCCCGGTACCCCGGACGGGTCCAGGCCGACGAGCCGTGCGTTGACGCGGTTCTCGGCCACGTAGCGGTCCGCCTGCGCGGGGGTGAGCGGGACCCCGGAGCGGCGCAGGACGTGGAGGAAGCTGTCGATCTGGGCGCAGTGGATCCAGAGCAGCAGCTCGGGCTCGTCCACGCGGAAGCGTGTCCCGGTGGCCGGATCGGTCGCCGACAGCATGGTGTGGATCTTGCGGACGCGGGCGCCGGCCCGCTCGGCGGCCTCGGTGGTGCCGTAGGTGAGGGTCCCGACGAAGTCGGCGGTGCGCAGCAGGCGTCCCCAGGCGTCGCCCCCGCCGTGCTCCCCGCTGAAGGCGGAGCTGTTCTCCATGACTCCGCGGACCGCGCGCGGGTGCAGGGCCTGGAGGTACAGGGCGCGGACCCCGGCGATCCACATGACCGGGTCCCCGTGGCACTGCCAGGTCACGGAGCCGGGGCCGTAGAGCCCCGGATCGGGGCCCGCGCTCTCGTCCATGTCCGGTCCCTCCCCGGTCGGCTCTTGCGGCCCGGTCAGCTCTGCCGGCCCTGGCGGCCGGCCCTTCCAGCATTCCACCGAACGACCCCTCGCACGCCCGCGCCCGCCTCTAGGCTTTCCCCCGGCGGACCGCACCCGCCTCCCCTCGGGACGCGGAGGCACGGTCATGCGTACGGGACAGCTCCAAGGGCAGGTCGCGGTCGTCACGGGCGGTTCGGCCGGCATCGGTCTGGCGACGGCCCGCCGCTTCGTGGCGGAGGGTGCCCGGGTCTTCGTCACCGGCCGCCGGCCGGAGGAGCTCGCCGCGGCGGTCCGCGAGCTGGGCCCGGGCGCCGTGGCCGTCCGCGGTGACGCCTCCCGCGTCGCGGACCTGGACCGGCTCTACGAGGCGGTCGCCGCCGCGGGCTGCGGGGCGATCGACGTGCTGGTCGTGAACGCGGGCGGCGGCCCGCCCGGCGGCTTCGCCGAGTTCACCGAGGAGCAGTTCGACGCCACCTCGGACCTCAACTTCCGGGGTGCCTTCTTCACCGTCCAGCGGGCCCTGCCGCTGCTGCGCGACGGCGCCTCGGTGATCCTGCTGGGCTCGGCCGCCGGCTCCTCGGCGTCCGAGCGGTACGGGGTGTACGCCGCCACGAAGGCGGCCGTACGGTCCCTCGCGCGCAGCCTGGCCCTGGAGCTGGCGGGGCGCGCGATCCGGGTCAACACCCTCAGCCCGGGCCCGATCGACACCCCGGCGCTGGCCGGCGCCCCGGCGCACGTACGCGCACGGGCGACCGACGGAGTTCCGCTCGGCCGGGCCGGGCGTCCCGAGGAGGTGGCCTCGGCGGCCCTGTTCCTCGCCTCGCGGGAAAGCAGTTTCATCACCGGCATCGAACTCTTCGTGGACGGCGGGGCGGGCCAGGTCTGAGTCCCCGCGGCAGGCCCGCCCGGCGGCCCGGCGGCGGCCCGTCAGCCGGCCGCCGGGGTGAACTCCACGGCCAGGGATTTCGGCCCGCGGGTGAAGACGCCCTCGGCGGCCGGGTCGTATCCCGGGGCGGGCCGCAGGCCCGGCATCGCGTCGAGGAGCTGGTTGGAGGCGATCTCGACCTCGGCCCTGGCCAGCAGCGCCCCGACGCAGAAGTGACGTCCGAGCGCGAACGCCAGGTGGTCCGCGGCCGCGGAGAAGGCGGTGGTCGCCGTCAGGTCGCCGCGGAACAGGTCGAAGCTGTCGGGGTCCTTGTAGCGGGCGGGGTCGCGGTTGGCCGCGCCGATGAGGCAGGTGACGGTGGACCCGGCCGGGATGGTCCCGCCGCTCATGGTCACGTCGACGGCGGTCTGCCGCATGATCATGTGGACGGGCGGGGTGTGGCGCAGGGTTTCCGCGAAGGCCCGGTCGAGCAGTCCGCGGTCGCGGCGTACGGCGGCGAGCTGGCCGGGGTGGGCCAGGAGGTTCGCGAAGAGGCCGGCGATGGCCTTGTCCGTGGTTTCGGCGCCCGCCGTGAGGAGGAGGCTGCAGAAGGCCTTGATGTCCTCGTCGCTCATGCTCACGCCGTCGACCTCGGCGGTGCAGAGCGCGGACAGCAGGTCGTCTCCGAGGTGTTCGCGCCGGTTCCTGATGACCGGCAGCATGTACGCGGCGAACTCGGCCTGGGCGCGGGCCCCTTCGGCCGCCGTGTGCGGATCTCCGGAGAGGTTGCCGGTGAACGCGACGAAGGCCCGGTACCAGCCGCCGAGGGCTTCCTGGCCGGACCGGTCCAGTCCGAACATGTCGGCGATGACCGAGATCGGGAAGCGGGAGGCGAATCCGCTCACCAGGTCGACCGACCCCGAGTCGGCGAAGGCGGCGATCAGTTCACGGGCGTTGCGCTCGATGATCGGTACGACCTGGTCCCGGAGCGCGTTGCCGCGGAAGGCCGGGGCGACCAGGGCGCGGCGCGCGGCGTGTTCACGGCCGCTCAACTGGAGCAGGGTCTTGCCGTGCACGGGCTCGGCCTGCCACGCGTAGTTGTCCGTGGTGAAGAGCGACTCCTTGTCCTTGAAGGCCCGCGAGACGTCCTCGTAGCGCGAGACGAGCCAGCTCCGCGTCCCCTCGTGCCAGAAGAGCGGCGCCTGTTCCCGCAGGGTCCGGTAGACGGGGTAGGGATTCTCGGCGAACTCCGGCGAGAGGATGTCCGGGATGTGGTGCGCGGCGGTCATGGAGTTCCCCCATCGGCTCGGCCTGTCGGCTGTCCTGAGGTGCCCGGTCCCCGTCGGTGCGCGGACCGGTCGTGCTGCCACAACGCTCTGTGCGTACGCCTTCCAGCAAACCGCATGCCGTCCCCCGGCGCCAGGCCACCGAACGGCCGGGAGCCGGGGCGGTGTTGGCCGCCCCGGCTCCCGTTCGCACGGACCCCTCCGCCGTCCCCCGCCCCCCTACGGACGCGCGGCCGGCCGGGCCGGTCGCTCGAAGCGGCGTACGAAGCGGGCGCGGCAGCCGGGACACTCCTGCGTCACCACGTCCACCGTGCCGGCGCAGCAGTCCTGCGCGCGCACCCGGTCGGTGATCCACGGGCCCCGCGCCCCGCACCCGGAGCACACGGACGCGGCGAGGTCCGCCTCCCGGCTCACCGCCTCCCGCCCGCGCCCGCGCCCGCGCCGGCGCCCACGCCCGCGAGCCCCGCCAGGGCCGGCAGCACGAGCCACAGCTGCTCCTGCGCGACCGGGGAGGTCACCAGGACGACGCCCAGCACCAGAACGGCCAGGAAGGCCACGCTCAGGCGCCTCAGATCGATCTTCAGTTCCATCAGCACGGTCCGTCTCCTCTGTTCCGCGTCCGCCGACTCCACGGCCTGCTTGGAGTGTGCGAGCGGCTCCGCCCGCCGGGCAATGGCGGCGGGCCTTCACCGACAAACCGCACCAATGCCGCCGGCCGACTGGTGAACTTCCGTGACGACGACGGACAATGACGGTCCCTCAGTCACGTTGTGCGTCATTCCCGGGAGTTGACACCATGACCGACCGGCCGAAGCACCCGGAGCAGCTCGCCTTCGCCGCCGAACTGCGCGAGCTGCGCCGCGGCGCTCCCAGGAAGCCGACGGAGGAGGCGCTGGCCCGTGCGGTCGGGTGCGCCCGGAGCACGGTGTCCGCCTTCCTCAACGGTCACCGCTTCCCCTCGTGGGAGCACGCCTCGCGGCTGGTCACGGCGTGCGGCGGCACACCGGACGGCTGGCACGAACGCTGGCTGGAGGCCTCGCGCGCGATCGAGGAGCGCAGGAACGCCCCGGCCGCGGGGCCGGGCCGGGCGCCGGAGTCCTCGCTCCTGGCCCCGGACGCGGTGGGCGGCGCCGCCCTGCTGGCCGCGCACTGGTACCGGGACAACCGGGAGTTCTACGAGGCGGCGCGCGCCTGCGTGCTCAAGGCCCGGTCGGAGATCCGCGTGACGTACACGCGCCGCTATCCGCCCACCCAGTACACGACCCCGGCCTCGGCGGCGTACTTCCGGGCGGTCCTGGACTGGGCGGAGGCGAGCAGCGAGGACGAGCGGAGCGTGCGGCGGATCATCGGCATGCCGGAGCACGACGGGATCGCGGATCCGGACATGCTCGACTGGGCCCGCGGACATCACGAGGCCAGCCGGCACATCCTCAACTACGAGGCGAACGTACTGCGCTGGCCGGCCGCCGCCGACGGCCTGAACATGGCGCTCATCGACGACAGCGTCGTCTTCCTGGCCTTCTCGGGCGGCCCGCGCCAGCGCCTGAACGGTTTCCGGGTGGAGGATCCCGTCTTCATGAACTACTTCTCGGCCTACTTCGACCAGCTCTGGGCCGCCCTCCCCACGCTCTCCGCCTACCTCGCCCCCGGCCCGGGCTGACGCCGCGGCCCGCGCCCGCCGTCACAGCAGGGCGGTGGCCGACCAGGCCGCCACGGCGGCCGCGAGGAGGAGCACCGCGTTGAGGGCGATCCGCCGGTCCCCGCGGCGCAGGTGGACCGCGGTCGCGCCGATCTGCAGGACGACGAAGCCGGTCGCCGCGGCCAGGGCGAGCCAGGGGGCGGTACCGGTCAGCGGAGGCAGGACCAGCCCGATCGCTCCGAGGACCTCGATCGCCCCGATGGCCCGGACGGCCGGCATCGGAGTGCTGTCCACCCAGGCCATCATCGGCAGGAGCCGCTCACGGCTGCGGACCACTTTCACACCGCCCCCGTAGAGGTAGAACAGGGCGAGCAGGCCGGCCACGATCCAGTACGCGTTCTTCATGCGTCGAGTCCACCGCCCGGGACACCTGGCTGTCCAAGACCCTTTCGGCGGCCTCGATACCGTACGGGTATCGTGGGGGCATGGAGCTGCGCACGCTGCGCTATTTCGTGGCGGTCGCCGAGGACCTCCACTTCGGCCGGGCCGCCGCCCGGCTCCACATGACCCAGCCGCCCCTGAGCCGGGCGATCAAGCGGCTGGAGACCGAGCTCGGCGCCGTGCTGTTCGACCGGTCGTCCGCCGGCGTCTCCCTCACCCCCGCGGGGGCGGTGCTGCTCGACGAGGCCCGCGCCCTGCTCGGCCAGGCCGACCGGGTGCGCGTGCGCGTGGCCACGGCGGCCGGGGCCACGACCCTGACCGTCGGACTCCTCGGCGACAGCACGGACCCGGCCGCGGCCCGGCTGGCCGACGACTACCGCCGGCGCCACCCGCGGGTCGAGGTGCGCATCCGCGAGACCGGCCTCACCGACCCCACCTGCGGGCTGCGCCTCGGGCTGGTGGACGTGGCCCTGACCCGCGCGCCCTTCGACGGGACGGGCCTGTCCGTGCACACGGTGCGCGCCGACCCGGTCGGCGCGCTGCTGCGCTCCGACGACCCCCTGGCCCGCTGCGGCAGCCTTTCCCTGGCCGACCTGGCGGACCGCCGCTGGTTCCGGTTCCCGGAGGGCACCGACGCGGCCTGGCAGACCTACTGGAACGGCGGTGAGCCCCGCGGGGGTCCGGTGGTGCGTGCCGTCCAGGAGTGCCGGCAGGCGGTGCTCTGGAACGGCACGGTCGGCATGACGATCCTGGCCCACGAGCCCGGAGAAGGCCTCACCGTGGTACCGCTGACCGACATGCCGCCGAGCCGCGTGGTGGTCGCGTGGAACGAAGCCGACACCAATCCCCTGATCCGCTCCTTCGTCCGCACCGCGGCCACCGCCTACCGCGGCTGACCGGCTCGGCGCACCCGTCGTCTCAGCGGCGCACCCGCGGCATGCCGAGGCCGATCCACGAGATGATCTCGCGCTGGATCTCGTTGTTGCCGCCGCCGAAGGTGAAGATGACCGCGCTGCGGTAGCCGCGCTCCAGTTCGCCGTGCAGGACCGCGCCCGCGGAGCCGTCCTTGAGGGAGCCGGCCGCGCCGACGACCTCCATCAGCCAGGCGTACGCGTCCCGGCGGGCCTCGGAGCCGTAGACCTTGACGGCGGAGGCGTCCTGCGGGGTGAGGTTGCCGTCCTGGACGGCGTTGACCATCTGCCAGTTGAGCAGCTTCATCGCGTCGAGGCGGGCGTGGGTGCGGGCGAGCCGGCCGCGGACCCAGGAGAGGTCGATGACCCGGCGGCCGTCGGCCAGTTTGGTCTCGGCGGCCCAGCGCTGGACGTCGTGCAGGGCGCGGATGGCCATGGTGCCGTGGGCGGCGAGGGTGACGCGCTCGTGGTTGAGCTGGTTGGTGATCAGGCGCCAGCCCTTGTTCTCCTGGCCGACGCGGCGGTTCGCCGGGACGCGGATGTTCTCGTAGTAGCTGGCGGTGGTGTCGTGCGAGGCCAGGGTGTTGATCAGGGTGCAGGAGTACCCGGGGTCGGAGGTCGGCACCAGGAGCATCGTGATGCCCTTGTGGGCGGGGGCGTCCGGGTCGGTGCGGACGGCGAGCCAGACCCAGTCGGCGGTGTCGCCGTTGGTGGTCCAGATCTTCTGGCCGTCGACCACGTAGGTGCCGGTCTCCTCGTCGCCCTCGCGGACGGCCCTGCACGTGAGGGCGGCGAGGTCGGTGCCGGCGTCGGGCTCGCTGTAGCCGATGGCGAAGTCGATCTCGCCGGAGAGGATGCGCGGCAGGAAGTACGCCTTCTGCTCGTCGGTGCCGAACTGCATGATGGTCGGTCCGACGGTGTTGAGCGCCATCAGCGGCAGCGGTACGACGGCCTGCGCGGCCTCGTCGAAGAAGATGAACTGGTCCATGGGCGACATGCCGCGCCCGCCGTACTCCTTGGGCCAGCCGACCCCGAGCCAGCCGTCGGCGCCCAGCCGGCGGATGGTCTCCCGGTAGAAGCGCTTCTGCTCGGCGGGGTCCTCGTACCGGGCGTAGACGTCCGCGGGGATCAGCTCGGCGAAGTAGGCGCGCAGCTCGGTGCGCAACCGCTGCTGCTCAGGCGTGTATTCGAGGTGCACGGCCCCTCCGGGTCTCTCGTGGTCCAAGGTCGCGCGGACGGCCGCCGCCGCCGCGGGGGCAGACTAGAACCTGTTCCAAGAATGCGGAAGAGTCAGCGGGCGGTCGGCGCACGCGGTCAGCGGACCACCACCCCGTTTCCTTCCCGCCCGGGCCGGATCAGGACCTTGATGTGCTCCTGCGGCCTCCGCAGGGAGGCGAAGGCCGCGTCCAGTCCGCCGAAGCCCGCTTCCCCCGTGACCAGGGACCCGGGGTCGATGCGGCCGTCGGCGAGCCGGGCGAGGGTGGCACCGAACTCCTCGGGCGGGTAGGTCAGGCACATGCGGAGGGTGACGTCCTTGTAGATGCCGACCACCGGCCGGATCACGTCCTCGGTCATCACCCCGCCGATCTGCAGGATCTCGGTGCCGCGCGGGACGGTGTGCAGGAGCTGGTTCAGCATGCCGGGCACGCCCACGCAGTTCACGACCACGGTGGGGCGCGGGCGGGCTCCGGCGAGCTCCGCGCAGAGCCGTACGGGATCCTGCGCGGCCGGGTCCACCACCGCGTGCGCGCCGAGCCGGCGGGCGGCCGCCCGCCGCAGCGCCGACGGGTCCGAGGCCACCACGGGGCCGGCGCCGCGCTCCAGCAGCGCGGCGACGGCTCCGAGGCCGACCGGGCCGCAGCCGACGACCACGGCCGGGGTGTCCTTCCCCGCCGCGCTGCGCGCGATGTTGCCGAAGCCCACGGCCAGCGGCTCGGTGAGGGCGGCGAGCCCGAGGTCCAGGGACGGCGGGACGGGCAGCAGCGCCTGCGCCTGTACGACGATCCGTTCGCCGAATCCGCCGGGGAAGGCATTGCTGTAGCCCACGGTCCGCACGACCCCGCCCGGGTCGACCGCCCAGGGCAGGCCGACGACCCCGGTGCCCGGTTCGGGACCGGTCGCGCCGGGCCCGTAGCCGAGGACCCGGCCGGAGAACTCGTGGCCCATCACCAGCGGCCGGTCCGGGTCGAAGAGGAAGCTCGTGGTTCCGCTGTCCCGGGAGGCCCGGAGGAACTCCTCGGTGTGCGCGACGGCGCTCAGGTCGGAGCCGCAGATCCCGCAGGCTTCGGTCTCGACGAGTGCCTGCCCGGGACCGGGCACCGGATCCGGGTGCTGCCGTACGCGGAAGAGGCCGTCCTCGAGCACCGCGGCCCTCAACGGACCTCTCCCTTGCGGGCGATGGCGTCCATCGTGGCGCGGCGCATGGTTCCGATGAAGCGTTCGCTGTTGCGCCCGGCCCATTCCAGGCTGGCCCGGCGTGCTTCGGTGTGGCCGGTGAGCCGGGGGACGACCCGCTCGGCGAAGAGCTCCAGGCTGCGCAGGGCGGCCGCGGGTTCGGCGAGGTCGAGCCGGAGGATGAGGAAGGTCCCGAAGCCGCCGGTCTTCTCGGCGAGTTGCTCGATGCGCCGCACGGCGTCCTCGGGGGCGCCGATGACGGCCCGGCCGAAGGTGGGCAGCCCTTCGGTGGTCCACCGCTCGACGGCGCCGGCCGGGGTGGCGCAGCCGTCCGGGCGGCTGCCGCTCAGCCGCTCGATGTAGTCCACGATGTCCGGGGTGCCGTACTCGGCTTCGCGCAGGGCCTGTTCGCGGGTCTCGGCGAGGTGCACCGGGGTGACCAGCCGCCAGGTGGAGCGGTCGGCGGGCCGGCCGGCCTCGCCGCGGGCGCGCTCGTGGGCGGCCCAGTTGGCGTCGAGCGCCGCGTACCCGGCGGGGTCGGCGGCGGCGAGCGAGAGCATGCCGACCCCGTGGCGTCCCGCGAGCACCGCCCCGGTCGGCGACACGGCGGAGGCGACCGCGACCTCCAGTTCCCGGCCCCGGTAGGGGCCGAGCTGCAGCCGGGCCTCCTCCAGCGTGAACCAGTCGGTGGCGGCCGTGACCGTCTCCCCGCGCAGCAGCCGCACGATCGCGTCGAGCGAGTCGGCCATCATGGCGCGGGAGTCGAGCGGGTCGACGCCCATCATGAAGGCGTCGGAGGGAAGCTGCCCCGGCCCGACGCCGAGCATGGCGCGGCCGCGGGACTGCTGGTCGAGCTGACAGATCCGGTCGGCGAGGATCAACGGCTGGTGGTACGGCAGGGAGTTGACCCCGGTTCCGAGCATGATGCGGCCGGTGCGTTCGGCGGCCGCGGCGAGGAACACCTCGGGCGAGGCGATGATCTCGTACCCGGCGGAGTGGTGTTCGCCGGCCCACAGCTCCTCGTAACCGAGCCGGTCGAGGTCGGCGGCGAGGTCGAGGTCCCGGCGCAGCTGGAGCGCGGGGTCACCGTCGGGACGGTGGTAGGGGGCGAGGAACACACCGAAGCGGTGCGGCAGATACGGCTGAGGTAGATGCGGCTGCTGCGGATACGGCTGCGGCGGATACGGCTGCTCCTGCGGCATGTGCGGTGGCCTTCCCTCGGCGGCGCCTGCTCTGTTCCGGCGTCCGACGAAACACCGCCCGGGCGGCGGCTTCAATGCCGCCGCGGCCTTCCTCCCACTGAGTGGGAGGAATCCAGCGGGCCGCCGCTCAGCTGTAGACGAAGACGTAGTCGAAGTACACGAGGTCGCGGATGCCGTCGAAGCGGAAGGTGCCCGACGGGATCACGCCCAGGCCCTCCTCCAGGGCGACCTTGTCGTAGGTCACGCTCTGTTTCCAGGCCGCGCTGGAGGGGACGAAAGGTTTCAGCGGGGCGGGGAGCCCCGCCAGGGGCCCCTCCTCGAAGTGGTGGGCGGGATCGCGCATGATGCGGTTCGCCGTACCCTCCTTCAGACGGGCCACCCCGACCAGCCGCATCCGCGTGTCCGGGCTCGGGACGGACCGGCCGGTGCCGGACTCGTCGATGCCGTAGCCCAGCCAGTGCGCTGTGGACACGTCCCCCAGAGCGGTCCAGAACCGCCGGTTGAGCGGGGCCACATCGGTGCGGACCTTCTCGCCCTTCTCCTCCTCGGGCCACATCGTGTAGCCGAGCCCCGCCGCGCCGAGGAGCAGCGGGGCCCCCAGTCCCAGAAGAAGCCTCCGTCTGCTGCCGAGGCCCCGCTCTGCACCCATTCCAGTCCCCCCAGTACCCGTTCCGGTCAGTTCAGGGCGCTGATCATAGCGGCGGCCGTCGCCGTCATCGCCTCCCGTGCGGCGGTCAAATACGGGCGGGGATCCGCGGGGGTCAGATGGGTGCGGATCGCCTCGGTCATCGCCACGTTGAGGGCGGTGCCGATGTTGACCTTGCGGATGCCGCCGGCGACGGCCGCGGCGAGTTCCGCGTCCGGCAGACCGGAGGAACCGTGCAGGACCAGCGGGACGTCGACCGTCTTGGCGAGCCGGCCGAGCAGTACGTGGTCCAGGGCGGCGGTCCGGCTGGTCATGGCGTGGCTGCTGCCGATGGCGACGGCCAGCGCGTCCACTCCGGAGTCGGCGACGAAGCGGCGTGCCTCGTCCGGGTCGGTACGGGCGCCGGGTGCGTGCGGGTCCAGGGGCGCGGCGCCGTTCTTGCCGCCGACCTCGCCCAGTTCGGCTTCGATCCAGAGCCCGTTGACGTGCGCCCAGTCTGCGGCGGAGCGGGTGGCCTCCAGGTTCTCGGCGTAGGAGAGGTGCGCGGCGTCGTACATGACCGAGCTGAATCCGGCGTCCACGGCCTGCCGCAGCAGTTCGGAGCTCTTGACGTGGTCCAGGTGCAGTCCGACGGGGACCCCGGCGGCCTCGGCCACGGCGACGGCCGCCCGGCTGATCGGCAGCAGCGCCCCGCCCCGGAACTTGACGGCGTTCTCGCTGAGCTGGAGGACCACGGGCAGCCCGGCGGCTTCGGCGCCCGCGACGACCGCTTCGGCGTGCTCCAGCGTGATGATGTTGAAGGCGGCGACGGCGCGGCCGTGGGCGGCGGCCTCCAGGACGAGTCCGCCCGCGGGGACGAGGCTCATCGGACCGCCTCCTCGCCCGCCGTGAGGATCACGGACCGGGTCAGATGGCGCGGGGCGTCCGGGTCCAGCCCCTGGTGGGCGGCGACGGCGACGGCCAGGCGGTGCACGCGGACCAGCTCGGCGAGCGGGTCGAGGTGCCCGGCGACCCACTGGGCTCCGGTCCCCCGGACCTGTTCGGCGAGCCCTTCGGGCGCGTCCCCGAGCGACCAGGTGGCGGTGCCGGGCCCCGAGACGCTGATGGGGCCGTGCCGGTACTCCATGGCCGGGTAGGACTCGGACCAGGCCAGGGCGGCTTCGCGCATCTTCAGCGCGGCCTCGTTGGCGAGTCCGACGCTCCAGCCCCGCCCGAGGAAGGTGAACTGGCCCCGGGTCTCCAGCTCCGCCGGGAGCGGCTCGGCCAGTGCGGCGCGCGCGTCGGCGACGACGGACGGGCTGTGCAGGCCCACGTGGGCGCGCAGCAGGGTGAGGGCGGTGGTGGCGAAGCGGGTCTGCACGACGGACTGCTCGTCGGCGAAGTCCAGGACGACGAGCGCGTCGGCGAGGGTGATGACGGGGGTGGCGGGGTCCCCGATGATCGCGGTGGTGGGCACGCCGGCGTCCCGCAGCCCGGCGAGCAGGTCGAGGACCTCGGTGGTGGTCCCGGACCGGGTCAGCGCGACGACCCGGTCGTAGCGGCGGTGGCGGGGGAACTCCGAGGCGGGGAAGGCCTCGGTCTCGCCCTGCCCGGCCTCTTCGCGCAACACGGCGGCGGCCTGGGCCATGTAGTACGAGGTCCCGCAGCCGACGATCGCGGTACGCTCCCCCGGCCGTGGCAGCACCGCCCGGTGTTCCGGGGCCAGTTCGGCGGCCCGCTCCCAGCATGCGGGCTGCGTGCCCAGCTCGTACGCGACATGGCTCATGGCGGCTCCCTAGCGCAGTGCGTGCACTCGTGTGTGCGTGTTCCTGCAAGATACTGGGCCCTTTCGCGCAACTTCAAGCATCTCAGGGATGATCCCCTGCGTTAATCTCGACGTGTAGGCCAAGAGGGAGCGCCGAAGCGAACGCCGACGCGAGGATCGAAGACAAGAGCGGAAGGGCGGCCGATGACCCGCAAGGAACGCTGGCAGACACTGCTGGACCTGCTGGTGGAGCGGGGCGAGCTGGAAGTGGAACCCGCCGCCGAAGCCCTCGGCGTGTCCGCCGCCACCATCCGGCGCGACCTCGACCAGCTCGCCGAACAGCAGCTGCTGGTCCGCACGCGCGGCGGAGCGGTCCTGCACGGGGTCAGTTACGAACTCCCGCTGCGCTACCGCACCTCGCGCCGGGCCGCCGAGAAGGGCCGCATCAGCGAGACCGTCGCGGCGCTGATCGTCCCGGGCGAGGTGATCGGCCTGACCGGCGGGACCACGACCACCGAGGTGGCGCGCGCGCTGGCCGCCCGGCCCGACCTCGCCACCGGCTCACCCGCCCTGACCGTGGTCACCAACGCGCTGAACATCGCCGGAGAGCTGGTCATCAGACCGCAGTTCAAGATCGTGCTGACCGGCGGCGTGGCCCGGCCCCAGTCCTACGAGCTCACCGGCCCCCTCGCCATGGAAGTCCTCGGGCAGCTCTCGGTGGACACCGCCGTCGTCGGCGTGGACGCCTTCGATCCGGCCGACGGGGCCGCCACCCGCCACGAGGACGAGGCGGCCATGAACCGGCTGCTCTGCGAGCGCGCCCGCCGCGTGGTGATCGCGGCCGACTCCAGCAAGCTGGGCGTCCGCGCCTTCGCCCGGATCGTCGCGACCGACGCGGTGGACGTCCTGGTGACGGACACCGGCCTGTCCCCGTCGGTGGCCGAGGCCTTCGAGGCGGCGGGCGTGGAGGTCATCCGCGCCTAGTGTTGTGACCGGAAAGGTTCACCGGGTCACAGCACTAGGCCGTCTCTTTCGGATCTTGTCGGCTGAGCCCGCGGCGTCCGGTGCCGTGCCTGGGCCTGCTGCCGGGGCGTTCGCTTACCGGGCGTACGTGGCCGCCTCGGCAGTGCGGCCAGGCGCGGTGCCGGGCGTCGCGGGCCCGGCAAGATCAGTGCGCCGGGAGCCGGTCCGCCTCGCGGGCCAGGGCCGACAGGACCGGGGCGATCAGCGGGTGCGTCTCGGCGCCGCGCCGGGTGGCGGCGAAGACCCGGCGGGTCGCCGCCGGGCCGGACACCGGGCGGACCCGGACCTCCTTGAGCTCCATGCCGCGCAGCGCCGATCGGGGCACCAGCGCGACCCCGGCGCCCGCACCGACCAGTGCGACCACGGCGCGGAAGTCGTCGGAGGAGTGCACCAGCCGGGGCTGGAATCCGGCGAGTTCGCAGGCGAGCTGCATCACGTCGTGGCAGGGGTTCCCGGGGTACTGGCCCACCCAGTCGGCGTCCGAGAGGCCGGACAGCGGCACCTCGGGCAGATCGCCGAGGGGGTGGCCGGCGGGCAGTACCGCGTCGAAGGGTTCCGCGTACAGCGGGAGCACGGACAGCCGGCCGTCGTCGGCGCCGGGGGCGCCGCGGTACTCCACGGCCAGGGCCACGTCCGCCTCTCCGTCGAGCAGCAGCGGCAGGCTCTGGTCGCCCTCGGCGTCGCGCACGCGCAGCCGGATCCCCGGGTGGTCGACGGCGAGCCGGGCGATGGCCGGGGCCAGCACCTCGGCGATGCCGGTGGCGAAGGCCGCCACGGTGACGGCGCCCGCGGACCCTCCCGCGTAGGCGGCGAGTTCGGCCTCGGCCCGCTCCAGCTGCGCGAGCACCTCGTGGGCGTGCCCGAGCAGGATCTCGCCGGCCGGGGTGAGGCGTACGCCCCGGCCGCTGCGGGTCAGCAGGGCGTGCCCGGTCTCCTGCTCCAGCGCCGCGAGCTGCTGGGAGACGGCCGAGGGGGTGAGGTAGAGCGCTGCGGCCGCGGCGGTCACCGTACGGTGGTCCGCGACGGCCCGCAGGATGCGCAGCCTCCGGGGGTCGATCACGCTGCCATTCTCGCAGGCCGCGGAGGCCGGCCGGGCCGACCGATCGGGGCAGGCGCCGGCCCGTACCGGAGCCCGGACGCCGGAGGCCGCGGGCCCGGGCAGCGCCTCCTGCCCGCCCTTCCGCCGTTCCCCGGGTCTCCGCCCCTGACCCCGCTCCTCAAGCGCCGCAGGGGCTGGATTTCCCTGACCCCGGCCGTCAGGTGCCGTCGGGCGCCGGCCGAATCCAGCCCCGCGGCCCGGGCTCAGGACTCGGCGCCCGCCAGGGACGCCCGCGCGTCGATGAACGCCGCGATCGCGCGTTCCACGTCGGCCGTCGAGTGCGCAGCCGAGAGCTGGACGCGGATCCGCGCCGCGCCCATCGGCACCACCGGGTAGGAGAAGCCGATCACGTAGACCCCGCGCTCCAGCAGGAGTTCCGCCATCTTCGCCGCCTCCGCCGCGTCGCCGATCATCACGGGCGCGATGGCGTGGTCGCCGGGCAGGATCTCGAAGCCGGCCTCGGTCATCTTCGTGCGGAAGAGCGCGGTGTTGGCGGCGAGCCGCTCGCGCAGGTCGTCCGCCGACTCCAGCAGGTCGAGGACCTTGAGGGAGGCCGCCGCGATGACCGGGGCGAGGGAGTTGGAGAAGAGGTACGGGCGCGAGCGCTGGCGCAGCAGCTCGACGATCTCGGCGCGCGCCGCGACGTAGCCGCCGGAGGCTCCGCCCAGCGCCTTGCCGAGGGTGCCCGTGATGATGTCGACACGGTCCATGACCCCGTGCAGTTCGGGGGTGCCGCGGCCGCCGGGGCCGACGAAGCCGACGGCGTGCGAGTCGTCGACCATGACCATGGCGTCGTAGCGCTCCGCGAGGTCGCAGATCTCGGCGAGCGGGGCGACGTAGCCGTCCATCGAGAACACGCCGTCGGTGACGACGAGCCGGCGCCGGGCGTCCTGCGACTCCTTGAGGCGGGTCTCCAGCTCGGCGAGGTCGCGGTTGGCGTAGCGCAGGCGGCGGGCCTTGGAGAGGCGGATGCCGTCGATGATCGAGGCGTGGTTGAGGGCGTCGGAGATCACCGCGTCCTCGGGGCCGAGGAGGGTCTCGAAGACTCCGCCGTTGGCGTCGAAGCAGGAGGAGTAGAGGATCGTGTCCTCCTGGCCGAGGAAGGCGGAGAGCCGCGCCTCCAGCTCCTTGTGCACCTCCTGCGTACCGCAGATGAAGCGTACGGAGGCCATTCCGTAGCCCCAGCGGTCCAGGGCCTCCTTCGCCGCGGTGACCACCTCGGGGTGGTCCGCGAGACCGAGGTAGTTGTTGGCGCAGAAGTTGAGGACCTCGCCCGCGGCGCCGCCCGAGGTCACGGCGACGGCGGCGTTCTGCGGGGTGCCGATGACGCGCTCGGGCTTGTGCAGACCCGCGGCGCGGATCTCGTCGAGGGTGGTACGGAGGTCCGCGCGGACGGTCTCGAACATGTGCGGTGCTCTCTTTCTCCTGGTGCGGCGGAAGGAGGGGGGCCGGGCCCCGCGGAGGGGGGAGGGTGATGCGGGGCCCGGCCGGAGGGAAATGGTCTGTGGGGGCGCGTGGTCCTGCCCGGTGGGCTACGCCTGCGTCCAGTCCAGGATGATCTTGCCGCTGCGGGCGGTCGCCGCCTCGTCGAACGCGGCCTCGAAGTCCCCGTAGGCGTACCGGCCGGTGATGACGGGGCTGAGGTCGAGCCCGCCCTCAAGCAGCACGGTCATCGCGTACCAGGTCTCGAACATCTCGCGGCCGTAGATGCCCTTGATCGTGATCATCGAGGTGACGACCTTGGCCCAGTCGACGGCGAACTCCTGCGCCGGCAGGCCCAGCATGGCGATCTTGCCGCCGTGCGTCATGTTGTCGATCATGTCGCGCATGGCCTCGCCACGGCCGGACATCTCCAGGCCGACGTCGAAGCCCTCGCGCAGGCCGAGCCGGGCCTGCGCGTCGGCGATGGTCGCGTCCGAGACGTCGAGGGCGAGGGTGGCACCGGCCTTGCGGGCGATCTCCAGGCGCTCCGGGCTGACATCGGTGATGACCACGTTGCGCGCTCCCGCGTGCTTGGCCACGGCCGCCGCCATGATGCCGATCGGGCCCGCACCGGTGATCAGTACGTCCTCGCCGACCAGCGGGAAGGAGAGCGCCGTGTGCACGGCGTTGCCGAACGGGTCGAAGATCGCCGCGACGTCGAGGTCCACCTTGGTCCGGTGCACCCACACGTTCTGCGCGGGCAGCACCACGTACTCGGCGAAGGCGCCGTCGCGCCCGACGCCGAGCCCGATCGTGCTGCGGCACAGGTGGCGGCGGCCGGCCAGGCAGTTGCGGCACTTTCCGCACACCAGGTGGCCCTCGCCGCTGACCAGCGCGCCGACCTCGATGTCGGAGGACACGTCCGCGCCGAGCGCGGCGACCTCTCCGACGAACTCGTGACCGAGCACGAGCGGAGTCCTGACGGCGCCCTGGGCCCAGCCGTCCCAGGAGCGGATGTGCAGGTCGGTCCCGCAGATGCCGGTGCGCAGCACCTTGATCAGCACGTCGCCGGGGCCGTACTCGGGCTCGGGGACGTCCATGAGCCACAGTCCGGGTTCGGCCTTGTGCTTGACGAGTGCCTTCATGGGGTGGCTCCAGGCATGCGGAAGGAAGCGCTACGGGGCGTGCGGGCCGGGCAGCGTTCGGACGGCACCAATCTGCCGACCTGCGGGTGATCAGTCCATCGAGGATTTCTTAAGCGGGTCCACAGCGCAGCTTCACGCCTATGCTCCTGGGGTGACGGGCAGGGGCCGGGGAGTGGGCCGGGCCGGGTTTGGGGAGGTGAGGGGCGTGCCGAGTCTGCGCAGCAGGGCGCTTTCGGCCGCGCTGATCGCGGCGGGACGGCGAAGACGGTTCGCCAGCGCCGAGGCGGTTCGTACCCGGGTGGCGGAATCGATGCGGCGCCCGGCGTCGCACCTTCCCCCGCGTTCGCTGGGCCGGGTGGCGGAGGTCTCGCGGACCTTCGTCGGGGCCTGGCCGGTGTACGAGGTCTCGCCGCTCGGCGTGGAACCGGCCGCCCGGGTGCTGTACGTGCACGGCGGTGGGTACATCAACGAACTGGAGCGGGCGCACTGGTCGCTGATCCGGACCCTGGTCACGCAGGCGCAGGCCCGGGTGGTCGTACCGGCGTACATCCTGGCCCCGCGCGGAACCGCCGACCGGACCGTCCCGGTCGCCGCCGACCTGCTCAGCGGTCTGATCGCGAGCGGCGGCGCCGGCGGCACGGTGCTCCTCGGGGATTCGGCGGGCGGCGGGCTGGCGCTGGCCGCGGCGCAGCGGCTGCGCGACCGCAACGGGGCGCAGCCCTCGCGGATCGTGCTGGTCTCGCCCTGGCTGGACGTGTCCATGAGCCACCCCGACCAGGCGGCCCTCGAGGCGGGCGACCCGATGCTGGCCCGTCCCGGGCTTCGGGAGGCCGGGCGGCTGTACGCGGGCAACCTGGCGGCCGACGATCCCCGGGTGAGCCCGCTGCACGGGTCGTTCGCGGGGCTGGCCCCGCTGACGGTGTTCACGGGCACCCGCGACGTCCTGACAACCGACAGCCGCGAACTGGTGCACCGGGCGCGGGCGGCCGGCGCCGACGTGGAGTTCATCGAGGAGCCGGGGCTGCCGCACGCCTATCCGCTGATGCCGTTGCCCGAGGGCAGGGCGGCCCGCGACCGGATCGTCGAGCTGGTCCGCGCGGCGGCGGCGGAGTCCTGAGCCACCGGCGGGGGGCCGGTTCGGCCCCGGCATCGGCTCAGGCCACGCAGTTCATCAGGGAGCCGACGGGGGCCGTGCGGTAGCGGGCCCAGTAGCTCTCGTCGCGGGTCTCGCACGCGGGCGGGGTCCGGGTCGGCTGCCAGGTCACGGTGGCGAAGCCGGCGTCGGCGGCGGCCTCCGCGAAGTCCGCGTGCGCCCACTCCCGGCATTCGAACGGGACCGGCGGGTCGGTCTCCAGCCGGGCCCGCAGCAGCGGGGCGTCCCCGCCGGGAGAGCGTTCGACGACGCTGATCCCGTACGGCTCCCAGTCCGCGTAGGGAAAGGCGCCCGGGTTGGGCACGATGGCGAGCAGCCGCCCGCCGGGGCGCAGGTTGGCGCGGACGGCGCGGAACATGGCGTGCAGGGCCGTCCGGTCGTGGGCCTGGTTGAAGAGGTACACGGCGGTGGCCAGGTCGAACGGTCCCAGGGCCGGAAGGCCGGCCGCCGCGTCCGCGACGACGTACTCGACGGGGTGCGCGAGGTCCGCGCCGGTCTCCCGGGCCCGGCGGATGCGCTCGGGGCAGCTGTCGACGCCCACCGTGCGGCGGGCCCCGCCGGACGCCAGCAGCCGGGTGGTGGTGCCGTGCCCGCAGGCCATGTCGAGGGTGTCGAGGCCGCGGACGCCGCCGAGGGCGTCCAGGGCCGTGCTCAGGGTGAAGGCGTCGGCGACCGAGAAGGCCGGCGGGGGCGTTGACGTGTCGTACTGCTGTCGCATGCCCGCAAGCCTGCCCGGCCGCGGCCCCGTCCGACGGGCCCCCACCCCGGACCTCCCCCGGACGGGGGATGCGTTCGGATCAGTCCGTACGGCTTACGGGGCGCACGGGGCCAGGTCGTCTAGCGGCTGTCGTCCCCGGTGTTGGCGATCATCCTGCGCAGCACCTTGAGCGCGACCACGTACTCCTCGTCGCCGATGCCCTCGTGGACCGTGGCGCGCAACTCGGTCACCAGCGCGCGCAGCCGCACCCTGGCGGCCTCCCCGGCCTCCGTGAGGCTGAGGCGCTGCTCGCCGTCGGTCCGGAGCCAGCCGCGGTGGATCAGCTGGTCGACGACGCGGGCGATCTCGTGCGGACCGTCGGCGAGGGGCGTCAGCTGGACGGCCACCTCCTCGCGGCTCGGCGCCGCGGGGCCGCCGTTCACCCTGTTGAGCACCCAGTACTGCGGCTGCGTGACGTCGATCCGGGCCATGGCGTCACGCAGGTGCCGGGTGACCGCCTCGTGGGCGAGGCCGCTCCAGTAGCCGATGGGCTGGGTGGCCAGCATCTCGTCGGTGGCGGCGGGGTCGGCGGGCGCCTGGTCGGTGGTCTTGCCGGTGAGTGGTGTCATGATCACGACGCTAGCTCCCCCCGGCACCCTCGCGGCCGTCGGGCCGCACCCGCCCTCCGCGAGCGGGTGCCTCCGGGTGTCTCAGCGTGCGGGGGCCCCGGGAGGTGGCGGGCGTACGGGGGTCAGGGCGACCAGGACCGGCCGCCGGGCGACGGTGGAGCCGTCGGGGCAGGTCGTGCAGCCCCGGGAGGCGAAGAAGCAGCCCGAGCAGTCCGCGGCGCCGATCTCCTCGCGGCGCAGCCGGCCCTTGCGGACCCAGTACGCGGCGAGGTCGGCCGCCTCTGCGCGGTCGATGCCCAGCCGGTCGGCGATCTGCGCGAGCCCCTCGCCGGGGGCCGCCTCCTCGAAGGCGCGCAGGAGGCGGCGCAGCATGCCGGGCCCGGAGCCGCCGGTGGCCCCCGGCCCCGCCGCCGCCGCGCTCCTGCCGGTCCCATCGATCCCACCGGCCCCGCTCACCACATCGGCCCTGCTCACCACACCAGCCTCGCGATCTGGAAGACGCCGACGGCCAGCAGCCAGGCCGCCGCCAGTTGGATGCCGAAGCCGATGACGGTCAGCCGGGTGCCGATCTCGGCCCGCTGCGCGGCCAGGGTGGCGAAGCAGGGGGTGTAGGCGAGGATGAAGACCAGGAAGGCGAGCGCGGCCGCCCGCTGGTGGCCGCCGGAGGATTCCTCGAAGGTGGCGTGCAGGCTCGCGGTGAGCCGGGGATCGCCGTCCTCCTCGGCCGAGTAGGTCTGGGCGAGGGTGGAGATCACCCCTTCCTTGGCGATCAGGCCGGTGCCGAGCGCCGCCGTCGCGTGCCAGTCGCCGAAGCCGGCCGGGGCGACGAGGGGCGCCGTGGCGCGGGTGACCGCACCGAACACGCTCCGTTCGACGTCGACCTTGCCGAAGCCTCCGTGGCCGGCCGCGGCGGGGATCGCCATGAGGAGCCAGACGCCGGCCGCGGTCGCGACGATGATCCCGCCGGCGGTGCGCAGGAAGGCGGCGAGCTTCTGCCCGACCTGCGCGCCGGTGACGCGCAGGGTGGGCAGCCGGTACGGGGGCAGCTCCAGGACGAGCGGTTCCTCCTTCATGTCCCGGAACAGCAGGGGGCGCAGGATCAGGCCCATGCCGACGACCAGGAGCACGGAGGCGACGTAGAGGAAGAAGACGACGGTGCCGGAGTTCGAGCCGAAGAAGACGCCCGCGATCATCACGTAGACGGCGAGGCGGGCGGTGCAGCTCATGTACGGGATGAGCAGGCCGACGAGCAGCCGGTGCGAGCGGCGGTTGAGGATCCGGGTGCCGGCGAGGGCGGGGACGTTGCAGCCGAAGCCGACGACGAGCGGCAGGAAGGCGCGGCCGGGCAGCCTCAGCGTGCGCATGAGGCGGTCGGCGACGAACGCGGCGCGGGCGAAGTAGCCGGAGTCCTCCAGCAGGGCCAGCAGCAGGAACATGATGATCATCAGCGGGACGAAGGTGAGCAGCTGGCCCACACCGTTGATCAGGCCGTCGACCAGCAGTCCGGTCAGCCAGCCGGGTGCGTGGACGGCTTCCAGGAGCCGGTCGGCTCCGCCGCTGACGGGCCCGGAGACGAAGTCGCCGAGGCCGTCCTGGAGGGGTTTGGCCAGGACGGTGGTGGCCTCGAAGACGCCCCACATGACGGCGAGGAAGAACGGGATGCCGAAACCCCGGGACAGCAGCAGCCGGTCCACCCGGTCGGTGAGGGTGGGCCGGGCGGCGGCCGGGCGGGGCGCCGCGCGCTCGATGACGGCGTGCGCCCAGGCGTAGCGGGCCTCGGCGACGAGGAGTTCGGCGTCCGTGTCGGCTCCGGCTCCGGCTCCGGCTCCGGTCCCGGCGGAGCCCGCCCTCGCCGCCGCCGCGAGGCGGTCCGCCGCCGCCCCGGCCCGGGCGGCCAGCGCCGCCGGGACCGCGGGCGGCTCCTCGCCGCAGAGCAGGCCGGCGGCCAGCCAGCGCGGAGGGTGCGGGGTCAGCCCGCAGGCCGCCGCGGCCAGCTCCGCCAGCTCGGCCGCCACGGGCGAGCCGGCCGCCCAGGCGGAGGTCCGCCCGGGGAGCGCCGCTCCCGCGTCCAGGGCCTCCCACACCGCGTCCGCGAGCAGGTCCAGCCCGGTCCCGGAGCGTCCTTCCACCCGTACGACGGGCAGCGCGAGCTCGCGGGCCAGCGCATCCGGGCCGGGGGCCGCGCCGCGCCGGGCGGCGACGTCGGTCATGGTGAGGGCGACCACGACGGGGATGTCGGTGTCGAGGATCTGCGAGAGCAGGTACAGGTTGCGGGCCGGGTTGGCGGCGTCGAGGGCGAAGACGACCGCGTCGGGCCGCTCGCCCGCCGGCGCGGTCAGCACGTCGCGCACCAGTGCCTCGTCCGGGGAGTCGGGCAGCAGGCTGTAGGAGCCGGGCAGGTCGGCGACGCGCAGCGGGCGGCCGCCCGCGGTGCGCCAGTCGCCCTGGGCCACGGAGACGGTCTTGCCCGGCCAGTTGCCGACGCGCTGATGGGCGCCGGTGAGGGCGTTGAAGAGGGTGGACTTGCCGACGTTGGGATTGCCGACGAGGGCGACGAACGGCAGCCCGGTCCGCCGCTCCGCCGTGGCGGTGCCACCCGCCCCGGCCCCGGGGGCGTGACAGCTCATCCGGCGCACCTCAGCCGGCCGGCGGTACGGGTGTCCAGCGCGACCCGGGTGTCCCCGAGCCCGACGAGCAGGCCACCGGTGGCGCCCCGGGCGATCACGGTGACGTCCGCGCCCGGCACGAATCCGAACTCCAGGAGCCGGCGCCTGCTGCCCCGCGCCCGACCGGGATCGTCTGTCCGAGCGGGATCGATCCCCGTGATGCGTACGGTCGTCCCTGGACGGCTGTCATTGAGCGACGGCACCGGACCTCCTTGTTCGAATCCACTTAGGTAAACCTAAGCAGTTCGGGGAGCACCGGAACCCGGGCAAAGTCCCTGATCGGCAGGGACTTTCAGCCCACCGGTCCCGCCCGCCCTTCAGCCGATCGGCCGAGCGGCGAGAGTCCGTCCTCCGGCAAGGCCTCCGCGCTCGCCGGATTCAGGGCGACGGGTCCCCGCCGTGGGGGCCGGACTCAACGGACTTGATCCGCAAGCCCCGTTCGGTTCTGAGCGGCCGTGCCGTGGAGCTGGTCCCCACCAGTCCGGGCCGGGTCACGGAGCGGTGATTGCGCCGCACCCGATTCAGCAGGTCGTTCTTCCTCTGGTCATGTGCCACGAGAGCGATCACCAGCCGACGCTCACCCGGCAACGCCGATATCCGTCCGATCACCGGAGGCGAGGGCGGAAAGGGGCGTCCGCGGGGTGTGCGGAAGCAGCGGCCCGAGCGCATTCTGGAGGGGTGACGGCCAGACCGGACACTGGCGGCCCCGTCACCGACGCCACGGCCCAGGTGCTCGCGCGGGCCGCTCTCGATGCCGTGGGGGCCGCCGGCGGGTACGCGGGCGGCGTCTACCTGCGCTCCGGCACGGAGGGGCTCCTGCTGATGGCGGCCGTGACCGGGCTGCCGGGTCCGCTGTTCCGGCCCTGGTGGCGGATGCACGTGAACCGCCCCTACCCCGTCGCCGAGGCCTACCGGTCCGGCCAGTCCGTGCACCTGCCCGACGCTGAATCGGCGATGCGGCGCTTCCCCCAGCTGATGGCCGGGCTGCCGTTCCCCTTCGGCTCGCTGTACGAGCCCGTGACCCGCGGCCGCGAGCGCTACGGCGTCCTCTTCGTACTGCGCCCCGCGACCCCCGGGATCCCGGTCGGCCCCGGCGACCGGAAGCGGCTGCGCGCGGTGGCCACCCGGCTGGCCGGGGAGCTGGCCACGCTCGCCGCGGGCGGCGACACGGTGACCTGGGAGGGCGACCCGGTGTGCCTCCCCGGTCCGGGCCCGGCGGTCGTCCCGGCGGCCGACGCGGGGCGTAGCAGCGTGGTCGACGCGGGGCGCGGCAGGACGGGCGACACGGGGCGCGGCAGGGCGGGCCACCCGGCGGGCAGCACGACCGGCGACCCGACCGGCGACCCGGCGGGCGGCCCCGCGGGCGGCGCCGCCGGCGGTGCCCGAGCCGCCGTGGACCGGTTGGACCTGGCCGTCCTGTCCGTGGACCGGCAGGGCGTGATCGACTTCACCAACTCCCGCGCCCGCTCCACCGCCACGACCCTGCTCGGTTCCGACGGGGCGGAACTCTCCGGCCGGATGCTGTGGGAGGCACTGCCCTGGCTCGGACACCCCGCCTACGAGGACCACTTCCGGGCCGCGTTCCTCTCCCCCGCTCCGGTGCACTTCCAAGCCGCCCCGCGCGGAGCCGAATCCTCCCCGCACTGGCTGTCGGTGGGTCTGCATCCCTCGGTCGACGGGGTCACCGTCACCATCGCCCGGACCGAACCACCCACGTACGCACCGGAGTCGCTGATGCGGCCCGGCGCGGGGGTCGGTTCGCCGGGCCTGGGTTCGCCCGCCGACCGGGCTTCGGCCCTGTACCGGCCGGTGGCCCTGGCGATCGCGCTGACCGAGGCGGTGACGGCCCGCCAGGTGTCGATGGTGGTCACCGACGAGCTGCTCCCGGCCTTCGGCGGGCGGCAGTTGGCGATCTACCTGCTGGGCGAGGGGCATCTGCACCTGGCCTGGGAGACCGGCTTCCCCCAGGGCTTCCTCGACGGGTTCGACGGGGTCGCGCTGGACGTCCGCCTGCCCGGCGTCGAGACCCTCACCTCGGGCCGGCCGATGTTCTTCGAGTCGATGCAGCACCTGGCCGCCGCCTACCCGGGGATCGCGCTCGACTCCGATGTCGGCGCCCGGGCCTTCCTCCCCCTGATCGCCTCCGGCCGGCCCGTCGGCTCGTGCATCCTCGGCTTCGACGCCCCGCGCGGGTTCAGCCCGGAGGAGCGTACGGTCCTCACCGCGCTCGCCGGGCTGATCGCGCAGGCGCTGGAGCGGGCCCGGCGCTACGACAGCGAGGCCGCGCTGGCCCGCGGACTGCAGGCGGCCCTGCTCCCGCACCGGCTGCCGGTGCACGAGAACGTGGTCACGGTGGGGCGGTACCTGCCCGGCACCGCCGGGATGGACGTCGGCGGCGACTGGTACGACGTCATCGAGACGGGCGGCGGGAAGCTCGCCCTGGTCATCGGCGACGTCCAGGGCCACGGGGTGGCCGCCGCGGCCACGATGGGCCAACTGCGCAGCGCCGTACGGGCCTTCGCGCTCAGCGGCAACGAGCCGGAGCAGGTGGTGCGCGGCACGAACGAGCTGCTCATCGACCTCGATCCGGGCCAGTTCGCGAGCTGTTGCTACGTCCTGCTCGACCCGGCGTCCGGACTCGCCCTCGCCGTGCGGGCCGGGCACCCCCAGCCGCTGTTGCGGCATCCGGGCGGCCGGACGGAGGTACTGGACCTGCCGGGCGGGATGGTGCTCGGCATCGACGCCGAAGCGGTGTATCCGGTGACCCGGCTGCGGATCGAGCCGGGGGCGGTGCTCGCCCTCTACACCGACGGGCTGGTCGAGTCCCCCGGTGCGGACATCGACGTGGGGGTGGAGCGGCTGCGCGCCGCGCTGGCGGACGGCGGCCCCGCGCCGCTGACCGAGACGGCGGACCGGCTGGTCGCCGAGGCGGGGCACTCCGCGGACCGGCCGGACGACATCGCCCTGCTGCTGGCGTCGCGCACGTCCGCCCCGGAGGTGACCGCCCCGGACCGGGCGGACCCGTAGGGTGCGGGCGACCACTGCACCGCCCGCACCCGGCCTGCCGGCCTGTCTGCCTATCTGCCTGCCTATCTGTCTGTCTGCCTGTCTGCCTGTCTGCCTGCCGCCGCTACCGCTTGGCGTACGCGCGGGCGTAGGAATCGCCCGCGATCAGGGCGTCGGCGACCATCTCCGGGGTCACCGGGAACGGCATGTTGTGCGTGGTCTCGCCCTCCGCGGTGGCCGCACGCCCGATGGCGAGGAGTTCCTCGCGGTCCGGGTCGCCGAGGCCGATCTCCGCGAGGGTGGTCGGCAGGCCGACGGCGCGGCTGAAGCGCAGGTAGGTGTCGAGCTCGTCGGTCGGGGCGCCCTCCAGGACCAGCTGGGCGAGGGTGCCGATGTTGACCTTCTCGCCGTGCATCATGCCGTGCACCTTGTGCGAGACGGTCAGCCCGTTGTGGATGCCGTGCGCGGCGGCGAGCCCGCAGGATTCGAAACCGAGGCCGGAGAGCAGGGTGTTGGCCTCCGTGACCTTCTCCAGCGCCGGAGTGACCACGTGCGCCTCGGCGGCCAGCCGGGCCTGGGGGCCGTACTCCATCAGGGTCTCCCAGCACAGCCGGGCGAGCGCCAGGGAGGCCTCGGTGGCGAGACCGCCGGCCATGGCGACCCGGTTGGCGGCCACGCAGACCCGGGCTTCGTACCAGGTGGCGAGGGCGTCGCCCATGCCGGAGACGATGAAGCGGCTGGGCGCGCCCGCGACGAGCGCGGTGTCGACGAGCACCAGGTTGGGGTTGCGCTGGAAGAAGGAGTAGCGCTCGAAGGCACCGGACTCGGTGTAGATCACGGCGAGCGCGCTGGTCGGGGCGTCGGTGGAGGCCACCGTGGGCGCGGAGACGACGGCGATGTCGCCGAGCGCGTGTCCGACCGCCTTGGCCGTGTCGATGGCGGTGCCGCCGCCGATGCCGATGACGACGTCCGCGCCGGCGGCGCGGGCGGCCGCGGAGACGCGGTCGATCTCCTTCTGGGTGCAGAGCCCGCCGAAGACCTCCTTGGTCAGCCCGACCCCGGCGGCGGAGAGGGATTCCGTGACGGCCGTGTCCACGAAGCCCCAGACGCCCTTGTCCGCGAGGACCACGGCGTTCGTCCCGAGGCGTGCGGTGTGCTCGCCCAGGTCGTTCATCGCCCCGGCGCCCTGCACGTACTTCGGCGGGCTGATCATCATGCGCGTACCGACGGTCTTCACGTGAATCCTCCTCATTGCGAATTCAATTCCGCTTGCCCTTTCATCCCTATCATGGATTTCTGTGACACTCCGAGATATGCACGGTCCCCTTGCGGACGGGCCCTTTCGCGCCCGGATCCGGGACCAAGGACCCGAGCTGTTCCGCAGGTTTCCCAGGGTAAAGTTCCAGCCAAGTGCCCCGGAAGCGGCGGCGGATCGGCGGCGGCTGCGCAGGAATACCGTCCCGCATTTCCCCTTTCCGCTCCGGCCCCGTATGCCACGTTCCCGTTCCGCGTTCCCGTTCCGCGTTCCCCTTTCCAGGAAAGAGGCCCCCGTGAAGAAGCTCATCAATTCCCCCGAAAGCGTCGTCGCCGACGCACTGCGCGGAATGGCCGCCGCTCACCCGGGGCTCCGCGTCGAGGCGGAGAAGGGCATCGTCACGCGGGCCGCCGGAGCGGCCGGGGAGCCGGACGTAGAGCCGGAGGCGAAGCAGGCCGGAAAGCAGGCCGGGAAGGTCGCGCTGCTCTCGGGCGGCGGCAGCGGGCACGAGCCGCTGCACGCGGGGTTCGTGGGACGCGGCATGCTGGCGGCGGCCGTGGCCGGCCCGGTGTTCACCTCCCCGGTGCCGGACAACATCGCGGCCGCCACCTGCGCGGTCGACGCGGGTGCGGGCGTCCTGCACATCGTCAAGAACTACACGGGCGACATCCTCAACTTCACGATGGCGGCGGAGGACTGCGAGGACGAGGGCGTCAAGGTCGAGCAGGTCGTCGTGGACGACGACGTGGCCGTCGCCCGTACGGAGCACGGACCGGGCCGCCGCGGCACCGGCGCCACCCTGTTCGTGGAGAAGATCGCGGGCGCTCTGGCCGAGGAGGGCGCTCCGCTCGCCGAGGTGGCCGCGGTCGCCCGCAAGGTCAACGCGAACTCCCGCAGCTACGGCGTCGCCCTGACCTCCTGCACCACCCCGGCCAAGGGCAGCCCCAACTTCACGCTCGGCGAGGACGAGATCGAGCTGGGCATCGGCATCCACGGAGAGCCCGGCCGCGAACGCCGGAAGCTCATGACCGCCGCCGAGACCGCCGAGGCGATGCTCGACGCCGTCCTCGACGACCTCCCGGAGGCGGCCGGCGCCCCCGTCATCCTCCTCGTCAATGGCCTGGGCGCAACCCCGCCCGTGGAGCTGTACATCATGCGCGCCGAGGTCGAACGGGTGCTCGGCGCACGCGGGATCACCGTGGCCCGGTCCCTGGTCGGCAACTACGTCACCAGTCTGGACATGGCCGGCTGCACCCTCACCCTGTGCCGCGCCGACGAGGAGCTGCTGCGCCTGTGGGACGCGCCGGTGAACACCCCGTCCCTGCGCTGGGGCTGCTGACCCCACCCGCCGCACCCGCCCCTCCCGACCCCCTCCAGGAGCCCTTCCCCATGACCGCCACACCCGCCACCCCGACGCCCGCCACGACGCCCACCCCGAATCCCGCCGCGAATCCCGCCGCGGCCCCGGCCGCCGGGTCCCCCGCGCTGGACACCGCGTACTTCCGCCGCTGGATCGCCGAGACCAACCGGCTCGTACGGCGGGACAGCGCGCGCCTCACCGAACTCGACGCGGTCATCGGCGACGGGGACCACGGGGCCAATCTCGTACGGGGCTTCGGCGCCGTCGGCGCGGCCGTGGCCGAGCAGCGGCCCACCACGCCGGGCGCGCTGCTGACGCTGGCCGGGACCACCCTGACGAACACCGTCGGCGGCGCCTCCGGCCCGCTGTTCGGCACGGCGCTGCGCCGCACGGGCAAGGTGCTCGGCGACACCGCGGCGCCGACCGTGGCGGAGCTGGGGGCCGCGCTCGGCGCCGGGCTCACGTCGGTGCAGAAGCTGGGCGGCGCCGAGCCCGGCGACGCCACCCTGGTGGACGCGCTGGCTCCCGCGGTGACGGCGCTGGCCGAAGCCGGCGGGGCGGGGCGGCCGCTGCGCGAGGCCCTGGACGAGGCCGTACGGGCGGCCCGCGCGGGCGCCGACGCCACCGAACCGCTCGAAGCCCGCAAGGGCCGGGCCAGTTACCTCGGCGAGCGCAGCATCGGCCACCAGGACGCCGGGGCCAACTCCGTGGCCCTGCTGATGGAGGCACTGCGCACCGCGGTGGACGCACCCGAGGCCGAACTCGTCCCCGTGGAGCCGGCCGTGGCCGAGGCTCCGGAGCGGGAGCAGGCGCCGAAGACCCGTACCGGCCGCGTCGGCATCGTGCTCGTCTCGCACAGCAAGGCGGTCGCGGAGTCCGTGGCCGCGCTGTCGGGCGCCCTGCTGGGATCGGTCGAGCCGGCTCCGCTCGCGGTGGCGGGCGGCACCCCCGACGGCGGCATCGGCACCAGCGCGGAACTGATCACGGCCGCCGCCCGGTCGGTGGACGAGGGCGTGGGCGTCGCGGTGCTGTGCGACATGGGCAGCGCGGTGCTGACGGTGAACGCCCTGCTCGGCGAGGAGCCCTCGCCGCTGCCCGGGGGCGCGCGGATCGTGGACGCGCCGTTCCTGGAGGGCGCCGTGGCCATCACGCTGACCTCGGCGATCGGCGGCGACATCGATGCCGTCCTTGCCGCCGCGGAGGACGCGCGGGCCTACCGCAAGCGCTGACCCGGACGCTTCACCCCCGGTGCGCCCTGGCCGGCGCGGAGCGGGCGGAGGCCGGATGTCTCCGAGCCGGCGGCGGCCGCCGGGGGACGCTGCCGCCGGGGGACGCTGCCGCCAGGGGACGCTGCCGACGGGTGCTGTCGGTGGGGCTTGGTAGAACTGTCGTCGGACGACACGCACGGCACGGGCCACCGCCCACCACACCGTCAGGAGCAGCGCACATGACCATGGGGAACCACCTGAGCGAGCTGGGCGGCCTGCCGGTCTTCGACTTCCCGGAACCGAAGGACACCCGCGCGCTGCCCGGGGCCGGGTCCGTGGCCTGGCGGATCTCGGTGGACACCTACGACGCCGAGGAGGAATGGCCGCAGGCCTTCGCCCGGTTCACCGCGGCCGTGGACACCCGGCAGGTGCGCGCCCTGATCGTGGGCGGCTGGTCCGAGGCCTACGAGACCTCCAGCGCCGGGATCGTCGAGGCGCTCGCCGCGGCCGCCGGGGAATTCCCCGCGCTGCGGTCGCTGTTCATCGGCGACATCACGTCCGAGGAGTGCGAGATCTCCTGGATCACCCAGTCCGACGTCGGCCCGCTGCTGCATGCCTACCCGGCGCTGGAGGAGTTCGGCGTGCGCGGCGGATCGAGCCTGGTCTTCCCGCCCGTGAAGCACGACGCGCTGCGCGTGCTGCGCATCGAGACCGGCGGGCTGCCGCGCGAGGTGGTGCTGGGGGTCGCGGCCAGCGAACTGCCCGCCCTCACCGAGCTCGACCTGTGGCTGGGCACGGCCGACTACGGCGGTGACGCGGAGGTCGGCGACCTGGAGGCCTTCCTGAGCGGCGAGCGGCTGCCCGCCCTGCGCAGGCTCGCGCTGCGCAACAGCAGGCTCCAGAACGACATCGCGGCGGCGCTGGCCACCGCTCCGGTCGTGGAGCGGCTGGAGGTCCTCGACCTCTCCATGGGCGTCCTGGACGACGAGGGCGCCGAAGCCCTGCTGGCCGGCCGGCCGCTCACCCATCTCGGCAAGCTCGACCTGCACCACCACTACATCAGTGAGCCGCTCCGGGAACGGCTCCGTGCCGCCCTGGTCCCGCACGGCGTGGAGGTGGACCTCGGCCACGTCCAGACCCCGGACGTCCACGCGCACGGCGTGGACCTCTACATCGCGGTGGCGGAGTGACGCGTACGGCTCCCGCCGTCTCCTTCGCCGTCGTCGGCAATCCGGACAACCGCCGGACCGCCCTCTTCCAGCAGGCCGTGCGCGCCGCCGGGCTGCCCGCGGCCCGGGTGGTGCCGTGGCGGGAGGTGCTGGAGGGCCGGGCCGTCTTCCGGTCCGGGGAGAGCGTACGGATCGATTCGCCCGGCGAGGACCCTGAAGTGGAGCGGCTGTTGCGCGGGGTCGCCGACGCCACCCGGGTCGAGGGCACCGGGCGCTGGTACCGGCGGTTCACCGAGGCCGTGGGCGTGGTGCGCGAGGGGGTGCGGGCGGCCGGCGGCCGGCTGCTGAGCGATCCCGACGACCTGCCCGTGCTGTTCGACAAGCGGCTGTGCCACGGCCGGCTGGCGGCCGCGGGGGTTGCGGTACCGGCCTCCCCGACCTCGGGTCCGGACGCGGTCCGCACGCCGGTGCGCGGCTGGGAGGAGGTCCGGGCCGTGCTCGCGCGCCCGGGCTTCCGCAGGGCGTTCGTGAAGCTCGCCCACGGTTCCTCGGCCTCCGGGGTGCTCGCGGTGGAGACGGGCTCGGGCGGCCGGATCCGCGCCACCACCTCCGTGGAGCGGGCCCCTTCGGGGGCGCTGTACAACTCGCTGCGCCTGCGGCGGTACGAGGACGAGCGGGTGATCGGCGCGATCGTCGACGCCCTGGCCCCCGACGGCCTGCACATCGAGCGGTGGCTGCCGAAGGCCTCGCAGGACGGCCGCCCGGCCGATCTGCGGGTGGTGGTCATCGGCGGCCGGGCCACCCATGCCGTGGTCCGCACGGCGGCGGGTCCGCTCACGAACCTGCACCTCGGCGGTGCCCGCGGCGATCTCGAGGCGGCCGTGGCCGCCGTGACCGCGGCGGGCGGCCGCTGGGAGGCGGACGCGCTCGGAGTCTGCGAGCGGGCGGCGGCAGCCTTCCCGCGCACGCTGTGCGCCGGGGTCGATCTGCTGCCCGCCCTCGGCTGGCGGAGCTTCGCCGTGGCCGAGGTCAACGCCTTCGGGGACCTGCTGCCCCGGCTGACGGGACTTCCCGGCTCCCCGGCCGAGGGCCAGGACACCTATGCGGCCCAAGTGGCCGCCGTACGACAGGAACTGCATGCTCACGCCCCCGCCTGCCCCTGACCCCGGGCACGGACCCGTGCGGGACACCGCGCCCGAGCCCGACATGAACGAGGTCGTCGGCCGTGACGACCTGCTGCTCGTCACCCTCGACACGCTGCGCCACGACGTGGCCGCGCGGCTGGCCGCCGAGGGGCGGATCCCGAACCTGGCCGCGCACCTGCCCGGCGGGGCCTGGGAGCGGCGGCACGCGCCGGGGAGTTTCACCTACGCCTCCCACCAGGCCATGTTCGCCGGCTTCCTGCCCACCCCCGACGGGCCGGGCCCGCATCCGCGGCTGTTCGCCGCCCGTTTCCCGGGCAGTGAGTCCACCGCCGGGCGCACCTGGGTGTTCGACACCCCGGACCTGGTGTCGGGGCTGGCCGGGGCGGGCTACCGGACCGTGTGCGTGGGCGGCGTCGGCTTCTTCAACAAGGCGGCCGCGCTGGGCTCCGTACTGCCCGGGATGTTCCAGGAGTCGCACTGGGAACCGGAGTTCGGGGTGACGTCGCCGGTCTCGTTCGAGGCCCAGGTGTCGCGTGCCGAGCGGGTCGTGGCCGCACTGCCGTACGACCGGCGGCTGTTCCTCTTCCTGAACGTGTCGGCCATGCACCAGCCCAACTGGTTCCACTCCCCCGGGGCGACGGCGGCGGACGGGGACTCGTGGGAGACGCACGCGGCCGCGCTGGAGTACGTCGACCGGCACATCGGGCGGCTCTTCGACGCGATGCGTTCGCGGCGCCGCTGCTTCGCGATCGTCTGCTCCGACCACGGGACCACGTACGGGGACGACGGGTACACGGGTCACCGGCTCGCCCACGAGGCCGTCTGGACGGTCCCGTACGCACAGTTCCACCTGAACCACGAGGAGCCCGGCCCCCGATGAACTTCACGACCGCGTACGAGAGTTACGTGTACGCCTACCCGCACAAGACGGCGTACCGGCCTCTGCCCGAGCGGCCGGAGCTGCGCGGGCTGTGGGCGGAGCAGCCCAAGGACGCGCTCTCGCTCTACCTCCACGTTCCCTTCTGCGAGGTGCGCTGCGGATTCTGCAACCTCTTCACCCGCATCGGCGCCCCCGAGGGGCTGACCACGGCCTATCTCGACGCGCTGGAGCGGCAGGCGAGGGCGGTCCGGGGCGCGCTGGGCGACGAGGAGCCCGTACGGTTCGCGGCGGCCGCCTTCGGCGGCGGGACGCCGACCTTCCTGACGGCCTCCGAGCTGGAGCGGCTCTGCGACATCGCGGAGAAGGCCGCGGGCGCCGACCTGCGGGCGGTGCCGCTGTCGGTGGAGGCCTCGCCGGCCACGGCGACGGCGGACCGGCTCGCGGTCCTGGCCGACCGGGGCACGACCCGGCTCAGCCTGGGCGTGCAGAGCTTCGTGCCCGCCGAGGCGCGCTCCGCGGTGCGGCCGCAGAAGCGGGCGGACGTGGAGGCGGCCCTGGGGCGTGTCCGCGACGCGGCGATACCGGTGCTCAACATCGACCTGATCTACGGGATGGACGGGCAGACGGAGGAGAGCTGGCGGTACTCCCTGGACGCGGCCCTCGCCTGGCAGCCGGAGGAGCTGTACCTCTATCCGCTGTACGTGCGCCCCCTGACGGGCCTGGGGCGCCGCCCGGCCGAGTCCTCGTCCGCCGGGTGGGACGAGCAGCGGCTGCGGCTGTACCGGGCCGGGCGGGAGCATCTGCTGGCCGCCGGGTACGAGCAGGTGTCCATGCGGATGTTCCGCCGGGCGGACGCGCCCGCGGAGGGCGCCGGGACCGCCCGGACCACCCAGACCGCCCCGACCACCGAGACCGCCCGGACCGCCCCGACCGCCCGGACCGCCCGGACCGCCCGGACCGCCGAGGATTACGCCTGCCAGACCGACGGCATGATCGGCCTGGGCTGCGGAGCCCGCTCCTACACGGCGGACCTGCACTACTCCTTCGACTACGCGGTCGGCATGAGCGAGATCCGCGGCATCATCGACGACTACGTGAGCCGCTCCGAGGAGGACTTCGCGCGGGCCGGGCACGGCCGGTGGATCGACGCGGACGAGGCCCGGCGCCGGCACCTGCTGCAGTCCCTGCTCCAGGCGCGCGGGATGCCGGTGGGCGAGTACCGGGAGCGGTTCGGGAGCGGTCCGTGGGAGGACTTCCCGGCCGAGCTGGCGGCCTTCGCGGAGCGCGGCTGGCTCACGGACGACGCGGAGCTGCTGCGGCTGACACCGGAGGGGCTGGCGCACTCGGACGCGGCGGGCCCGGCCCTGTTCTCGGCGGACGTACGGGCCTCGATGGCCGCGTACGAGCGCAAGTGACGGGGGCGGAGCGGCCGGCGCAGGGGCCGCCGATGGACCTGACCGTGCTCTACCGGGGGCCGCTGTCCTCCTGCGACTACGACTGTCCCTACTGCCCGTTCGCCAAGCGCCGGGACAGCCGGGAGCTGCTGACCGCCGACCGGGCCGCACTGGAACGGTTCACCGGCTGGGCCGCCGGGAACACCGGCGACCGGCTGTCCGTCCTGTTCACCCCGTGGGGCGAGGGCCTGGTCCGCTCCTGGTACCGGCGCGCGCTGGTGGAGCTGTCGCACCTGCCGCACGTGCGCCGCGTCGCGATCCAGACCAACCTGAGCGGGCGCACCGGCTGGACCGCCGGGGCCGATCCCGACACGCTCGCGCTGTGGTGCACGTACCACCCGGGGCAGACCCCGTACGACCGCTTCCTGGGCAAGTGCCGGGAACTGGCCGCCGCCGGGGTGCGGTTCAGCGTGGGCGTGGTCGGGCTGCCCGAGCACCTCGCGGAGGCCCGCCGGCTGCGCGCCGCGCTGCCGTCCGAGGTGTACCTGTGGATCAACGCGGCGGAGGGGCACACCTACACCGATCCGGAGGCCGCCGAGTGGACCGGCCTGGACCCGCTCTTCCCGTTCAGCCGCCATCCGCACCGCTCGGCGGGCCTGCCGTGCCGCACGGGGGCCTCGGTGATCTCGGTGGACGGCGCGGGCACGGTCCGGCGCTGCCATTTCGTCAAGGCGGAGCTGGGCAACCTCTACGACGGCTCGTACCGGGCCGCGCTGCGCCCGCGCGCCTGCCCCCTGGCGGTCTGCGACTGCCACATCGGCTACGTCCACCTGGAGACGCTCCCGCTGTACGACGTCTTCGCGGGCGGAGTCCTGGAGCGGATCCCGGCGGCTGCCGGGGGTGCGACGGTGTGACACGGAAGCACGGCGGGTGGGCAAAGCGGAGGGAAATTTACCCGCGGTCACGTGCGGTTATCGCACACCGTGATCGCGCAGCGTTTACACGGCCTTAACGCCCCGCGCGGCGGCCGGCCCGCCCCCGGACGACGAAATCCGCAGGTGAACAGCTCTTGACCTGCGGATCTCGCGGAGATTCCATTCGGCCCGGGAGCCACCGAACCAGATCTGCCCACCACCGCCCCGGAGGCGATACCGCTCCCGCGCTCACTCACCGCATCTGCCGATCGGAACACCGCACCGATGTCTGACACGATCAGCGCCCCCCAGGCCCTCTCCCCCGCCACCGGTCCCGTGCCCCAGAAGCTCAAGCGTTCCATCGGCGTCGTCGGCGGAACCCTGCTCACCCTCTCGTGCGTGACGCCCGCCTCGACCCTCTTCGTCGTGGTCCCGGACCTCTTCTCCAGCCTCGGCACCTGGACCGCGCTCACCATCGCGATCGGCTCCCTGCTTTGCATCGGGGTCGCGTTCTGCTACTCGGAGCTGGGCACCCTCATCCCCAGCGCCGGCGGCGAGTACGCGATGGTGTCGACCCTGTCCGGCCGGCTCGCCGGCTGGCTGGTCTTCGTCCTGTCCCTGCTGGTCGTGATGATCGTGCCGCCCGTGATCGCCATGGGCACCGCCGACTACCTGGCCCCCCTCGTCGACATACCGGCCCCGGCCGCCGGCGCCGGCGTGATGCTGCTGGCCACCCTCGCCGGTCTCCTCGACCTGCGGGCCAACGCCTGGATCACCGGCATCTTCCTCGTCCTGGAGGTCGTGGCGGCCGGGCTCGTCGCGGTCCTCGGCTTCGCCCACAGCGAGCGGGGAGCCGGCGCCCTCGTGCACGGCACCGTGGCCGCGGAGGGCGGCGGCACGTCCACCGTCACCGCGATGATGGTCGTCTCCGGGCTCGCCATCGCGCTCTTCGTCACCCAGGGCTTCTCGACGGCCGTCTACCTCTCGGAGGAGCTGGAGAACCCGCGCCGCAACGTCCCGCGGACCGTGCTGGCCACCCTCGCCATCTCCGCCGCCGTCATCCTGGTCCCGGTCGTCGCCATCACCCTGGGCGCCCCCGACCTGGAGGCCCTGACCTCGGGCGACATCGGCACCATGGTGACCGCCTGGTCCAACTCGGCCGTCGGCACCTTCGTCAGCCTCTGCGTGGCCCTCGCCATCGTCAACGCCGGCATCGTCATGGTCATCCAGAACTCCCGGGTGCTGTTCGCCTCCGCCCGCGACAAGGCGTGGCCCGCCCCGGTCAACTCCGCCCTCTCGCGCCTCGGCCGGTTCGGCTCCCCGTGGGTGGCCACCCTGCTCGTCGGGCTCCCCGGCGCGGCGATGTGCTTCGTCAACCTGGACACCCTCTACGGGGTCACCGGCGTCTCGGTGACCGGCATGTACCTGCTGGTCGCCGTGGCCGCCCTGGCCAGCCGCCGCGGGGCGCACCGCGAGAGCGCCGCCTGGCGGATGCCGCTGTGGCCGGCCGTCCCGGTCGTGCTGATCCTGGTGTTCGTGTACATCCTCACCCAGCAGGAGATCAAGTACCTGCTGTGGACCGGCGGGATCACCGCCGTCGCCACCCTGTACTGGGCGCTCTACCTGCGTCCGCGCAAGGACACCCGCTGGCTGGTCAGCATCCCGGTGGACGAGGAGAACCCTGCCCCGGCCGCGGCCTCGGCCCCTGCTCCTGCCGCCACCGTGTAGCGGCCGTCCGGCAGAGGTGAGGTGAGGTGCGGGGCCACGGGTTCACTTCCCGTGGCCCCGCACCTCTTTCCTTCCGTACGGCTTCTGCCGGTCACGCCCCCACGCTGATCACGACCTTGCCGAAGGGCGCGTCCTCGGCGTAGCCGCGGTAGGCCTCGCGGGCGTCCTCGAAGGGGAGCACCCGGTCGATCACGGGGCGCAGCCCGTGGGTCGCGACGGCCCGGTTCATCGACTCGAACTGGGTCCGGCTGCCGACGAACACCCGCCGGATCGTCGCGAGGCTAGAGGCGTACGCGGCGTGCGAGATCCCTATCCCGGACTTCGTGGCACTGGCGGTGATCAGCAGGGCGATCTGCCCGTGGAGCGAACTGGCGCGCACCGACTGCTCGATGGTGTCCGGACCGCCCGTCTCCACGACCAGGTCGGCGCCGCCGTCGGTCAACTCCCGCACGGCGGATCCCCACTCGGGTGTGCTCACGTAGTTCACGACCGCGTCCGAGCCCAGCGCCTTGAGCCGGTCGGCCTTCGCCCCGCTCGACGTGGTCGAGACGACCCGGCAGCCGAGCAGTTTGGCGAACTGCACGGCGAAGAGGGCGACCGGGCCGGTGCCGAGGGTCAGCACGCTCCGCCCCGGCAGGGGCGCTCCGCCCTCCCCGCCGGTGAGCGCGTTCCAGGCGGTGACCGCGGCGCACGGCAGGGTCGCGGCTTCTTCCCAGGTCAGGTGGGACGGGACGCGGACCGCCCACTCCTCGTCGAGCAGGGCGTACTCCGCGAGCATCCCGTCGAGGGTGCAGCCGGGCTGGTCGACCAGGTCCGGGGTGATCCTGCCGTCCCGCCAGCGCGGGAAATAGGTGCACGAGACGCGGTCGCCGACCGCGAAGCGGGTCACCGCCGCCCCGACCGCGACCACCTCGCCCGCGCCGTCGCTCAGCGGGACCACCCCGGGTGCGGCGGGCAGCGGGTAGCGCTCGCGCAGGATCAGGAGGTCGCGCTTGTTGAGGGAGGCCGCCCGGACGCGGACCACGATCCCGGTCGGCCCGGGCGGCGCCGGGCGGGGGCCGCCGTGGTCCCGCAGGACAATGCCCTCGGTCGTGCCGAACGCTTCGAGGTGGTACGCGCGCATCTTCGCCTCCAGGGGGATCCGTGTCCGATGACGCCGATGCTCCGGCGCCGGGACACGCGCGGCAATTCCCTCCGGGGAATCGAGGGCTCCGCCCGGGCGGCGGCTAGAAAGGGGGGCATGGCCACCCGCACCGGCGACTCCGCCGCCCCGTCCACCGTGTCTCCGTTCGCCCGGGAGATGCGGCGGCGCCGGTCCCTGCGGCGGATGAGCCAGCTGGAGCTGGCCACCCTCGCCGGAACCACGCAGCGCCACCTGAGCTTCATCGAGAGCGGTCGGTCGGTGCCCGGACGGGCGATGGTGGTCCGGCTCGCGGAATCCCTGGGACTGACCCTGCGAGAGCGCAACTCCCTTCTGCTCAGCGCCGGTTACGCACCCCTGTACGCGGAGTCGGCGCGGGACGCCGAGACCATCGGGCCGGCCATGGAGGCTCTGCGGTCGATCCTGACCGGGCACCTCCCGTACCCGGCGGTGGTGGCCGGTCCCCGGGGCGAACTCGTCCTGGCCAACGCGGCGTTCGACGTACTGACGGAAGGCGCGGCCGCGCACCTGCTGGCTCCGCCCGTGAACGTGCTGAGGCTCGCCCTGCATCCGGAGGGCATGGGGCCGCGGGTGGTGAACCTGGCGGCCTGGGGCCGGCACATCACGGAGAGCCTGCGCGCCCGGGCCTCGGCGCACCCCGATCCGGACCTGGAGGCGCTGGCGGCGGAGCTGGACGGCTATCTGCCGGCCGCCGCCCCGGGCCCGGACCCGCGCTCCGGGGCGCGCTCGGCCGACGGCTCCGGCTCCGTCCCGGCCGAGCACCTCGGATTGGCCGTGCCGCTGCGGCTGCGGACCTCCGCGGGGGAGCTCCGGCTGCTGACCACGCTGACCTCGTTCTCGACCGCCGTCGACGTGACCCTGGCCGAGCTGCACCTGGAGGCCTTCCTGCCCGCCGACGCGGCCAGTGCCGCGCTGCTGCGACGCCGGGAGGACGCCAGGACGGGGACCGGCCCCCGGCACTGAGCGCGGCAGCGCCGTACCGGCGTACCGGGGTACCGGCGGCGCCGCCCTGCCGCCGCGCCACCGTGTCGCCCTGCCGCCGCGCCAACGTCTCGCCGTCCCGCCGTCCCGCCGTCCCGCATGGTGGAACGGGTGGCTCGCCCGCGCCGCCACTTCGTCTATGCTCCGCGCCATGGCCGTCACCCAGCGCCTCCTGTCGCGCTCCTGTTGTCCCCGCTGACGCCTGCCTGCCCCGGACCGCCCGCCCGCCGCATCCCGCCCCGGCCCCGACGTCCCCGTCGCTCCCGGCGCGCCCCGCGGCCCCACGGTCCCGCCGCATCCCCCGCGTCCCCCGCACCCTCCGCATGCCCCGCATGCCCCGCACCGCCGTGCATCCCTTTCGCCCTTCCCGAAGGAGCCCGCCCGCCATGAGCAGCAGCCCCGCCCTCCTCGATGTCAGCCAGGCCCACACCCGCCGCACCGAGTTCCGGATCGTCGATGTCCGCACCCCCGGCGAGTACGCCTCCGGCCACCTCCCCGGCGCGGTGAACATCCCCCTCGACCGGATCGGCCGCTCCCTGCCCGAGCTGCGCGAGGCCGCGCAGGAGCGGGAGCTGCTGCTGGTGTGCGCCTCGGGGACCCGCTCGCAGAACGCGGCGCGGACCCTGGCCGGGCACGGCATCGCGGCCACCAGCCTCACCGGCGGCACCGCCTCCTGGTCGGCCCACGGGCATCCGCTCGATTACCCCGCCGAGGGGCCCCGCCGGGTCTGGGCCATGGAGCGCCAGGTCCGGCTGACCGCGGGCGCGGTCGTCCTCCTCGGCCTGCTCCTCGGCCTGCTCGTGCACCCGGCCTTCGAGCTGCTCAGCGCCGGGATCGCCGCCGGGCTGGTCTTCTCCGCCCTCACCGACACGTGCGGCATGGCCGTGGTGCTCGGCCGGCTGCCCTTCAACCGCCGCCGGTAGCCTGCCCGATCCCCTCCGTGCCCGGAATCCGGGACGATTCCGTCCACGATCCGGACTCCGCTTGTCGATACCGCCCGTTCACCGACAGGATGCACCCCATGGCCCCCGTACTCACCTCGCGTCGTCACGTAGATCTGCTGCGTGTGTCGACCATGCTCTGTCGGGCTGCCACCTCCCGTACGCACGGCTGTTGATCTCACCGGTCCGCCGCATCTGACTCCGTACGGATGAGTCCGCGCCTCCCGGCGCACCCCTCAGCACGTCCTTCACCGCGCCGCTCGCGACAGCCGCTGCCCTGACCGCAGGGCGGATCCCGGCCGCGCCTCCGGTCGCGCGGACTCCCGCCTTCCTGCCCGCACGTCCCCGTACACGTGTCACCGCCGTCCCGCCGTCCGCTCCTCGCCCGGCGGTGCGCGTGTCACGCTGCTCCGACGAGGTTTCGCCATGCCCGAGAATCCGCTCCTGCTGCACTGGTTCCTGCCCACCGGCGGGGACGGCCGCGACCCCGGTGGGGTCACCGCCGTCCAGGGACGCAGCCGCACGGCCACCCGCCGGCCCGCGGACGTTCCGTACCTCGCCCAGGTCGCCCGCGCCGCCGAACAGGCCGGATTTCATTCGCTGCTGACCCCGGTCGGGCTCGGCTGCGTCGATCCGTGGATCCTGACGGCCGCGCTCGCGCAGCACACCACCCGGATCGGCTTCCTGGTGGCGTTCCGCGCGGGGTTCGCGAGCCCGACACTGATCGCCCAGCAGGCCGACGCCTTCCGCCGGTTCGCCGGCGGCCGGCTCGGGCTGAACGTGGTGACGGGCGGCGATCCCGCCGAACAGCGCGCCTACGGGGACGGTTTGGCGCACGACGACCGCTACGCCCGCACCGACGAGGTGATGGCCGTGCTGCGGGACCTGCTGGACGGGAAGTCCGTGGACCACGCGGGCGTCCATGTGACCATCGAGGGCGCCCGGCTCACCGATCCGGAACTGCGCCACCCCGTCCCGCTGTACTTCGGCGGGGCCTCGCCCGCCGCCGAGGAGGTGGCCGCCCGCCGGGCCGACGTACAACTGCTGTGGGGCGAGCCGCCGTCGGCCATAGCCGCGCGGATCGAGCGGCTGCGCGAGCGGGCCCGGGCCGCGGGCCGTACGGTCCGGTTCGGGCTGCGGCTGCACGTCATCAGCCGGGACTCCGCGGCCGAGGCCTGGGCGGAGGCCGACCGGATCCTCGCCGGCCTGGATCCGGCCGCGGTCCGGGCGAGCCAGGAGCGGTTCGCCGCCATGGACTCCACCGGGCAGGCCCGGATGGCGGCCCTGCACGGCGGGATCGCGGACGCGGAACGCCTGACGGTGGCGCCGAACCTGTGGGCGGGGATCGGGCTGGTCCGCGAGGGCGCGGGGACGGCCCTGGTCGGCTCGCACGACGAGGTCGCGGCGCGGCTGGCGGAGTACCGGGCCCTGGGCGTCGACGAGTTCATCCTGTCGGGCTATCCGCACCTCGAAGAGGCCTACCGGGTGGGCGAAGAGGTCGCCCCGCGCCTGCGCGCCCTGACCGGGGCGGCGGCCGCGTGAGCGCGCTCACCACCGAGGCCCCCGGCCGAACCGCCGCGCCCGAAGCTCCGTCGGACACCCCGCCCCGGCGGTCGCGCGCCCGGCTCCGGGAGGCGCTGCGCTGGACCGCGCTGCGCCTCCTCGCCCTGGCCGTGCTGCTCGCCGCCTGGCAGGCGGCGGTGGCGGCCGAGCTCTGGCCGCGGGTGCTCGTCCCCTCGCCCGGTGAGGTGTGGCGCCAGTTCCTGCTGGCGTCCACCACGCACGACGGGGTCCGCGGCTACGGCGGCCACCTGCTGATCGAACACCTCGGGGTGAGCCTGGGCCGCATCGGCACCGGTTCGGCGTACGCCGTGCTGGTGGGGGTGCCCCTGGGGCTGCTGATCGGTACCGTCCGGCCGCTGGCGGTGGTGCTGGAGCCGGCCGTGACCTTCCTGCGCACCCTGCCGCCGCTCGCGTACCTCTCGCTGCTCGTCATCTGGTTCGGCATCGACGAGGCGCCGAAGATCTGGCTGCTGGTGATCGCCGCCCTGCCGCCGATCGCCGCGGCCACGGCCGCTGCCGTACGCACCGTTCCCGAGGAACTCGTCGAAGCCGCACGGGCGTTGGGCTCCGGTCCGACGTCCCTGCTGCTGTCGGTGCGGCTGCCCGCCGCACTGCCGGAGATCCTGACCGGCATCCGGATCGCCGTCGGGGTCGCGTACACCTCCGTCGTGGCGGCGGAGACCATCAACGGCGTACCCGGCATCGGCGGCATGATCCGCGACGCCCAGCGCTACAACCTGACGGCCCTGGTGATCGCCGGCATCCTCGCCATCGGACTGTCCGGGATCGTGCTGGACGCCGCGCTGCGGGCAGTCGAGCGGTTCGCCGTCCCCTGGCGCGGCCGCGGCTGACGCCCGCCCCGCCCGCGCTGCCCACCCCTCCCACTCAACGCCTTCCCGCTCAACACCCCTCTTCACTCCTGGAGTTCCGTCATGCCCAGAAACGCCGTGTCCCGCCGCGCCCTGCTGCTGGCCGCCGCCGTCGCCCTGACCGCATCCACCAGCGTCGCCTGCGGGGCGGACGGGGGCGGTTCGGCGGCCAAGCCGGGGCGGACCACCGTACGGATCGCCTACCAGGCGATCCCCAACGCCGACCTGATCGTGAAGAACCAGCGGCTGCTGGAGAAGGCCCTGCCCGAAGCCGACGTGAAGTGGGTGAAGTTCGAGTCCGGCGGCGACGTCAACACGGCTGTGATCGCCGGATCGGTGGACCTGGGCCTGGCCGGTTCGAGCCCCGTCACCAAGGGTCTGTCGGCCCCGCTGAACATCCCGTACAAGGTGGTGTGGATCCACGACCTGATCGGCGACAACGAGGCGCTGGTCGCCAAGCCGGGCATCGGCTCCGTCAAGGAGCTGGCCGGGAAGAAGGTGGCCACGCCCTTCGGCTCCACCTCCCACTACTCGCTGCTCGCCGCGCTGAAGGCCGCGGGCGTCGACGCGTCGGCCGTGCAGACCATCGACCTCCAGCCGCAGGACGCCCTCGCCGCCTGGAAGCGCGGGGACATCGACGCGGCGTACGTGTGGACGCCGACCCTGAGCGAGCTGACCAAGGACGGGAAGGTGCTCATCACGAGCCGGCAGCTCGCCGAGCAGGGCAAGCCCACCGCCGACCTGGGCGTGGTGACGGACAAGTTCGCGGCCGCGCACCCGGAGGTGGTCACGGCCTGGATCAAGGCGCAGGACCAGGCCGTCGGGCAGGCCCGTACGGCCCCCGACCAGGCGGCGAAGTCCATCGGGGCGGAGCTCGGGCTGACGCCCGAGGAGGCCGGGCGCCAGCTCTCGGAGCTGGTGCTGCTGAGCGCGAAGGAGCAGACCGGCCCCGACTACCTCGGCGCGCCCGGCGCCCCCGGGAAGCTGGTGGCGACCCTGCACGACGCGGCGGTCTTCCTGAAGGAGCAGAAGAAGGTGGATGCCGTTCCGGACGAGGCCGCCTTCGGCAAGGCCCTCGCGGTGGAGGAGCTCGGCCGTGCCGCGCACTGAACCGGCGCCCGGCACCGCCGGGGCCGGAGCGGTGGACGGGGGTCTCGCCGTGGACCTCTCCGGGGTGTCGGTCCGCTACGGACCGGCGAAGCAGCCGGTGACGGTGCTCGACGCGGTGGACCTACGGGTCCGCGCAGGCGAGTTCGTCGTCCTCGTCGGCCCCTCCGGCTGCGGCAAGACCACCCTGCTGCGGGTCGTCGCCGGTTTCGCCCGCCCGGCCTCGGGGACCGCCCTGGTCCGGGGCTCCGCTCCGCGCCCCGGGCGGGGTGCGGGGGTGGTGTTCCAGCAGCCGAGGCTCTTCCCGTGGCGCACCGTCGGCGGGAACCTGGGCTTCGCGCTGGCCCGCCACGGGGTGCCGCGCTCCCAGCGGCCGGTCCGGATCGCGGAGTTGCTGGACCGGGTGGGTCTGCCCGGTATGGCGGGGCGGCGCACCTGGGAGCTGTCCGGCGGCCAGCAGCAGCGGGTGGCGCTGGCCCGCGCCCTGGCGGCGGAGCCCGAACTGCTGCTGATGGACGAGCCGTTCGCCGCTCTGGACGCGCTGACCCGGGAGCGGCTCCAGGAGGAGGTCCGCTCCCTGGCCGGACGGCTCGGCACGACGGTGCTGTTCGTGACGCATTCGGTGGAGGAGGCGGTGCTGCTGGGATCCCGCGTCCTGGTGATGGCCGCGGGGCCCGGCCGGGTGGTCGAGGACCTGGCGGTGCCGCTCCCCCGCGACCCGGCCACGGACGTCGCGGGCTTGCGGGCCTCCCCCGAGTTCGCCCGGCTGCGCGGCCGGCTGGCCCGGGCGCTGCGCCAGGACTGACCGGCGGCCCGCACCCGGGGGCCGTTCACAGCTGGCCGGCCGCCAGGCTGCTCCCGCCCAGGGTGAGCGCGGTGTTCACCAGGCCGACGTGGCTGAACGCCTGCGGGAAGTTGCCGAGTTGGCGTCCGGAGACGGGGTCGTACTCCTCGGCGAGGAGTCCGACGTCGTTGCGTACGGACAGCAGCCGCTCGAAGAGTTCCCGCGCCTCCTTCTCCCGCCCGGTCAGGTACAGGGCGTCGGCCAGCCAGAACGAGCAGGCGAGGAAGGCTCCTTCGTCGCCGGGCAGGCCGTCGACCGAGAGTCCCTCGGTGCTGTAGCGGCGGACCAGGCCGCTGCGGCCCAGCTCCTCGCGCACCGCGTCGACCGTGCCGATGACCCGGGGGTCGTCGGGCGGCAGGAAGCCGACGCGGGGGATGAGGAGGGTGGCCGCGTCCAGCTCGCGCGAGCCGTAGTACTGGGTGAAGGTGCCGCGCTCCGCGTCGTAGGCGTTCTCGCACACGTCCTGGTGCACCTCGTCCCTTATGGCGCGCCAGCGGTTCACGTCGCCGTGCAGCCTGGGGTTGAGTTCCAGGGTGCGCACGGCCCGGTCGGCGGCGACCCACGCCATGACCTTGGAGTGGGTGAAGTGGCGGCGCGGGCCGCGCACTTCCCACAGGCCCTCGTCGGGGCGGCGCCAGTTCTGCTCCAGGAAGTCGAGGAGCGCGAGCTGGATCTTCCAGGAGTGCCACTCGGCGGGCAGGCCGGAGGAGCGGGCCACGTAGAGGGAGTCGAGCACCTCTCCGTACACGTCGAGCTGGAGCTGGTCGACGGCCGCGTTGCCGACCCGGACGGGCGCGGAGCCCGCGTACCCCTTCAGCCAGGGCAGCTCGCTCTCCGGGATGCGGCGCTCGCCGCCGATCCCGTACATGATCTGCAGGTCGGCCGGGTCGCCCGCGACGGCCCGCAGCAGCCACTCCCGCCAGGCGCGGGCCTCGTCGAGGTAGCCGGTGGCCAGCAGGGAGCCGAGGGTGAGGGTGGAGTCGCGGAGCCAGCAGTAGCGGTAGTCCCAGTTGCGGACGCCGCCGAGCTCCTCCGGCAGGGAGGTGGTCGCGGCGGCGGCGATCCCGCCGGTCGGGGCGTAGGTGAGGGCCTTGAGGGTGATCAGGGAGCGGACCACGGCATCGCGGTAGGGGCCCTCGTACGTGCACTGGCCGCTCCATTCCCGCCAGTCGGCGAGGCTCTGCTCCAGGGCGGCGTACGGATCCAGGAGCTCGGGGCGCGGTTCGTGCGAGGGGTGCCAGGTGAGCACGAAGGCGACGCGTTCGCCGGCGGCGACGGTGAACTCGGAGCGGGTGGACATGTCCTCGCCCCACGTGTGCACGGGGGGTTCGCTGCGCAGCCACGCGGCGTCGGGCCCGGCGACGGCGACCCGGTCGCCCTCGCGGTTGCCGCCGCGCCGGACCCAGGGCACGACGTGCCCGTAGTCGAAGCGCAGGCGCAGGGTGCTGCTCACGGTCGATTCACCGGTGAGGCCTTCGACGATCCGCATCACGTCGGGCGCGGTGTCGCGCTGCGGCATGAAGTCGATGACCTTGAACGAGGCGCCGTCCTCGGTCTCCCAGAAGGATTCCAGGACGAGCGTGCCGTCGAGATAGGCGCGGCGGGCGCAGCGCGCGGAATCGGGGGCGGCGGCCGGGGCGATGCGCCAGTGGCCGTTCTCCTGGTCCCCGAGGAGGGCGGCGAAGCAGGCGGCCGAGTCGAAGCGCGGCAGGCACAGCCAGTCGATGGACCCGTCGCGGCCGACCAGCCCACTGGTCATCAGGTCGCCGATGAGTGCGTAGTCTTCGATGGGTTGTGTCATTTAGGGCACTTTCCCCCGACCGCCCGCACTCAATCGGCCCGTACGGGTCCCCGCGCGGCGCCGCCCCCGCGACGGATCAGTTCCGTACGAGGAGCAGCACGCCCGCGGTCACGACACCGAGGCCGACCGCGAGCGCGCCGTGGGCGAGGCGGTGGCCGCGCAGGACGGGCAGGAAGCGGTCGACGGCGTACCGGCCGGGGCCGGTGAGCGCGAGGGCGGCGGCGCCGGCGGTGAGCAGGAGCTCGTACTCGATGCCCTGCGGGGCGAAGAAGGAGCCGGTGCCCTTCACGGCGATCGCGTTGATCATGGTGCCGACCAGGGCGGCGCCCGCCAGCGGCGTGAGCAGCCCGAGGACGAGGCCGAGTCCGCCGAGCGTCTCGGTCAGGCCGGCGAGGGCGGCCATGGCGTCGCCCGCCGGGTATCCGCTGGCGGTGAAGAACTGGCCGGTGCCGCTGATGCCGCCGCCGCCGAACCAGCCGAAGAGCTTCTGGACGCCGTGGCCGGCCATGGTCAGACCGAGGACCACGCGCAGCAGGAGCAGGCCGGCGTCGTGGGCGGGGGTGGACAGCGCCGCGGCGGGACGGTCCGCGAGGGGCGCGGACGGTTCGCCGGCGCGCGGCTTCGGCGGGGTGGTGACGGAGGGGCTGCTCATGGGGGGTCCTTCCGGTCGGGCGGCACGAGAGGTGTTGTTCAAATTGGAACGACTCGCTCGACCCTAGCCGCATCCGGCGCTGATTCAAATTGGAACGTCACGTGTAGCCTGGTTCCATGGCTGAGACGAAATGGCTGGACGACCGCGAAATGCGTGCCTGGCAGGGGTTCCTGGCCGCTTCCGCCCTGGTCGGCCGCCGCCTCGATCAGCAGCTCAAGGACGACTCCGGACTCTCCCACCCGCAGTACGAGATCCTCGTGCGGCTCGCCAGGGCCCCGGAGGGCGAACTGCGCATGACGGAGCTGGCCAACGGGCTCGTCAACTCCAAGAGCGGCCTGACCTATCAGGTCACCCAGATGGAGAAGGCGGGCCTGGTCCGCCGCCGCACCTGCCCGTCCGACGTCCGGGGGGTCTACGCCGTCCTCACCGAGGCGGGCCGCGCCCGATTGTCGGAGGCCGCACCGGGGCATGTGACGACCGTGAGAGAAATCCTGGTGGACGTGCTCACCCCCGAACAGCTCGACGCCCTCGCGGAGGGGCTCGGCGAAGTCAGCCGCAGGCTCCGGGTCCAGGGCGCCTGATGGACTCGACGACCGTCTGGCTCGTCGTCGCGGCCGTAGTGGCGGCCGGCCTGGCGGTCACCGCGGCCGTGCTCCTCGTACGGGTCTTCGCGGCCCGCAGGCTCCTGCGCGACGCGGGCATCCCGCTGCGCGACAAGGCCCTGTTCTGGGTCGCCGTGGCGTACACGATCTCCCCCGTGGACCTGATCCCGGATCCGGTCTACCTGGACGACATCGGGGTCCTGCTCCTGGCCCTGCGCTCCCTCCACGCGGCGGCCTCGGCTGCCCGCCCGCCCAAGGAACTCGACGCGGCCTAGGCCGGGCGTCCGCTGGCCGCCGGTTCAGCTGACCCCGCGCGGGCGGAACTGGACGCTGATGCGGGGGCCGACCGGGCGGGCCGTCTTGGGGACGGCGTGTTCCATCGTGCGCTGGCATGAGCCGCCCATCACCACCAGGTCGCCGTGGCCGAGGGGAAGGCGCAGCAGGGTGGGGCCGCCGTCGCGGGGGCGCAGCACGAGGTCGCGGGGGTCGCCCACCGAGAGGATGGCGACCATCGTGTCCTCGGTGGCGGAGCGGCCGGTGCGGTCCCCGTGCCAGGCGACGCTGTCGCGGCCGTCGCGGTAGAGGCACAGGCCCGCCGTGACGAAGGGTTCGCCCAGCTCGGGGGCGTAGTGGCGGCTCAGCTCGGCCCGCGCCTCGGTGAGGGTGGGATGCGGGAGCCCGTCCCGCTCCCCGTAGTGGGCCAGCAGGCGCGGCACCGCCACCTCCCGGTCGTACATCTGCCGCCGCTCGGCATGCCACGGGACGTCCGCCGCGAGCCGTTCGAACAGGGCGTCGGCGCCCGTCAGCCAGCCCGGCAGGTGGTCCACCCAGGCGCCGGCGCCCAGCCGCGTGCGCCGGGCGCCCGCGAGCGGGCCGAGCCGGATCTCGTCGCCCTGGTCGAAGAGCGAGCCCTGGAGTGCGTGCATGGGTCCAGGATAACGCGGGATTCGAACAGATGCGCGAGTGATGCGCGCTCGCTCACTTCCGCTTACGAATCGGCCCGGGAGAGCGGGGCTCAGGCCCCAAAACAAGGGCCGTTCACCGCCCCCACAAGGCATTCGATGGTCGTTTCCTGGAAGAGGTCGGAGTGAGAGACCGGGCACCGACCCCCGTGGCACCGCAGCAACTGCGGACGAGAAGTCCATCACCGGTCGTGAGGAACACGCGATGAGCGCAATCGACGCATTCACCTCCCACACCACCGCCCACACCACCGCCCACACCGTTCCCGAGGTCCTCCACGAGTCCTACGCCTTCACCTGCCTCGACTGCGGTTTCGGCTGGGAGAAGCAGTACGACGTCCAGCACTACATCGACGGCACCGGCGTCCAGCGCACGCTCTGCACGGTGGACGGCGACCGCGTCCCCTCCCCGCTGACCCGCTCCGAGTGCGCCGGGTGCGGCAGCCACGTCATCCGCATCCTGCGGGCCGGCACGGTCTCGCACGCCCACATGGCGCTGACCAGCGGGGCCCGCCCGATGGAGATCCCCTCCTTCCTCTCCCTGCTGCACGGAGGCAAGTGACCGTCATGAGCACCGACACCGTCCCCACCGTCCCCGCAACACCCGCGGCCCTCACCGGGGCCGCCGGCGCGCCCGCCGGCGCGCCCGCCGGACCGGCCACCGGTGGCGCCACCGGATCCTCCACCGGGCCGGCCGAGCCCGGAGCCCCGGAGGAACCCGAGGATGTCGAGCCCCCGGCCTCATGGCCGGACGGGCTCACCACCGCCGAGGCACACCGCCTCCTGCAGGAGCACGGTCCGAACGAGATCGCCGAGGAGCACAAGAACCCCCTGCGGGAGTTCCTCGGCTACTTCTGGGCCCCCATCCCCTGGATGATCGAGACCGCGCTGATCCTCTCGATCGTCGTCCAGCACTGGGTCGACGTGGCCATCATCGGCGTCCTGCTCGTCGTCAACGGCGTCGTCGCCTTCATGGAGGAGCACGAGGCCGCCAACGCCATCGCCGCCCTCAAGCAGCGCCTCGCCACCGAGGCCCGCGTCCTGCGCGACGGGGTCTGGCGCACGGAGGCCGTCCGCGAACTGGTTCCGGGCGACATCGTCCGGGTCCGGCTCGGGGACGTCGTCCCGGCCGACGTACGGGCACTGGGCGCCGGCACCCTCGAAGTCGACCAGGCCGCCCTCACGGGCGAATCCCTGCCCGTCGAGCGCGGCCGCGGCGAGACCCTCTACTCCGGCTCGGTCATCGTCCGCGGTGAGACCGACGCCGTCGTCGAGGGCACCGGCGCGAACAGCTTCTTCGGAAGGACCACCGCCCTCGTCGGCGAGGCCGGCACGGTCAGCCACCTCCAGCAGGCCGTCCTGAAGATCGGCAACTACCTCATCCTGCTGGCCGTCGCCCTGGTCACGCTGACCATCTGCGTCTCGGTGGCCCGCGGCAACCCGGTGCTCTCCGTCCTGGAGTTCGCGCTCGTCGTCGTCATCGCCTCCGTACCCGTCGCCCTGCCCGCCGTCATGTCCGTGACGCTCGCCGTCGGCGCCCGCAACCTCGCCAAGCGCGGAGCGGTCGTCTCGAACCTGCCCGCCGTCGAGGAACTGGGCAGCATAGACATCCTGTGCTCCGACAAGACCGGCACCCTCACCGAGAACCGCCTCGCGATCCTTGACCCCTGGGTCCCGGAGGGCGTCGACCAGGACGATCTGCTCGGCTCCGCCGCGCTGGCCTCCCGCGCCGAGAACGGCGACCCCATCGACCGGATCGTCATCTCCACCGCCACCGACCGGCTGACCGACTCCGACACCGGCTGGGCGCACGGCCTGCCCGTCACCGACTTCGTCCCCTTCGACCCGGTCAGCAAGCGCACCGAGGCCACCGTCGGCTTCGGCCCCGGTCCCGGCCCGGCCCCGGGCTCGTACCACGTGAGCAAGGGCGCGCCCCAGGTCATCGCCCGCCTCTGCGACGGGGACCCGGCCGCCGCGCACGTCGCCGGGATCGCCGACTCCTTCGCCGCCCGCGGCTTCCGCTCCCTGGGCGTGGCCCGTACCGACGAGTCGGGCGCCTGGCGCCTGCTCGGCATCCTGCCGCTGGCCGACCCGCCGCGCGAGGACACCGCGGACACCGTGGCCGCCGCGAACGAGCTGGGCGTCTCGGTGAAGATGGTCACCGGCGACCAGGTCGCCATCAGCCGGGAGCTGGCCCGTCAGATCGGGATGGGCGACAACATCCTCAACACCCACGCCCTGGACGACAGCCGTCCGGAGGTGGAGCTCGCCGAACTCGTCGAGATGTCGGACGGCTTCGCGCAGGTCTTCCCCGAGCACAAGTACCGCATCGTCAAGATGCTCCAGGAGCGCGGCCACATCGTCGGCATGACCGGTGACGGGGTCAACGACGCCCCGGCCCTCAAGCAGGCCGACGCCGGGATCGCCGTGGCCGACGCCACGGACGCCGCCCGGGCCGCCGCCGACGTGGTGCTGCTGACCCCCGGCCTGTCGGTCATCTCCCACGCGATCGGCCAGGCCCGGGAGATCATCCAGCGGATGGTCAACTACGCCACCTACCGCATCACGGAGACCATCCGGGTGCTCGGCCTGATCACCCTGACGATCGTCGCCTACAACTTCTTCCCGGTCACCGCGATGATGATCGTCCTGCTCGCCCTGCTGAACGACGGCGCCATCCTGACGATCGCCTACGACAAGGTCCGCGGCTCGCACAAGCCCGTCACGTGGGACATGCGCAGCGTGCTGACCGTGGCCACCGTGCTGGGTGTGGTCGGCGTCGCCGAAACCTTCCTGCTCTTCGTCCTGGGCCGGGACGTCTTCCACCTGGGCGACGGCCTGATCCACTCCCTCGTCTACCTCAGCCTGTCGGTCTCCGGTCAGCTGACCATCTTCGTGACCCGTACCCGCGGCCGGTTCTGGACCTCCCCCGCCCCGGCCAAGCCCCTGGTCGTCGCGGTCGCCGTCGCCCAGACCATCGCCACCCTGGTCACCGTGTTCGGCGTCGGAATGACCCCGCTCGGCTGGGGCTGGGCGGCCGGCGTCTGGGCCTACGCGATTCTCTGCTTCCTCCTGGAGGACCAGCTCAAGCTCGCCGCCCACTGGTTCCTGGACCGCCGCCCCGGCGTCCGGTCCGCCGCCCACTGACACGGACTTCGCCCCGCGCGCGTCCCGCCCGGACCGGTTCCGGGCGGGACGCGCACCGTGTCGCACGCCGGGCCGGGCTCCCTGCCGATGGCAGGGTGCTCGTACACGATCCGACCGCGTATCAGCAGGTGAGGAGGGAGAGGGCCATGAAGTGGAGCGCACCCGCCCGGACGGCGCCACGCCGGCGGGACCCCGCTTCCTGGGCGGCTGCCTCCTGGGGGCCCGCCGGCCGGGGGCCCGCCGGCTGGGGGCCCGTCGCCTGGGACCGGGCCGCCGCCGTGACGTGCCTGCTGATCACCGTCCCCTTCGAGGTGTACGCCGAGGTCGCGCACCAGTCCTGGGCCAGCCACCCCCTGCTGCGCTGGCTGGGGATCCTCGTCTCCTGCGCCGCACTGCTGTGGCGCAGGACCCGCTTCCCGCTCGCCGCCCTCGTGGTCCTGGCCGCGACCGCCCTCAGCGCGAAGTTCATCGCCCTCTTCTTCCTCGCCTACGCCGCCGGCCGCCACCAGCGCACCGTCTGCGCGTACGCGTTCGGGGTGGCCGCCACCGCCGAGCTGATCATGCTCAGCGCACTGGGCTCCGGCCCGCCCCTGGTCGACGAGAACTCCCCCTCCAGTCTGGCCCTGCTGGCTTCCACCGTGGCCCTGACGAGCGTGGTGGGTCTGACCCGCAGCCGCCACCTGGCGGAGCGGGCCCACCTCCAGGAGGTGGCCCGGGAGCGGGCGGCCGAGGCGGTCAACGCCGAACGGCGCAGGCTCGTACGGGAGTTCCACGATCTCCTGGGCCATGACGTGGCCCTGCTGAACATCCTGGTCGAATCGCTACGGAGCTCCGTGGGCGGCCGGGACCCCGCGGCCGACGGGCTGCTCGACGCGGCGCAGCGGCAGTGCGGGGCCGCCTCGGACCATTTGCGCGGCATGACCGCCGTGCTCCGGCTGCGCGAGCTGGACACGAAGGCGCCGGACGGCGCCGCCGGACTCGACGCCCTGAGCCGCTCGCTCGACAGCGTCAGGGCGGCGGGGGTCGACGTACGGCTCTCGGACGGGTTCGCCGAGTACTTCGGGCGGCTGCCCGCGGCCCACCGGGAGGCCGCCCGCCGGGTGGTCACCGAGGGGCTGACCAACATCCTGCGGTACGCGCCCGGTTCGGCCGTGCGGCTGTCGCTGCGGGCGGACCCGGCGGGCTGGACCCTCGACGTCCGCAACGGGCCGCCGGGAGCGCCCGTACGGTCACTGGCGCCGGGCACCGGCCTCGGTCAGGCCGGGCTCCGCGGCCGGCTGGAGTCGCTGGGCGGCGGGCTCGAAGCGGGGCCTGCCGCCGGGCCCGCCGACCCGGATGCCGGAGCCGATTCCGGTGCCGGCGAGGCCCTCGGGGGCGGCGGATACCTGCTGCGCGCCCACGCCCCCTACCCCTCCGAAGGAGCAGAGCAGTGATCCGTATCGTGATCACCGATGACGAGGACGTCATCCGCGCGGGACTGCGCACCATCCTCGCCGTCCCTGACGAGATCGAGGTCGTGGGCGAGGCGAGCTCGGGCTCCGAGGCCCTGGAGGCCGTCGCGGCGCACTCCCCCGACGTGGTCCTCCTCGACCTGGCCATGCCGGACGGCCCGGACGGCGCCGAGACCGCCCGGCTGCTCCGCGAGGAGCACCCCGGCCTCGGCATCCTCATCCTGACGACCATCGCCGACGAGGAACAGGTGGCCCGGGTCTGGCGGGCGGGCGCCGACGGCTACCTGCTGAAGACCGCCTCGGGCGCGGACATGCGGGAGGCGGTGCACAGTGCGGCCGGACACCGCGCCGTGCTCAGCCCCGCCGTGATCTCCACCGTGATGAGCCGGTTCGCCACCCACCACCATCCGGCGCCGACGCCCGAGGTCCTGGCGCGCCTGCGCGATCTCTCAAGGGGCGAGCTGCGCTGTGTGATCGCCCTCGCCGACGGGCTCGGCAACCGGGAGATCGCCGAACGCCTCGGCCTCGCGGAGGGCACGGTCAAGACCCATCTCTCCCGTGCCCTGCACAAGTGCGGCCTCGCCAACCGCACACAGCTCGCCCTCCTCGCCAACGACCAGCGCGAGCTGCTGACCGGCCTCCTGCACTGACCGGCCGCCCGCCCGGCCCGTCCTCCTACTTCAGGTAGGGGCCGGAGGCGCCCACCTTGCCGGGGGCGGCGTTGCCGCCGCCCAGGTCGAGGACGTAGACCCGCAGGTTCCCCTTTCCGGGGGCCGGGACGGACAGGGTGCCGCCGGTGACGGTCCGCACGTCGCCGGTGACGGCGTCCTTGTACGTGCCGTTGGGTACGCCGGTGTACGTGGCGGCCCCGGTGACGGTCACCAGGGCGAAGCTGTCGACTCCGGTGGCGGTGTCGGTGTAGCGGCGCTTGAAGGCCATGCCGCCCGAGACTCCCTCGGTGGAGTACTGGCCCATCTGGAGCGCGGGCACGGCGCGGCGGATCTCGTTCAGCCGCTGGAGGTGCTTGACCAGCGGGGATTCCAGGGTGGCGGCGACGGGGCCGGTCGCGGTGGCGACCTTGGAGAAGCCGGAGGCGGTGACCGTACCCGCGATCTTGTCCCCGTAGTAGGCGCGGCCGGTGCCGGCGAGCGGGCAGGTCGGGCCGCAGTCGATCTGCTTGCCGGCCTGGAACTCGGTCTCGGAGCCGTAGTACAGGGTCGGGATGCCGCGGAAGGTCCACATCAGGGCCATGTTCTCGGCCCAGGCGTCGGTGCCGCCGGCGTAGCGGGTGGAGGACTTTCCGGGTCCGAAGTCGTGGCTGTCGACGTAGACGACGTTGTAGGTGGCGTCGTTGTAGCTGTCGTCGGAGTCCTTGCCGTTCTGGAAGGCGTTGTTCGCGTCACCGAAGTTCATGTGCATGCGCATGTCGATGACGTTCATGCCGGAGAACTTGCTGTGGTCGGGGGCGTGGTAGAGGTTGCCGCTCAAGAAGGCGTTGGTGCTGGTCGGCTGCTTCGCCGGGTCGTTGTCGGTCGTGTACTGCTGGACGGCGGCGGTGGCGTCGTCCGCGCTGTACGTCGCCGATTCCTTCCAGGTGTAGTACTGGGCGGACTGGTTGGCCGAGCCGCGGTTCCACTTGTCGTTGACGAAGGAGCCGACCTCGCCGAACACGTAGAAGTCCTGGGCCTTCCGGTCGCCGAACTGCTGGGCCACGCGCTGCTGGATGGCGGGCAGGAAGCGGCGGTTCCAGGTGACGCGGGGGATGTGCACGGCCGTGTCCACGCGGAAGCCGTCGACACCCATGTCGATGTACTTGTTGTACGCGCCGATGAGGTAGTTCTGGACGGTCGCGTTCTCGGTGTTGAAGTCGGCGAGGTCCTCGTGGATCCAGCAGGAACGGGCGTCCTCGCCCTCCCAGTTGCCGATCCAGCACTGGTGGAACAGGGCTTTGGGGAACATCCCGGACGTGGGGTTCGGCCATTGGCAGTTGTAGATGGTGTAGCCCTCGGCGCTCTTGTACTGCGTGGCCACGCCCCAGTTGACGCAGGTGTTCCCGGACGGCTCGGCGGTCGACCACAAGTCGCCGTTGTAGTACGACTTTCCGCTCTTGGGGTCCACGGTGAGGCCGTCGTACTCGAAGCCGGCCTGCTTCTCGTCGTAGTACCAGGACCACTGCGCGTCGCGCACGCCGTAGACGGTGGGGGTGAACAGGCCCTTGGCGCCCCAGCGGGAACTGTGGTTGTAGACCACGTCCTGGTAGATCTTGACGCCCTTGGCGTGGGCGGCGTTGATGAGGTCCTGGTAGGAGGCGCCCGCCGATTCCAGGCGGGGGTCGACCTTGTAGAAGTCGTAGCCGTGATAGCCGTGGTAGTCGTAGTCGGAGCGGTTCAGCACGACCGGGGTGATCCAGATCGCGGAGAAGCCGAGGGCTTTGACGTAGTCCAGTTTCTCGACCAGACCCTTGAAGTCCCCGCGGAACATGGGGTCGTTGTTGGCGGCGTTCCCGGACTTCACGTCCTGGCTGCCGCCCCGGTTGTTGGCGCTGTCACCGTCGTTGAAGCGGGCGGTGAGCACGAAGTAGATGGGGTCCTTGCGCGGGTCCCCGCCCAGCGGCGCGGATCCGGCCGGGGCCGGGGGCCGGGTGCCGGTGGTGGTGACGGCCGCGGCGGAGGCGGCGGAGAGGTTCCCCGCGGCGTCCACCGCCTTGACGGTGTAGGTGTAGGCGGTGCGCTCCTCCAGTCCGGATTCGGTGAGGACCGTGGAGGTGACGGACGTGAGGGACGTGCCCTTGGTGCCGCCCGAGCGAGTGACCTGGTATCCGGTCACTCCCCGGTCGTCCGTGGCGGCGTCCCAGGTCACGACGGTGGACACGTCGGTGGCGGCGGCCCGCAGTCCGCCCGGCGGCGTGGGCGCGGTGGTGTCGGGGACGGCGGCGGCGCACGGGTCGGCGGCGTTCGCGGTGACCTTGGTGTCCTTCACCGTGGACAGGCCCGTGCCGAGGGCGTAGTTCCTGCCGTTGTTGTTGTCCCAGGTGCCGTTGCCGTTGTTGAAGGTGGCGGCGAGACCGGCGGCCGAGCCGAGCGGCACCGTCTTCTTCACCCAGCCCGTGCAGGCCGGGTCCATGCCGGTGCCGGGGACGGTGGTCCAGGAGCCGCCGGTCGGGGCCCAGTGGAGGTTGACGGTGGGCCAGCCGACGGTCGTCGTCGCGTAGTAGACGGTGGCGCTGGCGCCGCTTCCCGTACCACCACCGCCGCCGGCACCGCCGCCCGGGTCCGTGGCACAGGGATCGCTGTGCGCCACGACCCCGTCCTTGACGGTGATGACCCCGGTGCCGAGGGCGTAGTTCTTGCCCCCGTTGTTGTCCCAGGTGCCCTGGCCGTTGTTGAAGGTCGCCTGGAGGCCGGCGGCCGCGCCGAGACTGACCGTCTTCTTCACCCAGTCGGTGCAGGCGGCTTCCATCCCGGTGCCCGGCACGCTCGTCCAGCTGCCGCCGTCGGGTGCCCAATGCAGGTTGTAGGCAGTCCAGTTGCGGGTCTTGGTGTAGTAGAAGACCGTCGCCGTACCGTCGCCCCCCGCCGCGGCGGCAGCGGGGGCCGCCCCGGCGAGCGAGCCCCCGGCGACCGGCAGCCCGGCAGCCAGCCCTCCCAGCAGGGCCAGGGCCAGGGTCGGCGCCAGGGCGGCGGCCCGCCCTCCGGGATGTGAGCGCATGCGTGATCTCAAGGTCTGCTCCTCGAAGCGGGGCCCAACAGCCCTGCGGCTCCGCGGCATTGAAAACTTGCCGCAAGGTTTTGCGGGGAGGTTATCCATCCGTCACCAGCACGTGAACCCCTTGTGAACCGGAAATCTGGCCACCGGACGGATCCGGGCATCCCACATGAACCCTTTACGGGGAGAACTGACGCAATGACTTGCAGAAATTTTCGCCAGCGAGGAGCGGACGAGAACCCGCACAGCGGCGATGATTCGACCGATAAGCCGACCTGAGCGGCGCGCGGATCCCCGCGGCAACGGAGCGACCACGGACGCAGCCGACCCGGCGGACAACAACCCCGCGCGCCGGCGGAACGGCGCCCTGTAGCCCGGCGGGACGGCCCCGGGCAGCCCGGCGGGCCAATGGGCCGGGCAGATCCATGGACCGGTGGGCCCGGCAGCCCGGTTGCCCTGGCAGGCCGGCGGGCCAATGGGCCCCGTGGGCCAGCGGGTCGGCAGGCCCGCGGGGCAATGAGGCCGGTAGGAGCGGCGGCTCGGTCGCCTCGGCTGGACGATCGGCAGGCTCGGCTGGAGCCTCCGGGAGCGACGGACCGGCCCGCGGCCTCCGGGGCTGGCGGAACCGTCGGACCAGCCGGGGCATCCGGGAGTCCGGGTCCCGGGCTGCGGGCTCCGGGGCGGCGTGGACCCCGGGGGCGGCGTGAACCCCCGGGGCGTCATCGGCGGCTGCGCGGCAGCGGTGCTAGCGGCCGCCTCGGAGGTTTTCGATTTCTCGGCGTTCGCGCTTCGTCGGGCGGCCCGCGCCGCGGTCGCGGATGCCTACCACCGCCGCCTCCACCGGGGTCGGCGGCGGGGGGCTGTTGTCGGTCAGGCATTCCGCGGCGGCCGGGGCGCCGACCCGCTTGGAGACGGGGCGACGCACCACCACGATGCGCTCCCGCCCCGCGTGGAAGAGGCGTACCTCGTCCCCGGCCCGTACCGGCTGCGCCGGCTTCGCGCGCTCCCCGTTGACCCGGACGTGCCCCGCCCGGCACGCCGTGGCGGCGATCGCGCGCGTCTTCGTCAGCCGGACCGACCAGATCCACACGTCGACCCGCGCCGACCCCGATTCCGTCCCCGCACCTGCGGTTCCCTGTTCAGCCATGCCCCGACTTTAGCGAGGCGATCCGGCCCTCCGGGCCCGCGGAAGCGGAACGAGGTTTGGCGGATCCGACAATTCCGATGGCATCTACCATGGACATCATCCCAATGGAATTGCAAATGCCGGACAAGTGCCCCTACCTTGTCGCACATGCAGTCCTACACCATCGGTCAGGCGGCCCGTCTTCTGGGCGTCAGCCCGGACACCGCACGCCGCTGGGCCGACGCCGGCCGTGTCGCGACCCATCGCGACGAGGGCGGGCGCCGGCTGATCGACGGCCGCGCCCTGGCCGCCTTCTCCATCGAGGTGGCACAGGGGGCCCACACCGAGGACGGCGAGACCTACACCTCGGCGCGCAACGCCTTCCCGGGCATCGTCACCGCCGTCAAGCTCGGCGACGTGGCCGCCCAGGTCGAGATCCAGGCCGGTCCCCACCGCCTGGTCTCCCTGCTGACCCGGGAGGCGGTCGACGAGCTCGGCCTGCAGGTCGGCATGCGGGCCACCGCCCGCGTGAAGTCGACCAGCGTGCACATCGACCGCGCCTGACCCCCGCCCAGTCCTCACCCGTAGTACCGCTCAGCACGACGCGTCCCCACCCGCTCCGCCCGTCACCGGCGCGGGTCACCACCGCGCGGATCCGGCACCAGGCCGCCCGCCGACCCGACCGAGGAGCACCAGCTCATGTCCACGTTCCTGCCCCTGAACCGCCGCACTGCCGCGCTCACCCTCTCCGCCGCCCTGCTCGTTCCGGCGCTCGCCGCCTGCGGCAGCAGCGACGACAAGAAGGACACGGCCGGCTCCTCCCCGAGCGCCTCCGCGTCCGCCGCGCCCAAGGCCGCGAACCTGACGGTCCTGGCCGCCGCCTCCCTCACCGACGTCTTCAAGACCGCCGGCGCGGCGTACGAGAAGGCGCACCCGGGCACCAAGGTCACCTTCTCCTTCGCCGGTTCGCAGGAGCTCGCCGCGCAGGTCAAGCAGGGTGCCCCGGCCGACGCCCTGGTCACCGCCGACACCAAGACCATGACGGGCCTGCTGGGCCAGACCAACGACCCGGCGATCATCGCCAAGAACCGTCTGGTCATCGCCACCGGCAAGGGCAACCCGTTCAAGGTCGCCGGCCTCAAGGACCTCGCCGACACCAAGCTCAAGGTCGTGCTGGCCGCGCCCGAGGTCCCGGTCGGCCGCTACAGCAAGCAGATCCTCGACGCGCAGAAGATCGAGGTGAAGCCGGTCTCCCAGGAGCCCAACGTCCGCGCCGTGCTGAGCAAGGTCGAGCTGGGCGAGGCCGACGCCGGTCTGGTCTACAAGACCGACACCCTCAAGTCCGGTGACAAGGTCGCCGTCGTGGAGATCCCGGACGCCGAGAACGCCGTGGCCTCGTACCCGGCCGCCTCGCTCAAGGGTTCCAAGAACCCCGAGGCCGCGGCCGCGTTCGTGGCCTGGCTGACCACCCCCGAGGCCCAGAAGATCCTCCAGGACGCGGGCTTCCAGAAGCCGTAACCGTCCGCCGGGTCCGGCGAACGGCAGGGGGACCGCCCGGTCCGGGGGGACGGGCGGTCCCTCTGCGTTTGCCGCTCCGGCACTACGCTTCACACGCGGCCCGGGCGTCCCACCTCCCCGGCGGCGTCCCGACACCCCCGGCCAGGAACCCACATGAGCAGACTCCGTAACCGCCGCGCCCGGCCCCCCGTGGCTCTGGCGCTCCCCGCGCTGCTCGCCGTGGCGTTCCTGCTGATGCCGCTCGTCGGCATCCTCAGCCGCACCCAGTGGCGCGAGCTCGGCACGCACCTCACCAGCCCCGGTGTGGTCGAGGCGCTCCGGCTGTCGCTGATCGTGTCCCTGTGGGCCCTCGGCCTGTCCCTGTTCTTCGGGGTGCCGCTGGCCTGGCTGCTGGCCCGCGTCGAGTTCAAGGGCAAGGCGCTGGTGCGCTCGCTGGTCCTGCTCCCCATGGTCCTGCCGCCCACCGTCGGCGGTGTGGCCCTGCTGCTCGGCTTCGGCCGGCGCGGGCTGCTCGGGCCCTGGCTGGAGGGCACCTTCGGCATCACGCTGCCCTTCCACACCTCCGGCGCGGTCATCGCGGCCACCTTCGTGGCGATGCCCTTCCTCGTGATCAGCCTGGAGGGCGCGCTCGGCGGGCTCAAGCCGAGCTACGAGGAGACCGCCGCCTCCCTGGGTTCCACACCGCTGCGCGTCTTCTTCACCGTGACGCTGCCGATGGTGGCCCCGGGGCTGATCGCCGGAGCCGCGCTGACCTGGGCCCGGGCGCTCGGCGAGTTCGGTGCCACCATCACCTTCGCGGGCAACCTCCCGGGCACCACCCAGACCCTGCCGCTCCAGGTCTACCTGCTCCTCCAGGACCAGCCCGAGGCCGCCACCTCCGTCTCCCTGCTCCTCCTCGCCATCGCGATGGCCGTACTCGTCGCCCTGCGCGGGAGGTGGACGGGAACCCCCGCCGCCCGCAAGGACCCCGGTCCGTCGCCGGTGGACTCCGAGGAGCCGGCCGGCCCCGCACCCGTGGTCCCCGTACCGCCCGGGGCGCCGGCCTCCCCCGGGACGCCGGCCGACGGCGGGGTCCCGGGGGAGGCCGGGACGCCGACCGACGGCGGGCACTGGCCGCTGCACGCCACCGTCACCGGTTTCAACGAGCTCACCCTCGACGCGGAACCCGGCACCACCATCGCCGTCGTCGGCGAGAACGGCGCCGGCAAGACCACCCTGCTGCGCGCCCTGCTCGGCCTGACCCCCCGCGCCCACGCCGAACTCCGCCTCGGCGACGCCGAGGTGACCGCCCTGCCCCCGCACCGCCGCCAGGTCGCCTGGGTCCCCCAGGACGGAGCGCTGTTCCCGCACTTGAGCGCGCTCGCGAACACCTCGTACGGGCTGCGCGCCCGCAAGGTGCCCCGGGCCGCCGCCCGGGCGGAGGCGCAGGCCTGGCTGGACCGGCTCGGCGTCGGCCACCTCGCCCACCGCAAGCCCGCCCAGCTCTCCGGCGGCCAGGCCCAGCGCGTCGCCCTGGCCCGCGCCCTCGCCGCCCGGCCCCGCCTGCTGCTCCTCGACGAGCCGCTCGCCGCCCTCGACCAGACCACCCGCGCCCACGTACGCCACACCCTGCGCCGCCACCTGGCCGGCTTCGGCGGAGTCTGCCTCATCGTCACCCACGACCCCGTCGAGGCGGTGTCCCTGGCCGACCGGGTCCTCGTGCTCTCCGACGGCCGGACCCTCCAGGACGCCCCGCCCTCCGAGGTCACCCGTCACCCCCGCTCCCCGTGGGTGGCCCGGATGCTCGGCCGCAACGCCTGGCCCGGCACGGCCTCGGCCGACGGACTGGAACTCGCCGCCGGGGGGCGCCTGGTGGTGGCCGAGGCGCTGCCCGAGGGGGCGCAGGCGCTCGCGATCATCGCCCCCGAGGCGGTGTCCGTGCACCGGGACCGCCCGGGCGGCAGCCCCCGTAACGTATGGCCCGGCACCGTACGGGAGATCACCTCGGTCGGCAGCCGGCTGCGCGTACTCGTCGGCTCGGACCAGGCACCCGACCTGGTCGCGGAGATCACCCCCGAGGCCGCCGCCGAACTGGGCATCGTCGACGGCGCCGCGGTGTGGACCAGCGTGAAGGCGACCGAGGTCACCCTCGTCCGGCTCTGAGGCTACGGGGCTCCGAAGTCTCCGGGGCTCCGGGGAGGGGCGCGGGGCCGCCGTACGCGCAGGCGCGCGGACTCCTGACGGCCCGGGCGGGCCGATCAGGCCGGCTGGTGTTCCGCGCAGTCCACGCGCAGGTCCGGGTCGCCGATCGGGGCGTCCAGCAGGGCGCAGTGGTGCGGGCGCCGGGAATCCTCGTGCGCGTCCCGCTCGAAGAAGCGGCACGTGGTGCAGGTCCGCGCGACGGACAGGATTCCGGTGTCGGCGAGGTGGCCGACCAGGTCGAGGACCAGGCGCAGCGCGCGGCCCTTGTCCTCGGTGGGCAAGGTCGCCAGGTGCGAGGTGACGGGGTCGGGCCAGTGGGCGAGGGTGGCGGCCGCCGCGAGGCCCGCCTCGGTCGGTGCCATCACATGGCCGCGCTTGTCGCCCGCGACGGGCTGCTTCTCGACGAGGCCCTTGCGGCGCAGGGCGGACAGCGCCTCGCTGACGGTGGCGGCGGACAGGTCGAACTCGGCGGCGAGCGTGCCGACCCGGCGGCGCTCGGGAGGCTCCACCCCCAGCCGCAGCAGGAGTTGGACCTGGATGGGGCTGAGCCCGTGGGCGGTGGCCTGGGTCCAGATCAGCGTGCGCAGTGCGTGGCCGGCGCGCTCGAGGGCCGAGGCGAGGCGCCGGTCCAGGCCGGACCCGTCCTCCGGGGCGTCGGGCAGTTCCCGCGCCGCGAGGTCGGCCGGCAGCGGCGCCGGGGAGGCGGCGCCGGCCGGCGCATCTGGATGCGTCGGCGCATCGGCGTGAGCCGGGGAAACGTGGGCCGGGGAGAGGGTGCGGGCCGGGGAGACGGCCGGACCGGTGGCTGGACCGGGAGCAGGGTCGGGGCTCGGCACGGGTGGTGACACCTCCTGGCAGTTCCTTCGGACTCCTGACGATACCTCTTGTGCGACCCATGGGGCACAGCTATGTTCAAGGAGTTCGTAGGAGTCCTAACGACCCTCGCAGACAACGGAACCGGAGACACCCATGCCTTCTCGTCTGACCACCGTCGATCCCGCCCACGCCGAGCCCGCGGCCAAGGGCCTGCTGGACAAGGTCGAGCGTGCGCTCGGCGTGACGCCGAACATGATGCGGGCGATGGCGGCCTCGCCGGCCGTCCTGGACGGCTACCTGTCCTTCGGCGGCGCGCTGTCCAAGGGCCTGCTGCCCGGCTCGCTCCGCGAGCAGATCGCCCTCGTGTCCGCGGCCGAGAACTCGTGCGAGTACTGCTACGCGGCCCACCACGTGCTCGGCGCCCGCGCCGGCGTCTCCGCCGAGGACCTCGCCGTGGGCGGCCACGCACACGCCTCGGACCCCAAGGCCGCGGCCGCTCTGCTCTTCGCCCGCACCGTCCTGCGCACCAGGGGCTTCGTCGACGACGCCGACATCGAGGCGGTGCGCGCCGCGGGCTACGGCGACGGGGAGATCGGCGAGATCATCGGCGCCGTCGCCCTGAACGTCTTCACGAACTACTTCAACTCCGTGGCCCGCACCGAGGTCGACTTCCCGGCCGTCGACCTCCCGGTCACCGTCTGAGCCGTGCCTGACTGACCGTACGGGCCGGGCGACCGGGCGACCGGGCGGACCGCCCGGTCCGTACGGACCGGGCGGGCTCGGCCGCCCGGTCCGTACGCGCTCAGCCGCCCACGTACGCCGCCAGGTGCTCGCCGGTGAGGGTGGCGCGGCCCTCGACCAGAGCGGCGGGGGTGCCCTCGAAGACGATGCGGCCGCCGTCGTGACCGGCGCCGGGACCGAGGTCGATGATCCAGTCGGCGTGCGCCATGACCGCCTGGTGGTGTTCGACCACGATCACCGACTTTCCGGAGTCGACGAGGCGGTCGAGCAGGCCGAGGAGCTGCTCGACGTCGGCGAGGTGCAGGCCCGCGGTCGGCTCGTCGAGTACGTACACCCCGCCCTTCTCCGCCATGTGCGTGGCCAGCTTGAGCCGCTGCCGCTCGCCTCCGGAGAGGGTGGTCAGCGGCTGCCCGAGGCTGAGGTAGCCGAGCCCGACGTCCGCCAGCCGCTCCAGGATCCTGTGCGCGGCCGGGGTGCGGGCCTCGCCCTCGCCGAAGAACTCCGCGGCCTCCGTGACCGGCATCGCGAGGACCTCGCTGATGTCGCGGCCGCCGAGGTGGTGTTCCAGGACCGAGGCGTGGAAGCGCTTGCCCTCGCACTCCTCGCAGACGGTGGAGACGCCGGCCATCATCGCCAGGTCGGTGTAGACGACCCCCGCGCCGTTGCAACCGGGGCAGGCGCCCTCGGAGTTGGCGCTGAACAGGGCCGGCTTGACCCCGTTGGCCTTGGCGAAGGCCTTGCGGATCGGGTCGAGCAGACCGGTGTACGTGGCCGGGTTGCTGCGCCGGGAACCGCGGATCGCGCCCTGGTCCACCGAGATGACGCCCTCGCTCGCCGGGATCGAGCCGTGCACGAGCGAGCTCTTGCCGGAGCCGGCGACGCCCGTGACGACGACGAGCACGCCGAGCGGCACGTCCACGTCGACGCCCCGCAGGTTGTGCGTCTTCGCGCCGCGGATCTCCAGCGTTCCGCTGGGCTCGCGCAGCGTCTCCTTGAGGCTCGCGCGGTCGCCGAAGTGCCGGCCCGTGATGGTGTCCCCCGCGCGCAGCCCCTCGACGGTGCCCTCGAAGCAGATGGTGCCGCCCCCTTGGCCCGCGCCGGGTCCGAGATCGACGACGTGGTCGGCGATCGCGATCGTCTCCGGCTTGTGCTCCACGACGAGCACCGTGTTGCCCTTGTCGCGCAGCCGCAGCAGGAGGCGGTTCATCTGCTGGATGTCGTGGGGGTGCAGGCCGACGGTGGGCTCGTCGAACACGTAGGTGACATCGGTGAGCGAGGAGCCGAGGTGGCGGATCATCTTGACGCGCTGGGCCTCGCCGCCCGACAGGGTGCCCGAGGGCCGGTCCAGGGACAGGTAGCCCAGCCCGATCTCCACGAAGGAGTCCAGGGTCTGGCGCAGTGTGGCCAGGAGCGGGGCCACCGAGGGCTCGTCGAGGTCGCGGACCCACTTGGCCAGGTCGCTGATCTGCATCGCGCAGGCGTCGGCGATGCTGATCTTCTTGATCTTCGAGGAGCGGGCCCCGGCGCTGAGCCGGGTGCCCTCGCAGTCGGGACAGACGGTGAAGGTCACCGCGCGCTTCACGAACGCCCGGATGTGCGGCTGCAGCGATTCGACGTCCTTGGAGAGCATCGACTTCTGGAGCTTGGGGATGATGCCCTCGTAGGTGAGGTTGATCCCCTCGACCTTGATCTTGGTCGGCTCCTTGTGGAGCAGGTCGCTCAGCTCGCGCTTGGTGTACTTGCGGATCGGCTTGTCCATGTCGAAGAAGCCGGAGCCGCTGAAGATGCGGCCGTACCAGCCCTCCATCGTGTAGCCCGGGATGGTGAGGGCGCCCTCGCCGAGGGACTTGGTGTCGTCGTACAGCGCGGTGAGGTCGATGTCGTTGACCGAGCCGCGGCCCTCGCAGCGCGGGCACATGCCGCCGGTGATGCTGAAGGTGCGCTTCTCCTTCACGGTCTGCCCGCCGCGCTCCATCGTGACCGCGCCGGCCCCGCTGATCGAGGCCACGTTGAAGGAGAAGGCCTTGGGCGAGCCGATGTGCGGCTTTCCGAGCCGGCTGAAGAGGATGCGCAGCATCGCGTTCGCGTCGGTGGCGGTGCCCACCGTCGAGCGGGGGTCGGATCCCATCCGCTGCTGGTCGACGGTGATCACGGTGGTCAGCCCGTCGAGCACGTCCACCTCGGGCCGGGCCAGGGTGGGCATGAAGCCCTGGACGAAGGCGCTGTAGGTCTCGTTGATCAGCCGCTGCGACTCGGCGGCGATGGTGTCGAACACCAGGGAGCTCTTGCCCGAGCCGGACACGCCGGTGAAGACCGTGAGCCGGCGCTTGGGGATCTCGACGCTGACGTCCTTGAGGTTGTTCACCCGCGCGCCGTGCACGCGGATCAGGTCGTGGACGTCGGCGGCGTGCGGCTCGGGTGACTGCGTGCCCGTCCTCGCTACCTTGCTCATCGTGTCTCCATACTCGTGGGCTGACGACTGTCGGGCTGACACCGCTCCGTCGGGCCGGCGCCGCCCGCCCGGTCGCGGCAACGCCCGCCCGTCTACCCGGTCCTGTCTACCCGATCGGCGGTGTCGTCCGGGGGCGGCGCCAGGTAAGACGTGCGGCGGATCTCAGCGCGTACGGGGCTGGTGGAACCGGAGCATGTTGCCGGCCGGGTCGCGGAAGGCGCAGTCCCGTACCCCGTAGGGCTGGTCGATGGGCTCCTGGAGCACCTCGCCGCCGGCGGCCCGGATGCGCTCGAACGTGGCGTCGCAGTCGTCGGTACGGAAGATGACGCCGCGCAGCAGGCCCTTGGCCAGCAGCTCCGCCATGGCCTCCCGGTCGGCGGAGGAGGCGTTCGGGCTCGCGACGGGCGGTTCGAGGACGATGTCCACATCGGGCTGCGCGGGCGACCCGAGGGTCACCCAGCGCATCCCGTCGAAGCCGACGTCGCCCCGGACCTCCAGCCCGAGGACGTCCCGGTAGAAGGGGAGCGCGGCGTCGTGGTCGTCGACGGCGATGAAGCACTGCGAAAGGTTGATGTCCATGTGTTTCACGCTACGGGCGGGTCCCGGCCGGATGCTTCTCCGTTCCTGACCACCTTCCCCGGCCGCCCGGTTCACCTCCGGCCGGCCGGCAGCACGGAGAGCCAGTCGCCCGCCGCGAAGGCGTCGGCACCGATCACGGTGCGGCCGGAGCGCGGGGCGGCGACGCTGAGCACGCCCTCCGCGCGGCCGGCCGCGAAACGCGGAGCGCCGACCGTGACGACCGCGGCCCGCTTGCCGGTGGCCCGGCGGAACTCCGCCAGCAGGCGCAGCCGCAGGGCCGCCTCCTTGCGGTCGACGGCCTGCGGCGCGTACGGCTCTACGACGGCCAGCGCGCCGGTACCCGGCTCCCGGGAGGCCGCCGCGAGGGCGGCACGCAGCGCCGTGATCCGCTCCAGCCCGCCCCCGGCGAGGGTGGGGCGCGTCGACCCGAGCGGCAGGAAGCGCACGCCCCGGTGCACGAAGGCCGGCCGCCCGGCCCCGGTCAGCACGAAGTCAACGCCCCGGCTCTGCCCGGCCGGGCGGCCACCGCCCGGATCGACCGCGAACCGCCAGGGCCGGGAGTCCACCCGGGCCGCCGTGGCGACGATCGCATCGGGAACGCCATCGGCACGCACCACCCCGACCGACGGCGCCCGCGCCACCAGAGTGTCCACCACCAGCCGCGGCACGGCGGCGCTCCCGACGCCCACCCGAGCCGCCCCACGGGCCGAAGCCTCGACCGATCCGGGAGCTTCGGCCCGGCCCGCGGCGGGGGCGGCGGCTGAGGCGGAGGCCGGGGCCGGGGCCAAGGCGGAGACCGGAGCCAGGACCGAGGCGGGGGCCGTGGCCGGGGCAGAGGCCGAGGCCAGGGCCGAGGCAGTGGCCAGGGCCGAGGCTGGTGCCAACGCAAAGGCGGAGGCCGGAGCCAAGGCGGAGGCCAGGGCCGGGGCCGAGGCGGAGGCCGAGGCCGGGGCCGAGGCGGAGACGGAGGCCGAGGCCGGGGCCGAGGCGGAGGCCGAGGCCGGGGCCGAGGCGGAGGCCGTGGCCGGGGCCGAGGCGGAGGCCGTGGCCGGGGCCGAGGCGGAGGCCGTGGCCGGGGCCGAGGCGGAGGCCGTGGCCGGGGCGGAGGCGGTGGCCGGGGCGGAGGCCGTGGCCGGGGCGGAGGCCGAGGCAGGGATCGGAGCCCGACCCGCGGCGGGAGCCGAGGCCGGGACGGAGGACGCGGCCGGGGCCAAGGCGGAGACCGGAGCCAGGACCGAGGCGGGGGCCGTGGCCGAGGCCCGGGCGGAGGCCGGAGCCCGAACCCCGGCGGGAGCCGGGGCGGAGGTCGAGGCCGGGGCCGGGGCCGGCGCCAGGGCGGTGGCCAGCGCCGAGGCCGAGGCCAAAGCAGGGACCGGTGCGAGGGTTGATGGCGAGATCGGGGCCAGGGCCGCGTCCGGCTTCGGGCCCTTGGCCGGGCTCTTGCCCGGGCCCTTGGCCCGAGCGGCGGCCTTGGAGCGGGCCTTGGCGCGGGTGGGGGCGGGGGTGGTGGCCGAGAGCCGGGTCACGGTGAAGGGGCGCTCCGCCATCGCCGGGAGCGGCAGGCTGATCTGGCGCCAGCCGGTCCAGTCCACCGCGGGCCCGCGCAGGACCGCGGCGGCCCCGTCGCCGTCGGTGAGTTCCACCGCGGGCCGGGCCCCGGAGCCGTCGCCGTTCACCCAGAGGGAGAGCGACCGGGCCAGTTCGGGGACCCGGAGGGGACGGGGCGGGGTCGCGGCGGCGCTCCCGCCTCCGGCGGGCGGTGCGAGGGCGATCCCCCGGCCGGGGTGTCCCTGCCCGGGCTCGGCGCCGGGTCCGGTCCAGCGGGCGGCATCCTCCAGATCCGCGAGCGGCACGTCCGACAGGCCGACCCCGAGGGCCACTTCGGCCGGGGCCAGGGCCGCGGGGGCACCGGAGGTACGCGAGGCGGGCGAGGCGGGTGCTGCATCTGCTGCGCCGGTTGAGTCCGGTGCACCCGATGAGCCCGCCGCAAGCCCTGCGTCGGCTGGGCCCGCCGCGCCTGCTGCGCGCATCGCGCCCACCGCTCCCACGGACCTCCCGGCCGGCCCGGCCCCCCGGACCGTGGCCCGCAGGCGGCCCGTCGCGTGCGGGACTCGGGCGGTCACCGTGAAGCCGCCGCGGCCGTCGTCGGTCACCCGCCACCGGGAGCGGTCGAAGTCGAGGTCCACGTCACGGGGTTCGATCACGGCGGCGGCGCCCTGTGCGTCGTAGCCGGTGAGGACGAAGCGGGCGGACTCGCCCTCCTCCGCGAGCCCGATGCGGTCGGGAACGGCCCGGATGCGGGTCGGGGTACCGAGGACGTCGAGGCGGAGCGAGCCGCTCGCGGTGCCGAGGCGGGCCCGCGCCTCCAGCGGGCCGGGGCCCGACGCGCGCAGGGCCCCGCCGGGGTCGATCCGGCCCCGGCCCTGCGGGAGGGTCCACCCCGGTGGCTTCCCCTGCGCGGGCACCGGGCCCAGGTGCGCGTCGTACGGCGTGGCCCTGAGGGTGCGGGTCAGGCCGGGGAAGGCGCGCGCGGCGCCGCCGACGGGTTCGATCCGGTAGCCGGTGGCGCGCCCGTCGCCGGCCGGGGCCGTCAGGGCCAGGCCGTTGGGGACCGGGCGCTCGCGGCCGTCGGACGGGGAGTTCTCCACGGTCAGGGCCGCCTGCCCGGTGAGCGCGGCGAGGAGCGTCGACGAGCCGCCGCCGTCCAGGTTGAGGGCCTCGTGGGCGCCGAGCCGGTGCATCAGCCGGCCGAGCGCCGTCAAGGTCATGCCTCCGCTGTAGCGCTGGCGGCCGTCGACGGTGACCAGGCGGGCCCGCCGGCCGTCGCGGGAGAAGCCGACGGCGGTGCGCGGCGCGGCCGCGTTGTTGGGTTCGCCGTCGTGGTTCTGCGGGACCCCGGCCACCACGAGCGCCTCCCGGCCGCCGACCGCGTTCGCCGGGAGCGGCCCGCCCCCGGCGGCCACCGGCCGGGCCGTCACGGCGACCGCGTCCCCGGGGCGCAGGGCGGCGAGTTCCGGCGCGGCCGCGCCCGCCGCGACCAGCACCGTGGTTCCGGGCACGGGACGCTCCCGGCGCGCGGGTCCCCGTACCGCCGCGCGCACGGCCGTGACCCGGCCGGCGCGCAGTTCCACCGCCGGTCCGGTCGCGGGGAGCGCGTCAGCCGGCCAGTCGGCGGTGTAGGCGGCGAAGCCGTCGGCGGGAGGGCGCGCGGTGTTGAAACCGGCGAGCGGGCGGACCGCCCCGCCGGGCAGGGTGACGCTCCCGTCGAGGGCCAGGCGCAGCACCCGGCCCGCCCCGTCGGCGCCGAAGCCGACGGCCGGGCCGGCGTCGGCCGAGGCCGCGTGCAGCAGCCGTCCGGCGCCGATGCCGGGGCCGAGCGGGGCGCCCGTACCCCGGATGTCGAAGAAGTCCCCGTTCACCGCGGCGACCACGCGGCGGCCCGGCCCGGCGGGGTGGCGGGCCGCGGAGTCGGAGACGGGGGCGAGGCCCCGGCCGCCGAGGTACTCCGCACGCACGCCGGAGCCCGTACCCGCCAGCTGCACGTCGAGTTCGTCGATGCGCAGCCACCGGTCGGCTTCGAGCCGGTCGTACGACTCCAGCCGTACTCCGGGGGCGATCTGCCGGGCGGTGCGGGCCGTCTCGATTCCCTCCGCCTCCGCTTCCTCCCCGTTCGCGTTCGCGTTCGCGTTCCCGGATGCGTGGGCCGGAGGGGGTGCCGGGGCCACGAGCAGCACGGTGAGGAGGGCCGGCAGGAGGACGGGCCACAGCGGGCGCAGGGGTCTCAGGGGACTCAGGGGACGCGGGTGATGCGGGTGGCGGAGGGGGGGACATCCAGGCAGGATCGGCCAGCACCGTGCATATGAGCAGATGAACACAGGGCGAGTCCGTGACTGTCAGCCATTCGCCCGCACCGGCCCGCCCCGGTCCCGGGAACCCGCCCGGGCGACGACCCAAGTCATTCAATGGTGCGGTCTGAAATCTTGGCCCCCGCCACGTCTTCGACCCGGGGGTACGAGTTCATGTCTGTCAGCGCGACCGGCTCACCGCAGCCCGTCGACGAGCCGTCGCCGGAGCCGACCCCGCGGGCCCCCGCCCTGCTGCGCCCGTCCGGAGGGCTCGCAACGGCCACGAGTGTCCTGCTCGCACTCTGCGGCCTGTACGCCGTGCTCCTGGCCGGGACCGGCGTGTACCTCGGCGCGGCCCTGCGCGCCGGGAGCTACCCGGATGCGGGCACCGCGGACGGCGGGACCCTGCCGGACACCGTGCTGGCTCTCACGGGCTTCATCGAGATTCCGCTGCTGGTCAGCACGGCGGCGATGTTCGTCACCTGGTTCCACCGGGTCCACCACAATGCCCTGATCCTCGACCGGGAGGCGGTCACCCGGTCCGCGGCCTGGGCCGTCGGCGGCTGGTTCGTACCCTTCGCCTTCCTGCGCATCCCGTACAAGACGGCGAAGGAGATCTGGGCCGCCAGCCGGCTGCGCGGGCCGGACGACGCCGTCCGGCCCGTCTCGACGGCGCCCGTCACCCGGTGGTGGCTGGTGTGGATCACCGCGCTGTTCGCCAACCGCGTCTTCGACACCCTCCACGGCCGCGCCGACGACGCGGACGGACTCGCCATCGCCGCGACGGCCGCCGCCGTGTACGGCGTGGTGCTGCTCGCCGCGTCCGTCCTCGCGATCCGCTTCGTGCGCACGCTGACGGCGATGCAGACCGCCAAGGGCACGCAGGGCGGTCCGTACGCCGCCGAGTAGCCCGCGAAACCTGTGCGGCCACTCCCCTCCCACCCCCACTCGGTGGTCCCGCGCCTACTCGGCGCCGGGCTCCCGGGGCGGGAGGAGGGGCTCCTGGGCGACGGGATCCTGGATGCCGAGATCCTGGGCGGCAGGGCCCTTGCCGGCGGCATCCTGGAGCGCGGGATCAGGCACCTCGGCGGGGGCATGGACGGCGAACTCGCACCACACGCACTTCCCGCCGCCCCGCGGCTCCACGCCCCAGGCGTCCGCGAGCCGGTCCACCAGCATCAGGCCGCGCCCCGACACCGCCCAGTCGTCGGCCTCCCGCGGCCGCGGCAGGGCGCTGCTGGTGTCCTCCACCTCGATCCGGATCCGGCCCTCCGGGGTCAGCCGCATGCTGACGCCGCCGACTCCGTCCGTGTGCACCAGCGCGTTGGTCATCAGCTCGTCCGCCGCCAGCTCGATCTCGTCGGCCTGGTCCCAGGCCCCCCAGGCCGCGGCGGCAGCCCGGATCAGGTGGCGGGCCATCGCCGGGGCGTCCGGGTCCCCCGGGGTGAGGCGGTGCCGCAGCGGGCCGCCGCCGCGCGGGAGCGGGGTGCCGCGCCGGCGCAGCAGGAGCAGGGCCATGTCGTCCCCGCCGCCGGAGTCCCCGACCAGGTCGCACAGCACGTCGGCGAGTTCCTCCACGTCCGCCGGCCCGTCCCGGACGGCCTCCATGAGCTCGCGCACACCCGTGTCGGGATCCGCGCCGGGCCGTTCGGTCAGGCCGTCCGTGCACAGCAGCAGGGTGTCGCCGGGGTGGAGTTCGAGACTGGTGACGGGATACCCCGTACCGGCGGCGGACCCCGTGCCGACGGCGACGGACACACCCGGATCACCGGAGCCGCCCGCACCCGCTTCGCCACCGGCAGCGGCTCTGCCACCGGCACCGGCTTTGCCAGGGGCGTCCGGCTCCCGCACCCGCAGCCCCAGCGGCAGCCCGCCCGCCACCTGCACCCGGTGGCAGCTGCCGTCGCCGCGCCGCACCACGGGGTCGAGGTGCCCGGCGCGGACCAGTTGGGCCATACCGCTGGTGAGGTCTATGTCGGCGTACGTGCAGGTGGCGAAGCGTTCCGTCTCCAGGTCCCGCAGGAAGGCCGAGGCCCGCGCCATGGCCGCGCCGGGGGTGTGGCCCTCGGCGATGTACGCGCGCAGCGCGATGCGCAGCTGGCCCATGACGGCGGCGGCGTCCGTGTCGTGGCCCTCCACGTCGCCGATCATCACGCCGACGCGGCCCTCGCCCAGCGGGACCACGTCGTACCAGTCGCCGCCGATGTCCCGCCCCATGCGGGCGGCCCGGTACCGCACGGCGATCACCGCGCCCGCCACGTCCGGGATGCGGCGCGGCAGCATGGCCTTCTGGAGGCCCTCGGCGAGGTCGTGCTCCTGCTCGAAGAGGATGGCCCGCTGGAGGCTCTGCGCGATGCCGCTGCCGAGCGCCATCAGCACGTTGCGCTCCTCGGCGTTGAAGTCGCCCTCCCGCGTGTAGAGGAGTCCGAGCGCGCCGACGGGCCGGCCCTGGGCGATCAGCGGCAGGTAGACCCCGCTGCGGACGGCCAGCGGCTCGATGTACGGCCACAGCTCCGGGTAGCGGTGCTGGAACTCCTCGCGGGAGGCGAGGTACACCGGCCGCAGCGTCCGTACCGCCTCGCTCAGGGGCAGGGGTGCGTCGATCCGCGTGTACTCGGTCTCCGGTACGTACGCCCCGAGCTGGCCTTCCGCGACCAGGTGGATCCGGCCGCCGTCGACCACGCCGAGCATGACGCTGACCGCGCCGAGGTGGCCGAGGGCCTCGGGGTCCTTGAGGACGTCGGTGACGTCGTTGACGGTGCGGGCGTGCGCGAGGATCGCCGTGGTGCGCTCGATGACCCCCGTCATGCGGCGCCGGCCCTCGTCGCGCTCACCGGCCGCGCCGGGCTCGCCGGGGTCGTGGACGGCGTCGCGGAGGATCCCGATGATCCGGTACGGACGTCCGCGCGGGTCCCGCAGGATGCGGCCCTGGACATGGGTCCAGCCCGGGGCCCCCAGCCGGTCGCGGCTGCGCACGTAGGCCCCGTAGTGACTGCGGCCGGCCTTCAGCGCCTGCGCGATGCGCGCGTCGAGCCGGGCCTCCTCGCCGGGGGCGAGGCGTGCCCGCAGGCCGGCGGGGGTGCCGGTGAACTCCTCGGGGCGCAGGTCGAGGACCTCGAGGGCGGTGGTGTCCAGGAACATCTGCCCGCTGTCGAGGTCCCAGTCGAAGGTGCCCATGTGGTTGAGCGCGAGGCTCGTGTCCGTCCGGGCAGGCCAGTCGACCTGGGGGGTCACTCCCCTTTCGGCCACACCTTCAGGGTCTCACTCCTGGACGGTCCGCGCCGGTCCGCGCCGGTCCGCGGGCACGGGGGCCGGGCGGCGCCTGACCGGGCGGTAGGGGGCGCCGGGCGGTAGGAGGCCGCGGGCAGATTGACCCGGCGGGCGGGCGGGCGGTACGGGGAGGCGCGCGGGTTCGCGGTGCGCGCAGGTCGGATCCGGCGTGTCGGCCCGACCCCGCGGCCCCTCATGCGCTAGCGGCCCCCGGAACGTCGAGAAAAGGGACGAAAAAGGACCAAAGACCCGGCCTGTCGCGACTTTCGCCTAATAGGCGACTTGTACGATTTCGCGAAGATCGATCCGTTCATGATCATCTTCATTGGCGTCAGCAACCCTTCAGCGCAGGGTCATTGACGCCCACGGCTGTGTGGGGTGTGGCTTGTCGCAAGCGCCGAAGAGGACCGGAGAACCGGCCGGCATACCGGAGGGAGGGGCGGAAGGAGCGGCGAACAGCACGCCGGAAGGGGCCCGGACCCCCGAACGGATATCCGCCCCGCTCACCGACTCCGCGCCCCTCGCCGCCGGCACCCCCGACGACAACAGCTCCGACCCCGAACCGCCCCCCGCCTCAGCCACGCCCTCGGGCTCCGAGTCGACCCCCGAGTCCAGCTCGGGCTCCGGCCCGGGCTCCGGGTCCGGCCTCAGCTCGGCCTCCGGGCCCGGCCCCCGGTTCGGCTCGGCCTTCGGCGCCGGCGCCAGCTCCAGCTCCAGCTCCAGCTCCAGGGACCGTGCCGGGCGCGGGAGTCTGGTCGTGCGTCCGTACCGGGATCCGCTCGTTCTCGGCCCCCTCTTCCGCGACGAGGAGCCGGCCGGCCCTGGCGGTCTCGGCGGATCGGGAGGTCTCGGCGTGCCTGACGGCCCTGGCGGTTCGAGGGGCCCGGGAGGGTTGGGGGTCCCTGACGGCCTTGGCGGAGCCGGCCGGTCAGGGGGCCATCGCGGCCAGGGCGAAGCCGGCGGACCGGGAGGACCGGGAGGACCGGGAGGACCGGGGGGACCGGCACTCCATGGCGGCCTTGGCCGATGCGGCGGGCCGGGAGACGCGGGCGGCCCGGGGAGGGCGGGGGTGCCGCGGCGGACCGAAGACGGGGCGGACGGGGTGGAGAGGCTTTCGCGGGGACTCGGCCGTGCGGCCATACCCCGGCCCGCTTCTCCGGTCAGCGCCGCAGCGCCGGCCCGTCCCCGGACCCTGCCCGCCGTTCTCGACCCCGAGCTCACCGAGCACCCCGCGCGGGCCTGTTCCGGCTGGTGGGCGCTGCTCGGCGCCGCGCTCGCCGCGGGTGGCGGCGCCGCCCTCGCCCGGTTCGGGGAGGTCCGGGCCGCATCCTCCCCCGCCGAGGCCTGGCCGCTGGCCGCCGTCGTGTGCTGCGCGCTCCTCGTGCTCGCCGCGCTCTGCGGGCTGCGCCGCGGCCGCGCCGGCCAGGCCTGGTCGCTGACCCTGTTCGGCCGCTACCGCGGCACGATCCGGCGTACCGGCCTCATCTGGTCCAGCCCCGTGCCCCGGCACACCCGCGTCGACGTGCGGCTGCGCCACTGGCGCAGCGAGCCGCTCAGCGTCGTCGACTCCGAGGGCACCGCGCTGCGGTGCGTGGTCCTCGTCGTCTGGCGGGTCAGGGACACCGCCCGCGCGCTCCTGGCCGTCGACGACCACACCGCGTACCTGAGCGGACAGGTGGAGTCCTCGACCGCCCGGGTGCTCTCCCGGTTGCCCGCCGACTCCTTCGGCCCGGAGCCGGACGGCCCGGACGCCCAGGGCGGACCGGGCACCCTGCGCGACACCGAGGCGGTCGGCGACGAACTGACCCGGCTCCTCGCCGCCGAGTGCAAGGCGGTCGGCGTCGAGGTCTTCTCCGCCCGGCCGCTGCACGTCGAGTACGCCCCCGAGGTCGCCGCGGCGATGCAACGCCGCCGGGTCGCCTCGATCGACGCCCGGCACCGGGACTCCGTCCTCACCTCCGTGCTCGACGCCGTCGACGACACCGTGCACCGGATGTCGGACCGCGGGCTCGTGAGCCTGGACGACTACGAACGCAAGGCCCTGGTCAAGGACTTGACCGTGGCCTTCTACACGGCGCGCGGCCCTGCCGCCGACGCCCGCTGAAAACACCCCCGATGGATAAGGAACCCTGCATGCGCACGCCCGAGTTCACCGAAGAGATACCCGACAGCTGTGACTGCACCGGCTGCGCGCGCGGCGCGACGGCCATGACGGCCGCCGCGGCCCGCCGCCGTCGCTGCACCCTGCGCGGCGCCGTGGTCGCGGCCGTCGGCGCCACGATGCTGATGGGCACCGGGGTGGGCACCGCGTCCGCCGAGCCCGCACCGTCCCACGCCGGCTGGGACGGCTCGAAGTACTGGTACAAGGACGCGACCGGCTGGTGGCGCTGGACCCAGCACTACAGCAAGTACCTGGCGAACAGCGGCCGTTCCTCCGCCGGCGCCTCGTCCTCGTCCTCTTCCTCGTCCTCTTCCTCGTCATCCTCCGTACGCACCACCGAGCCGACCTTCCGCGGCCGCGCGGGCTGGGACGCCACGGACCGCGTGTACTGGTACAAGGACGCCACCGGCTGGTGGCGCTGGACCCAGCACAAGGACAAGTACCTGCGCTTCGCCGGCGGCTCAGGATCCGGATCCGGATCCGGATCCGGATCCGGCTCTTCCTCGGGTTCGTCCGGCTCCTCGGGCTCCTCCGGCACCCCCGTCCGCCAGGGCACGGAAGGCGCCATCTCCTTCGCCGGCAGCCATCTCGGCGACCCGTACGTCTGGGGTGGCAACGGCCCCCGCGGCTGGGACTGCTCCGGCCTGGTCCAGGCCGCGTACCGCTCCGCGGGGATCACCCTCCCCCGCGTGGCCTCCGACCAGTACCGGGCCACCACCCCGATCTCCCGCTCCGACCTGCGCCGCGGAGACCTGGTCTTCTGGACCTCGAACGGCAGCATCTCGGGCATCCACCACGTCGCCGTCTACCTCGGCGGCGGCAAGTACATCGAGGCCCCCCGCCCGGGCAAGCAGGTACGCGTCTCCAGTTTCAGCGCGTACAACCCGAACATGTACGGGCGCGTCCGCTAGCAATCGCTTCCGTACGACGGCAGCACCAGACCTCCCCGAGGGCCGGCGGCCCTCGGGGAGGTCCTCGTGTGCGGGCGGGTCCTACTGGTTGCCGTTACCCCCGTCCTGGCCTGCGTCCGAACCCTGGTCGGTATCGGTTCCGGGCCCGATCGGTGACGGCGGCGGCGGGGGCGCGATCAGCGAGGTGGCCGGAGCGGGTTCCGGGGCCGGCGGGGGCGTCGGCGCAGGCGGCGGAGGCGGCGGAGGCGGGGGCGGCGGGGGCTCAACCGGCTGCGTCACCACCGGCGGGGGCGTCGGCTTGGGCGGCGGGGGCGGCTCGGGCCGCGCCGAGGTCACCGGGGGCGGCGGCGCCGAGGAGACCTTCGGCGGGGGCGTCGGCTTCGGTTCCGCCGAACTGCGCGAGGGCGACGGCGCCACCGCGCTCTTCGAGGGCGACGGGGAGGGCGACACGGACGGTGACTTCGACGGGGACGTCAAAGGGGATGCCGAAGGTGACGTCGAAGGGGACTTGGAGGGGGATTCCGACGCCGACTTCGACGGTGAGGCTGACTCCGAAGGCGTCACCGTCGGGGACGTGGACGGGGACGTGGACGGGGATGTGGACGGGGATGTGGACGGTGACGCGGACTCCGAAGCCGACTTGGAGGTCGACGCCGAGGCCGAATCCGACGGCGACACCGACGGGGAGACCGACGGGGACTCCGAAGCCGACTTGGACGCGGACTCGGACGGAGAGCCGGTCGGCGACACGGTCGGGGACGGCGAGGTCGACGTCGGCGACGGGGAAGTACCCGTCGGCGAAGGCGAGGTGGAGGTCGGCGACGGCGAAGTACCCGTCGGGGACGGAGAAGTGAGGGTCGGCGAAGGCGACGTGAACGTCGGGGACGGCGAAGTGAACGTCGGCGACGGCGGGTGGGTCGTGAAGATCGGGGTCGGGATCACCGGCGGCGGGATCGGCCGGTCGTGGCGGCCGTGGTGGTCGCCCCGGTCGCGCTCGAACCAGCGGCTGTCGTGGTAGTCGTAGATCACGAACTTGTTCACGACGGTCACGGACGGCGCGATGACCACGACCTGCGAGGGCTGGTACGAGGTCCAGGGCTGCCCGAACCGCTTCGGGTTGGCCTTCAGGGCCACCGGCGCCCCGAGCGGGTTCCCGCAGGCGCACCGCACCCGCGGCACCCCCCGGTCGTCCACGAGCACGGCGGTCCCGGCCTGGAGCACGGACTGGTAGGTGGTGGAGCGGCCGTCCACGTAGCCGTGGTTGGTGACCCGGGTGTCCACCCGGAGCTGGACCGGGGTCAGGGAGCGCAGGTACCCGGGCACGGCCGTCGGCGCGATGCCGAGCGACGAGGCGAAGGCGGCGTTCTTGGAGGGCTCCGCCGAGAGCACCCTGATCTGCTTCTCCACGTCACAGGCGGGCACCGACGGCGTGCCCCCGTACAGCTCGGGCGAGGCGCCGCTGACGCTGCGGGTGACCGTGGTCGGCGCGGCCGACGGAGGCTTCGACGCGGGCTTCGATTCGGGCGTGGTCCCCGGCTTCGTCTCCGGCTTCTTCTCCGGTGTCGACGGTCTCGACGGTGTCGAGGGCGGCGGGGGCTGCGGAGGCGGTGGGCTCTCGGGGGGCGGCGTCGCCTGCTTGGCGGCGGTGGACTCGGTGAAGGGGTCGGGTCCCGAGGCCGCCGCGGGCTGCAGGAAGACCTCGTTGCCCGCGGAGGTGGTGGTGCCCCCGTTGCCGCTGGGCCTGGTCAGGACGACGGCCAGGGTCACCGCGGCGGCGAGGGCGACGATCGTGGTGGCGAGCCGGGGAACGGAACGCCACCAGGGCTTGTGCGGGGGCTCGGGGGGCCCGGGGGGCACCCCGCTCCCGGATCCTCCGGGAGGGGCCGGCGGCGGCGGTGGCGGGGGCCCCTCCCGGCCCCCGGAGAGGGGCCCGGAGGGCGGGCCCGTGGGGCGCCCGGACGAAGACGACGGCGGCTGCGAGGGCGGCTGTGACGGCTGTGTCGGCCACGGCGGCTGCTGGCCGGAGGGTTGAGTGGTCACGGGCTCTTCTTCCCAGGCGGAGGGGGGTTCCGGTCCCCCTGTGGACGTTCCGCTGCGGACCCTTCCGGGGCCCTTCGTACGGACCCTTCCGAGGCCCCTTCACGGGGACCCTTCCGGGGCCCTTCGTGCGGACCCTTCCGGTCCCGTCGTGGGGACCTTTCTGATGTCCTTTCGTGGGGACCCCTCGGTCCCTTCGCGGGGACCCCACGGTCCCTTCGCGGGAACCCCACGGTCCCTTCGCGGGAACCCCACGGTCCCTTCGTGGGGACCCCTCGGCCCCTTCGCGGGGACCCCTCGGTCCCTTCCTACGGACCCTTCGTGCCCTTCGTGCGGTGCTCCGTGGACGTTCCGTTATGGAACTTCCGCGGGTCATCAGCGGAAATCTCCGGATTTCATGCACTCCTGGCGACCATTGTGTGCGCCGTCCGGGTGGTGCCCGCAAGCGGAGCTGCCTACGGTTGCAGGGTGAGCCCTACTGCGGCACCGGTCGCGCGAGCCTGGCGCGACGCCCTCGTAGCGGTCCTCGCGGGCTTCGCGGTGATGGCCGCCGTGGCCGTCGCGGGGCTCGCCCTCGCCGGCGCCGGTGATCTGCCCGGCGGCGCGTTCCCGCACGTGGTGGCCGCCGTCGTACTGATGGCCGCGGGCGGCTCCGTCGACGTGACGGGCGGGGCCGGGTTCCTGGCGGATGCCGACGCGACCCTGTCCCTGCTTCCCCTCTCCGTGAGCCTGGCCGGCGCGCTGACCGCTGGCTGGCTCTTCCTGCGCCCCCTGCACAACCGTGCGGTGGCCGGGGCCCGCGAACTCCTCGGCCGCGCCGTCCCCTTGGTGCTCCTGTGGCTGGTGGCGCTGACCGGTGTCGCCCTCCTCTCCCGCCAGAACTTCGCCATCTCCACCGGCGATTCGGTCCTCGGTGACATCGGCGACGCCCTCGACGCCGGCCCGACGGTGGGCTTCGAGGCCGCGATCCCCGCCAGTCTCGGCTTCGGACTGCTGTGGATCCTGGGCCTGTTGCTGGTCTCCCTGCTGGTGTCCCGGCGCGCGCCGCTCCCGGCGGGGCTGGTCCGCTTCCACGCGGCGGTGCGCCCGGCGGCGTTCGCCGTGGTCGCGCTGCTCCTCGCGTACGTCGTGATCGGGATCGGCGCCGGCCTGGTGGTGGCGGGCACCCGCGGGCACGCGGACCGCACCCTGGCGGTGATCCTGCTGGGCCTGCCCAATCTGGTCTGGCCCGCCCTGACCCTCGGCTTCGGAGGGGCCTGGGAGGGCAGGGCCGAGGGGCCGTTCGGGCTGCCCGTACCGAAGGTCCTGGACGAGGTGCTGCGCGCCACCGGCCAGGGCTCCGCCCCGGACCTCTCCACCATCGACGTGGCCTCGCTCGCGCAGCGGGACTCCCGGGCGTGGTGGCTCGTGGCGCTGGCCGTCGTCCTGCTGCTCGGCGCCGGCGCGCTGGCCGCCGCCCGCTCGCCGGCGCACGTCCGCCCGTGGCAGCACGCGCTCCACCTGGCCGTGGCCCTCGCCCTGGGCACCCTGGTGGTGTGCCTGCTGGCCCGGATCCAGGCCCAGTTCGGCCTCTCCCTGCTGGGCATCGGCGATGCGAGCGGCCTCGGTGGCGAGGTGGAGCTCCGCCCGCTGCTCTGGCGTACGGTCGGGCTCGCCTTCCTCGCCGGCGCGGTGGCGGGCTTCCTCGGCTCCCTGCTCCCCCGGCGCCGCCGGAACGAGCCCGCCGGCCGGGCCCCCGCCGCGGACCGCCGCGACCCCGCCACCCCCGCCCCTCCCGCCCCTCCCGCCGTTGCGCCGTTCGAGTGAACAGTCGCAAATCGGCTCATCGGGGGATCGTTTCCGCATGACACGCTCGTCTCCGTGAACATGACCAAAGGCCTGTTCCGGCCCCTTCACGCCGCCGGCCTGATCGCCCTCTCCGCGCTCGCCCTGACCCTCTCCACGGCCCTCCCCACCCAGGCCACCGGCCCCGGCGCCCGCCACCTCTCCGGCGACACCGGCCGCAAGGACGCCTCCGCCGAGGCGGTGTCCGTCAGCAGCGTGTTCTGTCCGCGCGGGACCTCCGTACAGTCCGGCGGGTACTCCACCACGCACTGGGACCACGGCCGCGACGGCACGCTCCGGCACAAGGTCCTGGCCTCCCACCCCGTCGTCGACGAGGACGGCCGCAGGGGCTGGTACGCCTCCGCCGCACACGCCGAGGTCACGGCCCACGTGGTGTGCGCGCCCTCCCCCACAGCCGACTGAACCGTCTCTTCCGGATCTTGTCGGCCGCGAGAGACTGCCTGGGCGGTCCGGCCGAGGAACGCCCACCTCGTCCCGCACGCCCGAGACGGCCTAGAACACCGGCAGCGCCCACCGCGGCGGTGGCGGTGGCGGTCCGTCGGGGGCCGACGGGGTGGTGGGCGGGCGGACGAAGACCGCCACGCCGGGGCCCCCGCCCTCCCCCGCACCCGCCCGGCGCAGGGCCCCCGTGAACTCCAGGCAGCTTCCCCACCGGTCCTCGGGCGCCTTCGAGAGGGCTCGGGCCAGCACCTCGTCCACCCCCGGCGGGAGGCCCGAACGCCGCGAGGAGACCGCCGGCGGCGGATCGTACTGGTGGGCCCAGAGCAGCGCCATGTCGTCGTCGCGCTCGAACGGCGGGCCGCCGGCCAGGGTTTCGTAGACCACGCACGCGAGGCTGTAGACGTCGCACCGGCCGTCGACCGGCTTCCCGGCGATCTGCTCGGGCGCCACGTAGTCCAGGGTCCCGACGAACTGCCCGACGCTCGTGAACCCGGTCAGCGACAGCGACTTCTTCGTCAGCCCGAAGTCCGTGAGGTAGACGTGCTCGGGATGGTCGCTGTCCGTACCGCCCGCGACCAGGATGTTGCCGGGCTTCACGTCCCGGTGCACCAGGTCGTGGGCGTGCGCCGCGTCCAGGGCGGAGGCGACCTGGCCGGCGATCCGGGCCGCCGCGTCCACCGGCAGCGGGCCCGTCCGGTCCAGCATGGCCCGCAGGTCCTGGCCGGCCACGTAGCGCATGGCGATGTACAGCAGCCCGTCGGTCTCCCCCGCCTCGAAGACGGGCACGATGTGCGGGTGGTCGATGGCCGCCGCCACCTTCGACTCGTGCGCGAACCGCTGCCGGAAGACGTCGTTGCGCGCCAGTTCCGGCGCGAGCAGTTTCAGCGCGACCGTGCGGTCCAGCCGTACGTCGTGCGCGCGGTAGACGACCGCCATCCCCCCGCGCCCGATCTCGGCCTCCACCACGTATCCGGCGATCCGGCGCCCCCGGAGGTCGGACTCCCGTCCCCGGAACGGCTCCGCGGCCGGACCGGAGCCCATCAGTGCGCCTCGGTCCCGGGCAGCTCCACGATCTTGGTGGGCTCGTGCGGAGCATCCGCACCGTGAGGAACGGGCGGAACGGGCGCGGCATCTCGTACGTCGCCGGCGCCCTCGGTGTCGGCTTCGTGCGGCGGCGTCTGCGGCGCGGGCGGGGCACCGGGTCCCGCGACGACCGCGTAGGTGGCCAGGCGGCTCCCGTCCCCGTACATCCACCGTCCCGCCGTCTCGTCGTAGAGCCACACGGACTCCCCGTCGACGACGACGCCGACGCGCAGTCCCCGCAGGGACCGCCGGAAGGATTCGGGGTCGAGCCGTCCGGCCGCGAGGTCGCCGACGGCCCGCCGGTAGCGTTCCAGTTCCTCGGCGCACCGGGTGAGCAGCGGCTGCGGGTCCTCGACGCGCGTCAGCGGCCGCCCGCCGGTCGGCGGGGGCTGCGGGACGGCGAGGAGCAGGCGTCCGTCCACCCAGGCGGACCATCCGTTGGCGCACAGGATCTCCCCCCATTCCCCGCGCCGGGACAGCAGCCGTACGGGGAGGAAGGCGTCGAGCGGGACCGTGGGGCGCGACAGGTCCGGGGTCTCCCATGCGGGGAGCCCGTCCTGCGGAACGATGTGGGTGGGCCGGAAGTCCGCGGCTTGGCCGGGGCTGGTCATCGCGGCTACTTCCGCATGATGGCCGGCTCGTGGCGGCGCAGCACCCGGCCCACCAGGACGGCGAACACCACGGACAGTGCGAGGAGCATCGCCACCTCCGTGAGCCACAGCCGGGGCTTGTGGTCGAACATCGGGTCCTGCGTGATCTTGCCGGGGACGATGGCGCCGAGGTCGATGGTGGCCGCCATCGCGCCCATGGCCCAGCGGGCCGGCACGAACCAGGCGAACTGTTCGATGACGGGGACCCCGGTGAGTTTCAGCAGGGAGCCGCAGAAGACGACCTGCACGATGGTGAGCAGGACCAGCAGTGGCATGGTGACCTCTTCCTTGGTCACCAGGGCGGAGATCAGCAGTCCGAGCACCATGGCGGTGACGGACAGCAGGGCGACGACGAGGGTGATCTCGACCAGTGGGGGCATGAAGAGGCCCTTGCCGCCGGGGGCGTTCATCTTGACCCCGGCGAGGCCGACGAGGGTGAGGACCACGGCCTGGCCGATGGTGATGGCGCCGAGGACCACCACCTTGGACATCAGGTAGGCCGACCGGGAGAGCCCCACGGCGCGTTCGCGCTGGTAGATGACGCGTTCCTTGACCAGTTCGCGCACCGCGTTGGCCGCTCCGGTCAGGACCCCGCCCACGCACAGGATGAACAGGGCGTTGAGGGCGGTCTCCGCGGTGAGTTCGCTGCCGGCCAGGGCCCGGGCCATGGCGCCCATGACGAACGGCAGGGCGACCATGATGATCAGGAAGGTGCGGTCGGCGCCGAGGACGGCGGAGTACCGGCGGATCAGGGTGGAGAGCTGGGAACCCCAGCTCTGCGCCTTGGGCGGTGGCTTCGGCGGGATGCCGACGGCCCATGCGCCGGCCCCCTCGGCCGGGACCCGGCCGGCGACGTCTACGTAGCGGCGGTACAGCGGTGAGGCCCGGTGCTGCCCGGCCCAGTCGCGCTCGCGCTCGTTCTCGAAGGCTTCGAAGGCCTCGGGCCACTGGTCGAAGCCGAAGAAGCCGAGTGCCTCGTCCGGCGGCCCGTAGTACGCGATGCGGCCGCCGGGGGCGAGGACCAGGAGGCGGTCGCAGACGCTGAGGTTGAGCACGCTGTGGGTGACGACGATGACGGTGCGGCCGTCGTCGGCGAGGCCGCGCAGCATGTTCATCACCGAGCGGTCCATGCCCGGGTCGAGCCCGGAGGTCGGTTCGTCCAGGAAGAGCAGGGAGGGTTTCGTCAGCAGTTCCAGGGCGACGGAGACGCGTTTGCGCTGGCCGCCGGAGAGGCTGTGGATGGGCTGGTCGGCGCGCTGTTCGAGGCCGAGTTCGCCGATCACCTCGTCGACGCGGGCCTCGCGTTCGGCTTTGGCGGTGTCCTGCGGGAAGCGCAGCTCGGCGGCGTAGACGAGGGCGCGGCGCACGGTGAGCTGGGCGTGCAGGATGTCGTCCTGCGGGACGAGGCCGATGCGGCTGCGCAGTTCGGCGTAGTCCCGGTAGAGGTCGCGTCCGTCGTAGAAGACGGTGCCGTGGTCGGCGGGGCGCAGACCGGTCAGCGCGCCGAGCAGGGTGGACTTGCCGGCGCCGCTGGGGCCCACCACCGCGAGCAGGGAGGTGGCGCCGACGGGGAAGGAGACGTGGTCGAGGAGGGTCTTGCGGCCGTTGTCGACGGCCACGCCGAGGTCCTGGACGTCCAGGGAGACCTCGCCGGTGTCCACGTACTCCTGCAGCTGGTCGCCGACCAGGCAGAAGGCGGAGTGGCCGATGCCGACGATGTCGCCCTCGGCGATGGCGGCGGCGCCGGTGAGGCGGGCCCCGTTGAGGTAGGTGCCGTTGTGGCTGCCGAGGTCCGCGATCTCGTACCCGCCACCGGGGCGGGCGCGCAGTTCGGCGTGGTGGCGGGAGACGACGAGATCGTCGATGACGAGGTCGCTGTCGGGGGCGCGGCCGATGCGGACGGCGGCCCGGTCGGCCAGCGCGCGGACCGAGGCCGGACGCCGGAAGGTGCTGGTCATGTCCGGGCGGGAGACCGAAGAGGGCCGGGAGGTGGCGGCGGGCTCGGCGAAGCGGACGCGCGGTCCGTCGGCGGCGCTGCCGAAGCGCAGCTCGCTGCCGACGCCGACCGCCCACTCGCGGACGCGGTGGCCGTCGACCCAGGTGCCGTTGGTGCTGTCCTCGTCCTCCAGGGTCCAGTGGTCGCCGTCGGGGCGCAGGATCGCGTGGTGCCAGGAGACGCGGGCGTCGTCGAGGCAGATTTCGCAGAGGGGGTCCCGGCCGACGTGGTACGTCCGGCGCGGGCTCATCGCGGTGGAGCCCCTGTCCGTTTCCAGGAGGAGCTCTGGCGCGGTCGGCACACCGGGGCGCTGGGCCATGGGGCGATTTTCCCACGATCCGGAGGACCCGGCATAACCGCAGGTCAGGCAGGCGTTATGGGTAATGACAACGGTCCCCGTTGCAGCCTTTGCCCATCGCCGCGAGGTGCGCTTGACTTCAGGCGAAGCGGAACGCGCCAGCGAATCGCCACGACTCACGGGGGACACCATGAGCGCGCACGATCACGCGCCGCACGACCACGGCACCGCCGGCCTCGCGGGTCACGAAGACGAAGACCCCGCGGGCCCCGGGGGCCACGGCCACGGTCCGGGTCAGGATCCCGGCCACGGCCACGGCCACGGCCACTCGGGTCACAGTCACGGGGTCGCCGCCGACGCGGACCGGCGCTGGCTCGGCATCGCCCTCGGACTGATCGCGGGCTTCATGGCCGTCGAGGTGGTCATCGGCGTCCTGGCGCACTCGCTGGCCCTGATCTCCGACGCGGCGCACATGCTGACGGACGCCGTCTCGATCGTCCTCGCGCTGATCGCGATGCGGCTGGCCGCCCGCCCGGCCCGCGGTGGTTTCACGTACGGCCTCAAGCGGGCGGAGATACTCTCCGCGCAGGCCAACGGCCTCACCCTGCTGCTGCTCGCGGTCTGGCTGGCGTACGAGGCCGTACGGCGGCTGCTCGATCCGCCGCCCGTGGAGGGCGGGCTGGTGCTGGTGACGGCGCTGGCGGGCATCGTCGTCAACATCGTGGCGGCCTGGTGCATCTCGAAGGCGAACCGCACCTCGCTGGCCGTGGAGGGCGCCTACCAGCACATCCTCAACGACCTGTTCGCCTTCATCGGCACCGCCGTCGCCGGTCTGATCGTGCTCACCACCGGTTTCCGGCAGGCCGACTCGATCGCCTCGCTCGTCGTGGTCGTCCTGATGGTCAAGGCGGGGTACGGGCTCGTCCGCGAGTCCGGCCGGATCCTGCTGGAGGCCGCTCCGGCCCATGTGGACCCGGACACGGTCGGCGACCGCCTGGTCGGGCAGCCTCCGGTCACCGAGGTCCACGACCTGCACATCTGGACCATCACCTCCGGGCAGGCCGCCCTGTCCGCGCACGTGCTGGTGGCCCCGGAGGGCGACTGCCACGCCGTGCGCCGGGACCTGGAGGCACTGCTGGCGAAGGAGTACGGGATCACGCACACCACCCTCCAGGTGGACCACGCCCAGGACTCCTTCCTCACCGTGGGCCGCCACGGCGAGGACCGGACGGACGGCACGCACTGCGCGGACGCCCACGGACCGGTCCACCGCCAGGGCCCGCACGACCACTGAGCCGCGGTCCGGGCCGCCGTCCGCGCGGCCGCCTGAGCCGCGCCCCGACGGGGTAGGGATGGGGCCATGACCGCGAAGCGCAGCGCCGGACTGCTCCTGTTCCGCCCCCGCCCCGGAGCCGGGGTGGAGATCCTGCTCGGCCACATGGGCGGCCCGCTCTGGGAGCGCCGCGACGCGGGCGCCTGGGCGATCCCGAAGGGCGAGTACGGCCCCGAGGAGGCCCCGCTGGACGCGGCCCGCCGGGAGTTCGAGGAGGAGATCGGGCTGCCGCCGCCGGAGGGTCCCTACCTTCCGCTGGGCGAGGTGCGGATGACCAGCGGGAAGCTGGTGACCATCTGGGCGGTACGGGCGGACCTGGATCCGGCCCTCGCGGTGCATGGCACCTTCACCATGGAGTGGCCGCCGAAATCGGGGCGGATCGAGGAGTTCCCCGAGCTGGACCGGGTGGAGTGGTTCGCTCCCCAGGTGGCCAGAAACAAGCTGGTGGTGTCTCAGATCCCGTTCCTGGAAAGGCTGTTGGGCCTCCTGGACAACCAGGGTTGACCTGACCTTTACTTGCCAACAAACCCCACCTGCATGGACATTGCACGTATGACGAACGTCGTGCTGGTGGGAACCCTGGACACCAAGGGTGTGGAGTACGGCTGGCTGCGCGAGAGGCTGCTGCGCGCCGGCGTCGAAGTGATCACGGTCGACACAGGAATCATGAACGAGCCCCGGGTGCCCGCCGACATACCGCGCGAAGCGGTGGCGCGGGCCGCGGGAACGGAACTGTCCGCGCTGCGCGCGGCCGCCGACCGGGGTGCGGCCGTGACCGCCATGGCCCGGGGAGCGGAAGCGACCCTCGTGCGCCTGCACGCCGAGGGCCGGCTGCACGGGGTGCTCGCGATCGGCGGCAGCGGCGGAACCTCCATCGCCGCGCGGGCGATGCGCGCCCTGCCGCTCGGCGTCCCGAAGGTGATGGTCTCCTCGATGGCGTCCGGGGACGTGGCCCCGTACGTCGGATCCGCGGACATCACCATGATGTACAGCGTCGTGGACATCGCGGGGATCAACAGCATCTCCGCGCCGGTCCTGGCCAACGCCGTCGCGGCCGTCGCCGGGATGGCCGGGGCCTACGAGCGCTCCGCCCTGGAACTGCGCCGGCCGGCCCGGCTGGGCTCCGGGCCCCGGCCGCTGATCGCGGCGAGCATGGCGGGCGTGACCACGACCGGCGTGGACGCGGCCCGGGAACGGCTGACCGAACTGGGCTACGAGGTCCTCGTCTTCCACGTCAGCGGCACCGGCGGCCGGACCCTGGAGACCCTGGCCGGCCAGGGGATCTTCGCGGGCGTCCTCGACCTCACGCTCAGCGAGCTCGCCGACGACCTGTGCGGCGGCATCCTGACCGCCGGGCCCGACCGGCTCAGCGCCGCCGGGCGGGCCGGGATCCCGCAGGTGGTGAGCCTGGGGGCGCTGGACATGGTGAAGTTCGGCCCGATGGAGAGCCTGCCCGAACGGGTCCGCTACCGCCGGGTCCGCGTCCACAACCCCTCGATCACGGTGATCCGTACGACCGAGGCCGAGTGCGCCGAACTCGGCCGCCGGGTCGCCGCCAAACTCCGTACGGCCACCGGGCCCACGGCCGTCTGCGTCCCCCTGCGCGGACTGTCCACGCTCGGCGCCCCCGGCGGGCCCTACCACGACCCCGGCGCCGACGGGGCGCTGTTCTCGGCACTGCGCGAGGGGCTGCGGGGCAGCGCCGCCCGGGTCTACGACTACGACACCCACATCAACGATCCGGACTTCGGACGGGCGGCGGCCGACCGGCTGCACTCCATGATCGGAGCGCGGGCCGCCGCGGCCTGACCTCCGCCGCGCGGGTGCCCCCGACGGGGAACCGGCCGTGGCGGAAATGTGTCCCAGGTGATGGCCGGTCCTCGGAACGACCGGCTCCGGGGCGCGGTCACGCCACGGCAAGGGGGAAGGCATGAACGGCGTGTGGTCGGTTCCCGGTTACTCGGAGGTCCGCGAGCTCGGTTCGGGCGCCAGCGGCCGCGTCGTCCTCGCGGTCCACGAGGGCACGGGCACGGCCGTCGCGGTGAAGTACCTGAACGACCGGATGCTCGAAAACCCCGTCTTCGTACGGGAGTTCCGGGCGGAGGCCCAGCTCCTCGGCGCCCTGCGCTCCCCCTACGTGGTCGGGCTGTACGAGTACGTGGAGGCGCCCGGCGGCGCCGCGATCGTGATGGAGCTCGTGGACGGCATCCCGCTGAACGCCCTCCTCAAGCAGTGCGGACGGACCGGACCGGAGGCGGCGCTGGTGCTGCTGAAGGGCTCCCTGCTGGGGCTGGCCGACGCGCACCGGTCCGGCGTGGTCCACCGGGACTACAAACCGGCCAACGTCCTGGTCGCGGCCAACGGGACCTCCAAGCTGGTGGACTTCGGGATCGCCACCCCCCTGGGCACGACGCCCGGGGCGGCGGGCACCCCCGCGTACATGGCGCCGGAGCAGTGGCAGGGCCGGCCCGCGTCGCCCGAGGCCGACGTGTACGCGGCCACGGCGACCTTCTTCGAATGCCTGACCGGCCGCAAGCCGTACGACGGGCAGAACTTCGCGGAGCTCGCGGTCCAGCACGTCGAGGCTCCGGTCCCGGAGACCGAGGCACCCGAGCCGGTGCGCCCGCTGATCCGGCGGGGGCTGGCGAAGGCTCCCGAACAACGGCCCGAGAACGCGGAGGCGTTCGTCGCGGAACTGGAGGCCGTGGCCCTGGCGGCGTACGGGCCCCAGTGGGAGCAGCGCGGACAGCGCAAGCTCGCCGCGCTGGCGGCCCTGCTGCCCCTGCTGTTCCCCTCCGCGGGCGCCCCGGCGCAGGGCACCACCGCCCTGGCCACCACGGTCCTGCCGGAGCCGCCCCCGCGCTGGGCCCCGGGCGGGCGCGGGCTGCTCGCGGCGGGAGCGGCGCTCGCGCTCGGGCTGGTGGCCGTACTGGGCTACCAGGCGGTGGGCTCGGAGCAGGGCGGCGTACGGGCCCTCAACGCGTTCGCGACCTCGCGCGCCTCCGCGCCCGGCCCGGGCGGCCCGACGCCGGGACCGAGCCCGTCCGTGACGCCGGCCCCGACGCCGTCCGCGTCGCCGACGACGTCCGCATCGCCGTCGGCGACCCCGACCCCGAGCTACACGATGCCGACGGCCACACCCACGCCGACACCGACACCGACCTGGACGGCGCCCAAGACCCCGACACCGACGCCGACCCCCACGCCGACCCCCACCCCTACCCCGACCGTCAAGATCTCCGCGGTCACCGTCACCTCCTTCCGGCAGACGGCGCCGGGCACCACCGCGGCCGCCTTCTCCGTCGACAGCGACGGTGCGGGCCCGTACACCCTGGTCGTCGAGTGGTTCACCGGCGACGACAAGGGCGCCCTGACCGTCGCCGACGGTCGCCAGAGCGTCGAGTTCGCCGCCGGGAGCCCCGGCACGACGACCCTCACGCACACCTTCGCGCAGGCCGCCGGCTGCTACTGGAGCGTCCGCGCCACCACCAAGCCGGCCGCCGCCAACCAGAGTTCCGTACAGAGCGTCTACATCCGGGGGTGCAAGCCGGCATGAGCGATCCCCACGCCCCGCAGGGCGACGACGACTACAGCGCCACCGTGCTCGGCAGCCACTGGATCACCGGACCGTACGCGGGCCCGGACCGGACGGCGCGGCCCGAAGACACCGCGCGGTGCGACGACACGGAGCGGCTCGACCGCACCGAACGGCTCCCCCACCCCGGTGCACCCGAACGGACCGGCCCCACCGCACGGTTCGAGGTACCGGCCGGGGCCGTGCCGGACCGGGTCGAGGGCTCGGTCCTGCGCTTCGGACCGGGCGTGACGGCCGCGCTGCCCGCACCGTTCCCCCTCCACCCCGCCCCGGCCCCCCGCCGGCGGAGCGAGTGGCGGCGCTACACCCTGGCCGCCGTGGTCCTGACCGGGGTCCTCGTCTACCTGGGCTGGCAGCGCTACGGCCCGGCCCTGGAGGTCGGGGACGTGGTGGTGTCCACCGCAGCCGCCGACGCCAAGGGTCCCGGCTGCGACGGGACCGCCGATGTGGTGGCCGTCGTACGGACCAACGGGCGCCCGGGGGTGCTCACGTACCGCTGGCTGCGCAGTGACGGCACGCACTCGGAGCAGCTCAGCGAGCGGGTGCCGAGCGGCCGGAAGGAGGCCCGGCTGCACCTGCTGTGGACCTTCCAGGGCGCGGGCACCTATCCCGCGAAGGCCGAACTCCAGCTCGTCTCCCCCGTACGGCGGACGGCCGCGGCGGAGTTCACGTACCGCTGCCGCCCCTAGGCCGGTGTCGTGCCGGGCCCCCGGTCCTCCTTTCGGCCAACGCCCCGGCCCCGCCGGCCCGTCCTTACGGCCGGGGGGATCGGGGCCGTGCGGCCGAGGCGCGGACACCCCCGTCGCTGGTTGACTCGAATGTGTTGGCGAGGGCATCAGGGATGCGGCCCTCACGGCACCCTTGCTGCCACGTTCCAGCCGGCGACACACCCCAACGGAACGTGGCCGTCCCGCACGGATGCCAAGTCCGCGCGGGAGGCCCGCAGCCGCTTTGGGGAGTGGCTGCGGGCCATTTCTGCCTTCCCGTCCGTGGCGGGCGGGCAGCTCGGGCGGCTCCCTTCCGGGCGCCTCCCCGTCAGAAGCGGGCGTGCGCGGTGATGTCCGCCGCGAACTCGCCCGTCATCGCCGGGGTCACCGTAGGCCGGCACTGCGCCACCGCCGCCAGGTAGTCCTCCGTGCTCGCGCCCAGCTGCGCGGCCGCCGCGCCGCGCGCGCCCACCGCCTCCAGGTCCCGCTCGAAGGACACCTGCGCCGCGATCCGTGCCGCGTGCTCGATGTCGGCCGGGGTGAACAGCTCGCTCGCCGCGACCAGCGCCGTCACGTCCACATCGGGACGGCCCGCCGTGTACCGGGCCCAGATCGCGGCGCGCGCCCCCGCGTCCGGGGTGCCGATCGGGATCAGGTAGTCGAAGCGGCCGGGGCGCAGGAAGGCCGGGTCGAGGGAGCGGATGGAGTTGGTCGCGCAGACCAGCAGCCGTTCGTCGCCCTCGCGGAAGCCGGGTATCAGTTTGAGCAGCTCGTTGGTCACCCCGTGGATCCCTCCGGGCTGCGCGGGCTCGGTGCGCACGGGCGCGATCTCCTCGACCTCGTCGATGAAGACGAGCACCCGTTCCAGCTCGGCGATGCGGGCGAACGCGTCGCGCAGCGCCGCCGCGAGGTTGCCCTCGCCGGCGAGGCGGGACGGCAGCAGTTCCACGAAGGGCCAGCCCAGCCGTGAGGCGATGGCCCGGGCGAAGGTGGTCTTTCCGGTGCCGGGCGGGCCGAAGAGGGTGATGGCGCGCGGCGGCCGCACCCCGTGCGCGGCGGCCCGTTCGGGCTCCGCGAGCGGCAGCACCACGCGCCGCTCGATCAGGTCCTTCTCCGTCTCCATGCCGGCGACCTTGGCCCACAGGTCGTTCGGCAGGAAGCGGCCGCCGAGGTCGTCGAGGAGGCCCGCGGCCGGGCCGTGCAGCGGCTCGGTCTTCTCGAAGTAGGCGACGGCGGGCTGGCGGGTGTAGCCGGCGTTGAGCAGGCCTTCGCCGAGCAGGTCCTCCTCGGGCAGGACGTACGCGATGCGCCCGACGCGGGCGGCGATGAGCCTGCGCTCCAGCTCCACGAGCAGGGCGCTGGCCAGGCCGCGGCCGCGCCAGCCGGCGGCGATGGCGATCCGCATGACCCAGGCGCGTTCGCCGGTGACGCAGGCGAGGGCGGCGCCGATGGGGACGCCCTGGTGGACGGCGACCACGCAGGGCTGCCGGTCGGTGAGGGCGCTGATGCACTCGGCGAGTGAGAAGACCGACTCCTGGCCGAGTTCGGCCGTGGTGTCGATCAGATGGACAACGGCCGCGAGATCGCTCTCGCGGTAGTCGTGGATCAGCCAGTTCACCGGGTACCGCCCCTCGTTCGTGCTCCTGCGTGCCTGCTGCGCACCGTGCCTGCGGCGAGGCTAGGGGCGGACGGGCCGCTTGATCACGCTCCGTCGTGCACAACACCCGGTCCGGGAACCCTCCGTATCGTCCATAGACTGGTGTTTTCCACCCGAACGGCTGCCCGAGGATCGTCGCGCTTTCATGAGTTCCCACATATCCACCGGCACCGGCGCCGGTGCCGGTGCCGGTGCCGGTGTCCGCCGACCGTCCCTCGTGTGGCTGGTTCCGGTCCTCTGGACCCTGGCGCTCGGAGGGTGGGGGCTCTCCCGGCAGCACAGCGTGTGGCGGGACGAGGCGGCGACCTGGCAGGTGGCGGAGCGCTCCCCCGGCGAGATCTGGCACCTCCTCGGGAACGTGGACGCGGTCCACGGCCTGTACTACCTGCTGATGCACGCGCTCTTCGCGGTGTTCGGGGCGAGCACGGCCACCCTGCGGCTGCCCTCGGTGCTGGCGGTGGCGGTCGCCGCCGGCTGTGTGGCGCTGATCGGGCGCCGGCTGGCGGGCCCGTGGGCGGGTCTGGCCGGCGGGCTGGCCCTCGGGCTGCTGCCGGCCGTGCAGTTCCAGCTCCAGGAGGGCCGGTCGTACGCGCTGATCGCGGGCGGCGCCGGACTGTCGACGCTGCTCCTGGTCTCGCGGGTCGCGGCCGCCGCCTCGGCCGGTCCCGCGCGCCGCACCTGGCCGCGCTGGACGGCGTACGGGGCCCTCGTGCTGGTCTGCGCCCTGCTGAACTGGTTCTCCCTGCTGATCCTGCCCGCCCACGCGGTGACCCTGTGGTGGGCCCGGGCCGGGCGGCGTGTCGTGGCGCCCTGGCTGCTCGCCTCGGCGGCGGCCGTGGCGGGGGCGCTGCCGCTGATCCTGTTCAGCCGGACCCAGTCCGGGCAGGTCTCCTGGATACCGCCGCTGACCTGGCACATGCTGATCGGGCCCGGCGTCCTGCTGGCGGTCGGCGCCCTGGCCGCGTGGGCCGACCTCCGGGGCGGGCCGCGCACCGGGCTCCCGTCCCGGCTGACGGCGGCCTCGGTCGGACTGCCGCTGCTGGCGGTCCCCCTGCTGGGGCTGGCCGCAGCCTCCCTGGTCCAGCCGCTGTTCCTGGACCGGTACGTGCTGTTCTCCATGCTGGGGCTGGCCCTGCTGATCGGTGCGGCGCTGGGCGCGGCCGTACGGGCCCTCGCGCCCCGGTACCCGAGGGCGTCGGGCCTGCTCGTGCCGACCGTGGTCGCGGTCTCGGCGGTGGCGCTGCTGCCCGTGGCGCTGGCCGACCGGTCCGCGGCGAGCCGGGTGGACGACGTGCTGGCGGTGGCCGGGGAGGTGTCCGCGCTGAAGCGCGACGGCGACGCGGTGCTCTTCGTCCCGGCGGCCCGGCGGGACACCGCGCTGGTCTCGCCCGGGGCGTTCGCCGGGCTGAAGGACGTCGCCCTGGTCCGGAGCCCCGCGGAGTCGGGGACCCTCAAGGGCGAGGAGGCCTCCCCGGCACGGATCTCGGCGGCCCTGCGGGAGCAGCGGCGGGTCCTCCTGGTGACGGACTCGGGGAAGAAGGCGAAGCCTTCCGGCTCCCCGGCGGACCGGGCGAAGGCGGCCGTCCTGCGGGCGGAGTTCACCGTGGTGGAGGACCGGCAGGTCCGCGGCCGCCGGGTGACGGTGTACGAGCGGCGCGGCTGAGGGGCTTGCTCACGCGCCCCGCCCCCGCCCCCGCCCCGCCCTCAGCCGTCCACCGGCTTGCGGTCCACCGGGGTGGGGACCTCGGGACCTCGACGGGGCCGCCGCCCCGGCGGCGGGGGCCGGACCACGGTGCGGGCACCGCGTCGATGCGGTGGGCCAGGGCGTGGGCGACCGCCTCGTAGTTGACGCGCCGGCCGCGGAAGTGCGGCCAGGCCCGCTCCGGGTCGTGGTCCATGGTCACCCCGCGCTCGCGGCCAACGGGCGGCGCCCATCCGGTCGGCGGCCGTGCCGGTGCGCGCCGGTGATGCGCGCCGGTGACTCGCAGCCGACGCGCGCGCCGCCGATTCACAGCGGATTCACATGGACTTCCCCGTTCTGATCACAGGTTGCCCGGCAAGGCTCGGATGCATGATCCAGCGCCTTCGCCCCCGACCGGACCGCCGCTCCCGCGCCCGTGCCCGTGGCGGGCGCGCCGCCCGGGTCCTGCTCGCCCTCACCGCCACGGCGGCCCTGCTCGGCGTCGACGTCCCCGGCGCGCCGGCCGATCCGCCGCTCGGCGTCACGGTCACGGCCCCGGCCGACGCCACGGCCGGGCGGGTCGGCGCGCTCTTCGCGGGCGGCCTCGGCGACGGCCACCACTGCACGGCCTCCGTGGTGCGCAGCCAGGACCGGGACGTGATCGTCACCGCCGCGCACTGTCTGGGCGCCGGCGCGGACGGCGTGGACGGCACCACCTTCGCCCCGGGCTACCGCGAGGGCAGGGCCCCGTACGGCCTGTGGAAGCTGACCGGCGTGTACCTGGGCCCGGGCTGGACGGACGGCCAGGACCCCGACGAGGACATCGCCTTCGCGACGGTGGCCCCGCTGGAGGGCCGGCGGATCGAGGACGTGGTCGGGGGCTTCCCGGTCGTGGCGCAGCAGCCGGCCGACGTCACGGTGTCCGTGGTGGGGTACCCGAGCAGTGACGAGTCCCCGCTGTACTGCTCCAACGCCACGACCCTGTTCTCCGGGACCCAGCGCCGCATCGAGTGCCCGGACCTCAGCGGCGGCACCAGTGGCAGCCCGTGGCTCGTCGGCGGGGCCCTTGCCGGGGTCCTCGGGGGCTACGAGGGCGGCGGGACCGTGCCGGAGGTCTCGTACAGCGCGGTCATGGGCGACCAGGCGGTGGAGCTCTACCGCGAGGCGTCCGACAACGGCTGAGCCGGGGCCGCGAACCAAGTCGGCTCGTCCCGCAGGGCCTGGCGGATCCGGTCCACGGCGAAGGACTCCAGCGGTTCCGGCAGCGCGTCCGGTGCGAACCAGGCCACCTCCAGCGACTCGTTGTCGTTGACCCGCGCCTGGCCGCCCGTGGCCCGGCAGCGGAAGGTGATGTCCTGGAACTGGCAGACGTCCCCGTTCGGATAGGTGATCGGCGGGAGCATCTGCACCAGCACCACCCGGTCCGGTACGCACCGCACGGCCGTCTCCTCGTACACCTCGCGCACCGCCGTGTCGGCCGGCTGCTCCCCCGGCTCCGCGATCCCGCCGACGACCGACCAGCGTCCGGTGTCGGCGCGCCGGCCCAGCAGGACCCGCCCCTCGTCGTCGACGACGACGGCGGTCACCCCGGGCAGCAGCAGCAACTGGTGACCGGCGGTGGCGCGCAGGGTGCGGATGAAGTCAGGTGTGGTCATCCCCCGACCTTACGAGGCCCTGCGGCTTCCGCGGCCCGGCGGCCCTACGAGGCCCTGCGCATCCGGCGTACGAGGGTCCAGCCGAGGCCGCCCGCGGCCACGGCCAGCAGGAGGTACTCGGCGAGCGGGCCGAAGCGGGTGGCCGGGGTCTGCGTGGAGCGCAGCGGGATCTTCGCGACCAGGGCGTCGGCGGTGAACATCTTCGTCTGCTGGACGATCTCGCCGTCGGGGCGGATCACGGCGCTGACCCCGCTGGTGACGGGCACCAGGACGGTCCGGCTGTGCTCCACGGCCCGCACCCGGTCCATGGCGAGCTGCTGGTAGGTCATCTCGGTGCGGCCGAAGGTGGCGTTGTTGCTGGGCACCGCGATGACCTGGGCTCCGGCCCGGACGGTGGAGCGGACGGCGTCGTCGAAGGCGGCCTCGTAGCAGGTGACCATGCCGACCCCGCTGCCCGCCATGTCGAAGACCCCGGGCTCCTTGCCGGGGCCGAAGTCGCGCCGCACCCGGTCCACGTCGGAGCTGAAGAGGCGGACGAAGGAGCGCATCGGGATGCGCTCGCCGAAGGGCTGGATCTTGCGCTTGTCGTAGGTGTCGACGGGGCCCTTGACCGGGTCCCACAGGATCATCGTGTTGCGCAGCGGCCCGGTCTCCGGGGCCAGTACGGAACCGATGGCGACGGGCACGCCGATGGTCTTGACCGCGTTGTCGATGACGGCGTAGGCGTCGGGCTCGGCGTACGGGTCGATGTCGGAGGAGTTCTCCGGCCAGACGACGAGGTCGGGCTTCGGGACCTTGCCGAGCTTGACGTCCTCGGCGAGCTGGATGGTGCGGTTGGCGTGGTTGTCCAGGACCTGGCGGCGCTGGGCGTTGAAGTCGAATCCGGCGCGGGGCACGTTGCCCTGGATGACGGCGGCCGTCACCGTGCCGTCCTCGGCGGTGTCGGAGACCAGCGGCCGGGCGGCCAGCGCCCCGGCGAGCGGGGCGGCCACGGCGGTGGCGGCGAGCAGCGCGGCGGTGGCCCGGCGGGTGCCGGCGCCGACGCGCACGACCTCGTACAGCCCGAATCCGCACAGGGCCACGGCGAAGGAGAGCAGCGGGGTGCCGCCGAGCGCGGCGAGCGGCAGGAAGACCCCGTCGGGCTGGCCGAAGGCGAGCTTGCCCCAGGAGAAGCCGCCGAAGGGGGCGCGGGCGCGCAGTGCCTCGCCGGCGATCCAGACGGCGGCGCCCCACAGCGGCCAGCCGGGGAGCCGGCTGACGAGGGCGACGGCGAGGGTGGTGAGGCCGATCAGCAGGGATTCGAGGGTGACCAGGGCCAGCCACGGCACCGGGCCGACGCCCTCGCCGGTCCAGACGAGCAGCGGCAGCAGGAATCCGAGCCCGTGCAGCACGCCGAGGCCGAACCCGGCCCGCGCGCGGCGCCCGTACAGGCATCCGCCGAGCAGGGCGAGGGCGAGGGGGGCGAGCCACCACAGGGGGCGGGGCGGGAAGCTGAGATAGAGGAGCACTCCGGAGAGGACGGCGAGCGCGGGCCGCGCGAACCGGCCGGCCAGGCGGCGCAGGGGGGAACCCTCCACGACGGCCTCCCGCGCCGGTACCGGCCCGGGCCCGGGCCCCTGGTCGTTCCCGGTCTCGTTCCCGGCTTCGTTCCCGGCCGCGCGGGTCGCACTGCTGCTCATCTGGCGGAGTGTACGTCCCCGGCCTGCGCCGGCGGCGGAGTCAGTGGGCCAGAGCACGCAGATGGGCGCGGATCACGAGGACCGCGTTCTGCGCGTCGTCGACCGTGACGGTGAAGAGTTTGCCGTCGCCGAGGCGCAGCTCCAGCCCCTCGCCGCGCCGGACGATGACGGCGGTGCCGCGCTCGGGGCGCCAGCGGTAGCCCCAGCCGCCCCACTGCTGCGGGGTGATCCGGGGCAGGTACTCGGCGGTCTCCACGTCCGTGAGCCGGATCCTGCGGCGGGGCAGCCCGATGTGTCCGCAGCGCACCTCGACGGCCTCGGCGTCGACGGTGACGGCGGCGTGCACGAAGGCGAGGGTTCCGAAGAGGACGAGCAGGCCCGCGGCGAGACAGCCGATCACCGCCATGAGCAGCGCGACGACACCGGCGTCCCAGGCGTAGTCGACGGCGAGCTCGATCCCGAGCGCGAGAAAGGCCGCACCGGCTGCGGCGAGCAGCCACTGCACACGGTTGGAGGCCCGGCCCGTCCAGAGCGGCCCCGGGGGGTGACCCGTCATGTGTAGCAGCGTACTCACGTTCCGCAGGGACGCCACTGTCCCTCACCCGGCAGGAGGCCGACGAGGGCGTCCCGCAGGGCCGGACGGCGGGTCGTCACGAACCGGTGCAGCGTCCGGGAGCCGAACGCCACGCGCTGGGCACTGCGCCGGCGTTCTCCCTCGTACGCGCGCAGGGCGGCGGGCACCGCACCGGGCCCGTGCGCGGCGACGGCCCGGGACAGGGCCTCGGCGTCGAGGAGCGCGGTGCAGGCGCCCTGGCCCAGGTTCGGGGTCATCGCGTGGGCGGCGTCCCCGACCAGCGCCACGGGGCAGATGGGGCCGGAGAGGCCGGTGGATGCGGCGAGGCCGGTGGATTCCGTGGGCCCGGTGGGGCCGTCCACGCGGGTGAAGGCGGGAAGGGCGGGATACAGGTGGCGCATCGGGTAGCGGATCCACGTCAGCGGGTCGGTCTCGGCCAGCACGCGCGGGATCGGCTCGTGCCAGTCGGCGAAGGCGGCCCGCAGCCCGTCGGCGGTGGTGGCTCCGGGGACGACGGCGTACCAGTTGGTGCGGCCCGGCTCGACCGGGGTCATGCCGAAGAACGTGCCGTCGCCCCAGGTCTCGCCGTAGAGCCCGGTCTCGAATCCGGCGATGCCGATCCAGGCCGCGGTGGGGAGCTCGCGCGGGCCGCTGCCCGTCCCGAAGCGGGCGGCGCGGACGACGCTGTTGATCCCGTCCGCACCGACGAGGAGGTCGGCGCCGGCGTACGGGTCGGCGCCGGGCGCGGCCGGAGCCGTGTAGGCCTGGCCGTAGGCGACGGGCGCGCCACCCAGCCGGCCGAGCTCGGCGAGCAGCGCGTCGATCAGGTGGGGGCGGGCGATGAGCAGTTCGGGGCGTCCCGTCCTGCGCTCGATCCGCTCCAGCGGGAGCGCGGCGAGGACCCGCCCGTCGGGACGCCGGATCCGCGCCTCGCGGTACGGGACGGCGCGCGCCCGCAGCGCCTCGCCGAGGCCGAGCCGGTCGAGGGCGGTCTGCGCGGTGGGATGGATCCCGAAGGCGGTCCCGTACCGCGCCGGCGCGGCGCGCCGCTCCAGGACGGTCACCTCCCAGCCGGCGCGGCGCAGTCCGACGGCGGTGGCGAGACCGCCGACCCCGGCACCGACGACCACGGCCCGCCCGGCCTGCCGCACCGCACGTTCCCCACGCACCCCACGCTCCCCTCCCGCAGCGTCCGATCCGCTCCTGACCACGACCCACCTCCACGTCGCACGCCCACTCACCAACACGCCACTTAACCACCACACCCGCGGTACCACACCCGTGGTACCACGGGTGTGGTTAAGCTGGCAAGGTGAACCATGAACGCAGGGACCTGCTGCGTGACGCCGCCGCGGCCGTGCTCGCGGACGCCGGCGGGCGCGGACTGACGCACCGGGCCGTGGACGCCGCGGCCGGCGTGCCCCTCGGCACGGCCAAGAACTACTTCCCCACCCGGGACGCGCTCCTGCAGGCGGTCGCGGAAGGCTGCGTGGAGCAGTACCGCGCGCTCGCCGCCCGCCTCGCGGGCGCGGGCCCCGGACCCGCCGACCCGGCGGGGCTCGCCGCCCTGCTCGCCGGACTGCTGCGCGACGTGGCCGGGGCGGGCCGCCCCCGCATGGCGGCGTACCTGGAACTCCAGAGCGAGGCCACCCGACGCCCGTGGCTCGCCGCGCTGCTCGACCCGATCGCGGCCTCGGACTTCGCGATGTACGGGCACCTGCTGCGGACGGCCGGGCTTCCGGCCGGTCCGGAGCACGCCCGCACCCTCACCCTTGCGCTGCACGGAGCCCTCCCGCCCCTCCTGTCCGGGACTCCCGGCACGCTGGCCGCCGCCGGACTGGACGACCTGGACTCCTTCGCCCGCGACCTGCTGGACTCCCTGGGCCCCGCACCTCAGGAGGGGACCCCGTGACCGCCCACACCGACCGTGCCGACCGTGCCGACCGTGCCGTCGGAGCCGTGGTCGGCTCCGCGGCGGGGGACGCGCTCGGCGCGCCCTACGAGTTCGGCCCCGCGGGGCAGTTGAGCGCCCGTGGCCAGGAGATGCGCGGGGGCGGCGGCTGGGACCCGGGCGAGGCCACCGACGACACGCAGATGGCCGTGCTGGTCGGCGAATCCCTGCTGGAGTGCGGCGGGCTCGAACTCCCGGACGTCTTCAGCCGGTTCAGGCGCTGGGCGGCGGGGGACCCCAAGGACATCGGACTGCAGACCGAGATCGTGCTGACGAGCGGCGACCCCTGGGAAGTGGCCGCCGCGCTGCACTTCCAGGTCAACGGGCGGGCGGCCGGGAACGGTTCCCTGATGCGCGCCTCGACCTCCGCGGTGTACTTCGCCCCCTCCGGACGGGACGCGACCATGTCCGCCGCCCGCCGGATCGCCGCGCTCACCCACGGGGACCGGGCCGCGTGGGAGGGCACGGCCGTCCTGCACGAGCTCGTACGCGTGGCCCTGGACGGCGGCGACCCGCTCGCCGCGCTCCCCGCCACGCTGGAGCGGGTGCATCCGGACCACCGCGAGCGGTACGCCCGGGTGCTGGCCCCCGACTGGCATCCGGACCTGGCCACCGAGTTCAACGGGGCGGTGTGGCCCTGCCTGGGCTCGGCGGTGTGGGCCCTGCGCACCACGACCGGCTTCGCGGAGGCCGTACGGGCCGCCGTGGACCTGGGCGGCGACACCGACACGGTGGCGGCGGTGACCGGCACCCTGGCGGGGGCCCGGTACGGCGCGGCGGCGGTCCCGGAGTCCTGGACGGCCCCCTTGCACGTACCCGTGCCGGGTTACGGCGGCCATCGGCTGGACGCCGCCGCTCTACGGGACCTGGCCCGTCGCCTGGACGCGGCCGGGGCGGCCTCCGCCGCCGGGGAGGCGTAGCCCCCGGGCGGCGGAGGGCGGCCCTCAGGCTCCCGTGGTGGAGCCCGGGCGGATGACCATCAGGACGGTCACGGTGGCCCACAGCAGGTTGAAGACCCCGGTGAACATGGCGAGGCGCGCGGCGGACCGGGCGGCGGGACCGGGTCCCTGCTCCGGTCCCTGCCCATGCCCCTGTCCATGACCCTGCTCCTGCTCCTGCTCCTGCTCCTGCCCCCGCTCCTGTAGTGCGCTGAGGGCGGCGTCCTGGCCCGGGAGGATCAGCAGGGCGAGGATCGCGGCCGCCGCGGTGGTCAGCACGATCGAGGCGATCAGCCATCCGCTGCCGAGGACTCCGAGGCTGCTCGCCGTGACGAACCCGAGGACGGGAACGGCGGTGCCGACGGCCGCGTAGACACGGCAGACGCGGTGCAGCATCCGCAGGTTCGGGAGGGCGTCACCCCCACCCGAAGCGCCACCGGCCGGGCCGGTGGCGCGGCGCAGCGCCGCGGGGAACATGCTCGCGGCGACGGTGACCGGCCCGATGGCCAGTACGGCGGCGAGGACGTGCAGGGAGAGGAAGAGCTTCGTCACGGGCGCGGCTCCGCGTCCGTCCGGACCCCGGCGGCACGGCGCCGGCCGGTGACCTTGGACGCCGGCAGGCGGCCGGCCTTCGAGGTACCGGCCAGGGAGTCGCCGGTCACCGTCACGGCGAAGGCCAGGTTCAGCCGCATCGGCCTGGTGACGGCCTGCTTCCAGGTGAGCCGGTCACCGTCGCCGTCGGCCTCGCTGTCGGCTCCGAGGGCGAGGACGAGGTCGGTGAGGGGGACCTCCTCCCCCGCCCCGTGGGCGATCCCGGTCAGGACGCCGTCCCGGCGCAGGAGTTCGACCACGGCGCCGATCCGGCCGATGGGGGTGGAGACGGTCAGGTCCCAGGTTCCTTCAACGGACATGGTGCGGTTCTTTCTTCGAGGTGCGGGGCGGGTACGGGGCAGCGGTCAGAGAGCGACCGGGGCCGGGCCCCGGTCGCGCCAGACGGTGCCGCGGCGTTCATGGGCGAACAGTTCCTCCACGGCCTGCGCGATCCTCGGGCCCACCTCGCGTTCCAGCAGGTACAGGCCCAGGTCGAGCCCGGAGGTGACACCGGCGCCGGTGACGAGGTCGCCGTCGTCGACGACGCGGGCCCGTACGGCGTGGACGCCGGTGGCGTCGAGCATGTCCAGGCCCAGGTGGTGGGTGGTGGCGTGGCGGCCCTCCAGCAGGCCGGCCATGGCCAGGACGAGCGAGCCTCCGCACACCGCGGCGACCGTCGTCCCCGGGTTGGCCATCGCCTCCCCCAGCAGCGCGGGCAGTTCGGTGGTCAGGGTGCGTCCGATCAGGACGGGGATGAACTCGTCCTGCCTCCACTCCCCCTGGCCGGCTTCGGCGTCCGGGACCTCGCCGGGTTCCCCGACACGGCCCGAGGCTCCGGGAACCAGGACCAGGCCCGCGCGGCCGGGATCCAGGGTGCCCGTGGCGCGCAGCACCAGGCCCCCGGTGCCGCTGACCACCTCGCGTGGTCCTTCGGCGGAGACGAGTTCCACGCTCACCGCGCCGCCGGATGCGGTGCCTCCGGCGTGGAGCACCTCGTAGGGGGCGATGACGTCGAGGGGATCGAAGCCGTCGAACAGGACGATCTGGGCGTGCATGAAGGGTTCCTCCGTGTGCGGCGGTCCGGTCCGTACCGGGCTCGCCCTCGACGCTAGGGGTCCGGCCGCTCCCGTCCCAGTGGCATTAATGACACCTTCCAACGGGATATCGCCGCCCTCCAGAACCCCTCCAGACCCCCTCCAGATGTCCTCCGACCTGCACGAGGAGGCAAACCAGGGAGCACACGCCCCTCCACCTGGTTCAGCGGGCAGGTATGTTCCTGCCATGCACACCGTCGCCGTCCTCGCCCTGGACCGGGTGATCCCCTTCGATCTGTCCACCCCGATCGAGGTCTTCACCCGTACCCGCCTGCCGGACGGCCGCCCGGGCTATCGGATCCGGGTGTGCGCGGAGCGGCCCGAGGTCGACGCGGGGTCCTTCGCCCTGCGCGCGCCGTGGGGGCTGGAGGGGCTCCGGGACGCTGACACGGTCATCGTGCCCGGTACCGACGTCCCCACGGCCCCGCTCGCTCCCGCCGTCCGGAACGCGCTGCTGGCGGCGGCCGCGCGGGGCACCCGTATCGCCTCCATCTGCTCGGGGACCTTTCCGCTGGCCGCGACCGGGCTCCTCAACGGCCTGCGGGCGACGACCCATTGGATGGCGGCCGACCTGCTCGCCGCCACGTATCCGGACATCGAGGTGGACCCGGACGTCCTGTACGTCGACAACGGCCGGATCCTCACCTCGGCCGGCGCCGCCGCGGGCCTGGACCTGTGCCTGCACATGATCCGCAGGGACTACGGCTCCGCGGTCGCCGCCGACGCGGCCCGCCTGTCCGTCATGCCCCTGGAACGGGAGGGCGGGCAGGCGCAGTTCATCGTGCACGGCCACGCGCCCACCCCCAGGGGTTCCGTGCTGGAACCCCTGCTCTCCTGGCTGCAGGAGAACCTGGCCCGTGACCTCACGCTCGCCGACATCGCCGCCCGCGCCGGGACCAGTACGCGCACCCTGATCCGCCGCTTCCGCGAACAGACCGGGACCACCCCGCTCCAGTGGCTGCACCGCGCCCGCATCCGTCAGGCGCAGCACCTCCTGGAGACCACGGAGCACTCCGTCGAACGCATCGGCGCCCAGGTCGGCTTCGGCTCGCCCACGGCCTTCCGCGACCGCTTCAAACGCACCACCGGGGTCAGCCCCCACGCGTACCGCCGCGCGTTCAGCTGACCTCTGCGAGCCCTCGGAGGTCAGCCCGTGACGGATCCGCCGACGGCTTCGCCGACACCCGCGCCCCGGCCGGCCAGCAGACGGCCTTCGGCGTACCCGAGGGCGGGGTCCGGCAGGGCGCCGGGGCGGCCGCTGAGCAGGACGCTCAGGCTGCCGGTGGCCGGCAGGCCGGGCTCGGGGCGGGCCCCGAGCCGGCGCAGGGCCTGGACGGCGACGGGCTCGGCGGAGCCGTGGAAGACGTACGCGCCGCCGCCGGTGCGGCGGTCGAGCGCGGCCCGGATGGGGGCCTCGACCAGCTCGTAGTGGGTGCACCCGAGCACGACGTCGGTGACGTCGGCCGGGGTCAGTGCGGCGGCCGCGGCGACGGCCCGTACGACGGCGGCCTCGTCGCCGGCCTCGACGGCGTCGGCCAGCCCCGGGCAGGGCACCTCGGTGACGCGCGCCCCGTCGGCGAAGTCGCGGATCAGGCCGCGCTGGTAGGGGCTGCCCGTGGTGGCGGGGGTGGCCCAGATGGCCACGCGCCCTCCGGCGGCCGCGGCGGGCTTGATCGCCGGTACGGTCCCGATGACCGGGATGGCGGGCTCCAGCGCGGCGCGCAGCGCGGGCAGGGCGTGCACGGAGGCGGTGTTGCAGGCGACGATCAGCGCGTCCGGCCGGTGCGCGGCGGCGGCCCGCGCGACGTCGAGGGCCCGGCCGGTGAGGTCCTGCGGGGTCCTCGGACCCCAGGGCATCCCGTCGGGGTCGCAGGACAGCACCAGATCCGCGTCCGGGCGCAGCCGCCGCATCGCGGCGGACGCCGCGAGCAGGCCGATACCGGAGTCCATGAGGGCGATCTTCACTTGGTCACCTTAATCGATCCTCCCACCCGCCCCGGGGCGACAGGACCGCCACCCCGGAGCCCGCTCGCGGCGCGGGCCGCCGAAACGGCGGTGTCCCGCACCCCGCGCGGCAGCGCTCGCGGCACACTGCCGGGATGGGTTACCTCCTCGTCGCCGCGTGCGCCTCGCTCGCCGTCTGGCTCTGGCTCACCCTCGGCCAAGGCATGTTCTGGCGGACCGATACGCGCCTGCCTCCCCGGCACGCCCCCGCCCGCTGGCCGTCCGTCGCGATCGTGGTCCCGGCCCGGGACGAGGCCGAGGTGCTGCCGTACAGCCTGCCCTCGCTCCTCGCGCAGGAGTATCCCGGCGAGGCCGAGGTCATCCTGGTCGACGACGGCAGTACGGACGGCACGGGCGAGCTCGCCCGGCGGCTGGCCGACGCGCACGCCGGGCTGCCCCTGACGGTCCTCTCCCCCGGCGAGCCCGGCGCCGGCTGGACCGGCAAGCTCTGGGCCCTCCGGCACGGCATCGCGCACGCACGCTCCGGCACCCGCCCGGGCAGGGATTCCGCACCCGGCGCGGATCCCGGCTCGGCCCCCAGCCCGGGTCCCGGCCCAGGCTCCAGCCCCGGTCCCGGCGCGGGTCCCGGCCCCGACTACCTGCTCCTCACCGACGCCGACATCGCCCATGCCCCCGACAGCCTGCGCGAGCTCGTCGCCGCCGCGACCTCGGCCGATCTCGACCTGGTCTCGCAGATGGCCCGGCTGCGGGCCGTCAGCGTCTGGGAGCGGCTGATCGTTCCGGCCTTCGTGTACTTCTTCGCCCAGCTCTACCCCTTCCGCTGGATCAACCGCCCCGGCGCCCGCACCGCGGCCGCCGCCGGAGGGTGCGTCCTGCTGCGCACCGAGGCGGCCGTGCGGGCCGGGATCCCGGAGTCGATCCGGCAGGCCGTCATCGACGACGTCTCGCTCGCCCGTGCGGTCCAGCGCAGCGGCGGGCGGATCTGGCTCGGCCTCGCGGAGCGGGTGGACAGCGTGCGCCCGTACACCTCCCTCACGGACCTGTGGCGGATGGTCTCGCGCAGCGCCTACGCCCAACTGCGCCACCAGCCCCTGCTCCTGGCCGGGACGGTGGCCGGGCTGGTCCTGGTCTACCTCGTGCCGCCGGCCGCGCTCCTCGCCGGTCTCGCCGCCGGCCGGCCCGCCGTGGCCTGGGCCGGCGGCCTGGCCTGGCTGCTGATGGCCGGAACGTACCTGCCGATGCTGCGCCACTACCGCCAGCCGGCGGCCCTCGCGCCGCTCCTCCCGGTCACCGCGCTGCTCTACCTCCTGATGACCGTCGACTCGGCCGTGCAGCACTACCGCGGACGCGGAGCGGCATGGAAGGGCCGAACCTATGCCCGCCCAGACGAGGCCTGAAACCGGACTCCCCCCTTCGACTTCACGTCCTCCGAGGTCACGGGGTTGTGACGCCACGTCAGCACGAGGCCGGCGGCACAGTCGTGCACAACCCAACCGGTGAGTACGAGTAGCAGCAAGACGGGGCGGAAGTGGCCAAATCGTGCACGTGAACAAGAAGTGAAAGCTGTGGCCCTGACCTGCGAATATGCAGGTCAGGGCGGTGTTGACGACACCTCGCTATGGACCCCGTGAAGTCGTGGGCTTAACTTAGGTCCATGACCTCCCCCCGCTCCACTTATGGCGGCGGTTACTACTCCGCGCCCTCCTTCCCGGACACCCCTATCTACGACTCCCTCGTCGCCGAACGCGGGACCCCGCAGATCGCCCCGATCCGCGTCCCCGCCGCCTACGACTCCCCGAGTGCCGGCTACTCGAGCGGTGGATACCTCCCGGCCCTCGCGTCCGCGCTCCCCGCCCTCCCGGCAGCGCTGCCGCCCGCCCGCCCGCAGCAACAGCAGCAGGCCCCGGCGTACGGGTACCCGTACCAGCAGCAGGCCGCGCCCCAGCAGATGCCGCACATGCAACAGATGCAGCAGATGCCCCCCATGCCGCAGCCCATGTCGATGCCGATGCCGCTCCAGCAGGCCCCGGTGCCGTACGTGCCGCAGCAGCCGCAGCCGTTCGCGGCCCGCACGGGTTACGTTCCGCAGCCCCAGCCGCAGCAGCCCCGGCCGGTCGCCACGGGCACCGGGTACGAGGCGATGCGCCCGGCCGCGCCGCGTCCGATGCAGGCTCAGCCCGCGCCCGTCCCGGCCGCCTCGTTCGAGGACCCGTACGGGCGTCCGTACCAGCCGCAGGGACGCGGTTACTGATCGCGCTGCCGGGCCGGCCTCCCGCGACGAGGTCGCCGCGGAGTCCGTGAGGTCGGCTGGCAGTATTCCCCCATGGTGAAACTGCGTGTCCAGGCGCTCCACGTCCATCCCGTCAAGTCGGTGGCGGGGACGGCACCCGACGAGGTGGCCGTGGAGCCCTGGGGTCTGTCCGGTGACCGCCGGTGGGCGGTGGTGGACGGGGAGGGCGCGGTCATCACCCAACGCCAGCAGCCGAGGCTGGCCTTGGCACGGGCCCGCCCGCTGGGGGGCGGCGGGTTCGAGGTCTCGGCACCGGGCATGGCGGATCTGGCGGTGGAGGTCCCGGGACGGGGTCCGCTGGAGCCGGTGATGCTCTTCGGCAAGAAGATCGAGACCGTGGTGGCCGCGCGGGCCGCCGCCGACTGGTTCACCGCGTACCTGGGCGTACCGGCCCGTCTGGTGCACCTGGACGACCCGGCCGTCCGCCGGCCGGTCGATCCCCAGTACGCACGGCCCGGCGAGACCGTGAGCCTCGCCGACGGCTATCCGCTGCTGATCACCACCCTCGCCTCGCTGGACGCCCTCAACGCGCTGATCGCCCGGGGGAACCATCCGGGCGAGGGTCCGCTCCCGATGAACCGGTTCCGCCCGAACGTGGTGGTGTCCGGGGCCGAGGCGTGGGCCGAGGACGGCTGGGAGCGCCTCGCGATCGGCGACGCCGTCTTCCGCGGGGCGCGCGAGTGCGGGCGGTGCATCGTGACGACCACCGACCAGACGACGGCGCTCCGCGGCAAGGAACCCCTCCAGACCCTGGCCAGGCACCGGCGGATCGGGAAGTCACTGGCCTTCGGGCGGCTGCTGGTGCCGGTGCGGCTGGGAACGCTGCGGGTCGGCGACGAGGTGCGCGTCCTGGCGTGAGGACGGCAGGGCGGGGGCGTGGCGGGGGGCGTGAGGGCCTGAGGGCGTCCGCAGCGGGGGCGGAGGGCCGGTGGGACCACCCGGACCGACACCTTCGAGGGGCTCTCGCGCCACCCTGGAACCAACCGCCACTGCCTGCCCGTTGGACCATGCGGGACGTGAGCACCGGATCGGGTGACACACGTCTCGCGCGTCCCGGAATGCGGGTGGCCAAGGGATGCGGGAGGCTGGGACGGCAGGCAGGCGCAGACTGGCACAAGTAGGGGGAGCCGGACCGTGCGGACAGCTATGGGAGTGTGGCGTTGGCGGCGCAATCCGCTGCGCCGCCAGACGGATCTATTCGAGGCCTGGGTGGCCTTCGCGGCGCTGGTGTGCGTCCTGTTGGTGGCTCCGGCCATCGGCTGCGCGGCGGGCCTGCGGGTGGACGGCACGCTGCAGCGGGCCGTGCGGGAGCAGCACGAGGCGCGCCATCTCGTACCGGCGGTGGTGGTCCGGCCGACGCCGGATCCGCTCCTCGGCGCGTCCACCGACCCGGCGGCGCAGCGCCAGACCCCGCAGCGTACGCAGATCGTCGCCTCGTGGACGGCGCCCGACGGCAGCAACCACCAGGGCACGGTGCCGGCCGCGGAGGAACCGCCGCATGCCGGCGACCGGTTCCGGATATGGACCGACGCCCACGGCCGGCTCGTCGGGCAGCCCCTGGACCCCTCCTCGGCCAGTTTCCACGCGGGTGTGGCCGGGCTCGCCGCGGCCCTGGGCATCGCCGCGCTCGTGGAGACGCTTCGCCGTCTGGTCGTACGTAGGCTCATGCATCGGCGGTACATCCGGCTGGACCGCGCGTGGGCCGCGGCGGGACCGGACTGGGGCCGGGCGGACGCGGGCAGCTGACCTGGCAACTCACCGGCCCCGCGCGCGCTACGGTGGAGCGCCGGAGCGGCTGCTCCGGCCAGCGGCCGGACACGACCAGCAGGCCGGACACACGGAACACGAGGGTGGGGGCACGACAGCACCATGGCTCAGGGCACGGTCCAGGTGACGCACGGCGGTTCCTCGCGGTGGCGTCGCCGCTCCGGTGATTATCCGACGCTGACCGCCGCGCTGGCCGTGGCGGGCGACGGCGACGTCCTGTCCATCGCGCCCGGCACCTACCGGGAGAATCTGGTGCTGCACCACGCCGTGACCCTGCGCGGGCCCGAGGGCTCGCCGGGTTCGGTGCGGATCGCGCCGCTCGACGGGGTCGCGCTGACCGTCCGCGCCTCGGCCGTCATCCAGGACCTCCACCTGGAGGGCCAGGACCCCACGGCGCCCGCGCTCCTCATCGAGGACGGCTCCCCCGAGCTGACCGACCTGCGGGTGAGCACCCGCTCCGCGGCCGGCATCGAGGTCCGCGGGAGCGGTGCGCGGCCGCTGGTGCGGCGCTGCACGGTGGAGAACTCCGCCGGAAGCGGCATCGCCGTCCTGGACGGCGGCGGCGGGGTGTTCGCGGACTGCGAGGTCGTGGCCGCCGGCCAGACCGGCGTCTCCGTGCGCGGCGGTGGCCGCCCCCGGCTGGAGCGCTGCCGGATCCACCACGCCACGGGCGCCGGCATCGCCGTGACCGGCGACGGTTCGGGCCTGGAGGCACTGGGCTGCGAGGTCTACGAGATCAAGGGCGCGGGCGTGCAGATCGCCGCCCGGGCCACGGCCGTGCTCACCGACTGCGCGGTCCACCGCACCACGGCCGACGGGGTCACCCTCGACACGGACGCCGTCCTCACGCTCGCCGGCTGCGACATCCACGACATCCCCGAGAACGCGGTGGACCTGCGCTCGCGCTCCGTCCTGACCCTCAGCCGCACCACCGTCCGCCGCTTCGGCCGCAACGGCCTGTCGGTGTGGGATCCGGGCACCCGCGTCGTCGCCGACTCCTGCGAGATCCACGACAGCACCGGCGACTACCCCGCCGTCTGGATCAGCGACGGGGCCGGGGTCTCGCTGGACTCCTGCCGGGTTCACGACGTACCGGACGCACTGTTCGTCCTGGACCGCGGTTCCCGGGTGGACGTCGTGGACAGCGACATCTCCCAGGTGCGCAACACCGCCGTCTCGGTGAGCGACGGGGCGACGGCCCAGCTGGACGACTGCCGGATCCGGGAGGCCGCCACGGGCGCCTGGTTCCGCGACCACGGCAGCGGCGGCACCCTCGCCAACTGCACCATCGACTCCGTCCAGACCGGGGTGATCGTCACCAAGGGCGCGGACCCGACCCTGGAGCGGTGCACGGTCAGCTCCCCCGCCGAAGCCGGCTTCTACGTGTCCGCGGGCGGGCGGGGCACCTTCACGGCGTGCCGGGTCACGGGCAGCGCCGGCTTCGGTTTCCACGTCATCGACGGCTGCCGCACCTCCCTGCACCGCTGCCACACCGAGCGCTGCGCGCGCGGGGGCTACGAGTTCGCCGAGGACGGCCCCGTCGCCGAGGACTGCACGAGCGACGAGTCCGGACCGCGCCTCGCGGCCCGGTCCGCCTCCGGCGCGGGCGCCGGGCCGGGTGCGGGTCCGGCGGCGGGAGCGGCATCGGCCGGGGAGCGTACGGGGATCCGTACGGTATCGGCCGCGCCGGGCCCCGTAGCGGCGGCCACGGCCGAGCGGGTACCGGCCCAGCGGCCGGCCGACGAGACGGACCCCGCCGCGGCCGGGCAGAGAGCGGCCCGCGGTTCGGTCGAGGTCCTGGGGCACCTGGACGCGCTCGTGGGTCTGGACAGCGTCAAGCGCGAGGTCCGCGCGCTCACCGACATGATCGAGGTGGGCCGGCGCCGCCAGCTGGCGGGGCTCAAGGCCGCCTCGGTCCGCCGCCACCTGGTCTTCACCGGCTCCCCCGGCACCGGCAAGACCACCGTGGCCCGGCTGTACGGGGAGATCCTGGCCTCCCTCGGCGTGCTGGAGCGCGGCCACCTGGTGGAGGTGTCCCGGGTCGACCTGGTCGGCGAGCACATCGGGTCCACCGCGATCCGCACCCAGGAGGCCTTCGACCGGGCGCGCGGCGGGGTGCTGTTCATCGACGAGGCGTACGCGCTGGCGCCCGAGGACTCGGGCCGCGACTTCGGACGCGAGGCGATCGACACGCTGGTGAAGCTGATGGAGGACCACCGGGACGCGGTGGTGGTGATCGTCGCCGGGTACACGGCGGAGATGGACCGCTTCCTGACGGTGAACCCGGGGGTGGCCTCCCGGTTCTCCAGGACCATCACCTTCGGGGACTACGGGCCCGGCGAGCTGTTGCGGATCGTGGAGCAGCAGGCCGAGGAGCACGAGTACCTGCTGGGGGAGAAGACCTCCGAGGCACTGCTGACGTACTTCACCGACCTGCCCAAGGGACCCGCCTTCGGCAACGGCCGTACGGCCCGCCAGACCTTCGAGTCCATGGTCGAGCGGCACGCGGGACGGGTGGCGCAGCTGTCGGAACCGAGCAAGGACGACCTCACCCTGCTCTACCCGGCGGACCTTCCGGAGCTCTGACCGGACGCCCGCGACTCCCACGGCCCCCGCGAGCGGACAACTGACGGACCGGCAGCTAGGGTGACAGCCCGCCGGATGCCACCGGTCGTCCGCCGAACCGAGGGAGTTCCCCATGGCCCGCCGACTGCGTCCCGTAGGGCTGGACTTCATAGAGGTGGCCCCCGCCCGCCTGGTCTTCGCCGGCCGGACCACCGCCGCCCCCGAGGACGTGTACCGGGCGCTGGCCGAGGAGCTGGAGGGCTGGCCGAGCTGGTTCCGGGCCGTCACCCTGGCCCGGCCCACCCACGGCGGCGCCGGGCGCGAGATCAGGTTGGCGGGCGGGCTCCGGTTCCAGGAGACGATCATGGCCGCGGATCCCGAGCGGCGCTACGCGTACCGGGTCGACGAGACCAACGCCCCCGGCCTGCGGGCCCTGCTGGAGGAGTGGCGCCTGGCACCCTCCGGCTCCGGCACCCACGTCCAGTGGACCTTCGCCGCGGACGGCCCGGCCGCCGTCCGCTTCGCGCTCACCGCGGCCCGGCCCGCACTCGGGCACTCGTTCCGCTCGGCGGTCCGCGCGCTGGACCTGCGGCTGGCGGAGCGGCGGCGCGGGGCGGGTCAGTAGGAGCGTTCCTGCCGGGAGGTGCCGTCGGGGCGGATGCCGTCACACCGAGGAGGATCAGGTCCGCCTCCTGCCCGGAGGGCTCGTCCCCACCCGGGTACGGATACTCCGGCCCGGGCTCCGCCGGTCACCGCCGGCGCCGGTCTGCTCGCGGACGTTGCGGTGCCCCTCCGGGAACACCGCCTGCACCGACCGCACTTCGTCGGAGGTTCCGCAGCGGTTCCCCCCGAGGCTGCGCCGTGGTCACGGTCCGCCCAGGGTAAGCAGTCCGCGCAGCCGTGCCTACGGGTTCACCGCCGGGCGGGTCACGGTTCAGACCGCGGGGTGCCGCACCGCCAGGTCGCCGTAGCCGCCCGCCGACCAGACCCGGGTGCGGAACTCCTGCAAGGTCATGGCCCGTTCGCCGGTGAAGTGGACCGTGCCGCAGCGGCCGCAGTACCAGCCCCCGGCCCAGAGCTGGTCCGCGGCTGCCCGGCCCGGTCCGGTCCGGCGGCGCCAGGCCCGTACGGCCCGCCCCGACAGTGCGAACAGGACGGGGGCCAGGAGCAGCGAGGCCGCCGAGATCCAGCCCAGGTACGTCGTGGGGTCCTCGACTCCGAAGGGGAGGTCGCCGTCGCCCCCGTAGAACCGTGGGGTCGGCTCGCCCTCGAACCAGTTGCCCGCCATCCCGCCCCAGACGAACGCGCCGATCGCCACCAGGACGAGCACCGCCCCGAGGCAGCCCATGGCCCTGTCGCCCGGCTCGTCCGGGGCGATCGCGAGGGCCTTGGCCAGGGCCGAGTTCTCCTCGCGGGTCGTGACGTTGTCGCCGTCGCCGCCCTTGCTCTCCACGCTCAGCTTGGCCTTGGCCCGCAGGTACGCGGCGGACACGCCGAGCACCTGGTCCTCCCGGCCGCACCGGGGGCAGGCCAACGAGCCGTCGCCGCGCCCGCCTTGGCCCCGTACGCCGGTACCCCCCGTACCGTCCGCGGCGCCCCTGCCGCCGTCCTCCGTACCGCCGCCCGTACCGCCGTCCGTGAACTCCGCCATGGCTCCCCACCCCGCGCCGCGCGCCGCCCCGCCCCAAGTCAGCACAGCGTAGCCAGCCGCCCCCGCACCGGCCAGGGCAAACGATTCAGCCGGTGGGCTCGGTCCACACGCCGGTCGCCAGCATGGTGTCGAGCGTCCGCGCGTACGGGGTGATGTCGAGGCCCTGCTGGGCCAGCCACGCGTCGGAGTAGTACTTGTCGAGGTAGCGCTCGCCCCCGTCGCAGAGCAGGGTCACGACGCTGCCCGTGCGGCCCTCGGCCACCATCTCCGAGATGATCTTCAGCGCGCTCCACACCCCGGTGCCGGTGGAGCCGCCCGCCTTGCGGCCGATCACCCGCTCCAGCGCCCGGCACGCCGCGACGCTCGCGGCGTCCGGGACCCGCATCATCCGGTCGATGGCCCCGGGGACGAAGCTCGGCTCCATCCGCGGCCGGCCGATGCCCTCGATGCGCGAGCCGCAATCGCTCGTCGCGTGCGGGTCGCCCTGCGTCCAGCCGTCGAAGAAACAGGAGTTCTCCGGGTCCGGGACGCAGATGCGGGTGTCGTGCTGCATGTAGTGCACGTAGCGGGCGATCGTCGCGGAGGTGCCGCCGGTGCCGGCCGTGGCCACGATCCAGGTGGGCTCGGGGTAACGCTCCAGCCGCAGCTGCTGGTACATCGATTCGGCGATGTTGTTGTTCCCGCGCCAGTCCGTGGCCCGCTCCGCGTACGTGAACTGGTCCATGTAGTGGCCGCCGGTACGGGCGGCGAGCTCCGCCGACTCCTCGTACATCTTCATCGAGTCGTCGACGAAGTGGCATGCGCCGCCGTGGAACTCGATGAGCCGGCACTTCTCGGGGCTCGTCGTCTTCGGCATGACGGCGATGAACGGAACCCCGATCAGCTTGGCGAAGTACGCCTCGGAGACCGCGGTGGACCCGGACGAGGCCTCGATGACGGGGCGGCCGGGGCGGATCCAGCCGTTGCAGAGGGCGTAGAGGAACAGGGAGCGGGCGAGGCGGTGCTTGAGGGAGCCCGTGGGGTGGGTGGACTCGTCCTTGAGGTACAGGTCGATGCCCCAGGCCTCGGGGAGCGGGAAGCGCAGCAGGTGGGTGTCGGCGGAGCGGTTCGCGTCCGCCTGCACCTTGCGGACGGCCTCCTTCAGCCACGCGCGGTAGTCCGCGTCGCTGTGGTCGACGTCCATGGTCGTGGCGGTCGTACCGGTGGTGGTGCTCATGCGCCGTGCTCCTTCGTACTTCCCGATGTCCCGAGTGTGCGCCGGGCGTTTGCGCGCACCGCCCGCTTTCGAAATGTACCCCGCCCACCTGCACAAACGGTCACTTTGGGTATCCATGCGCATCGCTTTTGCTCGCGTTCGGTTGCACAGCGGGCCACAGTGGGTGACCCTGGGGAGGCGTCACCGAGGGTGCAGCACCCGTAACACTGATGTCGGGGAGTCGCAGCCGTGATCAGTCATTCCCGCAGGCACTGCGTCGTCGAACTGCAGGCCCTGCCCTTGCGGATCGGCCAGATCCGCCGAATCGTTTCGGCGCAACTGCGCCACTGGCAGCTCGATCCGCTCATAGACCGGGCTGCGCTCGGCGTGACGGAGCTGCTCAGCAACGTCCACCGTCATGCGCAGCCGGACAAGACCTGCACGGTCGAGATCGAACTGCGCCTCGGCCGGCTGACCGTCTCCGTCTACGACAGCGACCCCCGCCTCCCGCAGCTCAGGGACTCCGCGGCCGCGGCCAACCGCCCCGCGGGCGGCCGGCCGGTCGACGCCCTGGAGACCTCCGGCCGCGGGCTCGCGCTCGTGGAGGCGCTCAGCGAGGCGTGGGGTGCCCGGCAGCAGGACGACTGCCCGGGCAAGGTGGTGTGGTTCTCCCTGCGCGCCGCCCCCGGCCCGGCCGCACCGGAACTCCAGCCGGTGCTCCTCGCCGAGAAGCCGGCGCACCGGCCCGGCAAGAACGCCGTACGGGAACCCGCGCCGGCCCCGCCCGTCGCCGCACCCCCCGAGCCGGTCTCCGCCGGCCTGTCGGTGTCCGCCTCGGCCGGTGCCCGGCCCGGGTAGCCTCCGGCCGCCGAAGCCGCCCGGGGCCGCCGCGGCAGCGCTCAGGCCGCCGCGCCCAGGGTCCCGAGCGGGTCGTCCAGCACCGGCTGCCACGCCAGCTCGGCGGCTCCGACCAGGCTGTTGTGGTCGAGGGTGCAGGGCAGGATCGGCACGCCGCCGCTGCGCCCCCACAGGCTGCGGTCGGCGACCACCGCGCGCAGCCGCTCGGGGTCGGCGTACAGCAGCTCGCGGTGGAGTCCGCCGAGGATGATCCGGTCCGGGTTCAAGATGTTGACCAGGCCTGCCAGGCCCAGGCCGAGCCTGTCGATGAGCTCCTCCGTGGCGGCCCGTACCCCCGGGTCCGCGGACTCCTCGCGCAGCAGGTCGCGGGCCTGCTGGAGCAGGGACACCTCCGGGCCCGGGGTGCGCCCGGCGGCGGTGAGGAAGGCCAGCGGGTCGGCCTCCACGTCGAGGCAGCCACGGCTGCCGCAGTGGCAGGCCCGCCCCTCGGGGTTCACCGTGAGGTGGCCGACCTCCAGGGCCAGGCCCGAACTCCCGCTGTGCAGACGGCCGTCCAGGACGAGCGCCCCGCCGACCCCGCGGTGTCCGGTGGCCACGCACAGCAGGTGCTGGGCGCTGCGGCCGGCGCCGTGGCGGTGCTCGGCGAGCGCGGCGAGGTTCACGTCGTTCCCGGTCAGCGCCGGGCCGTCGATCCCGGCCTGCTTCACGCAGTCGGCGAAGATCGCCCGGACGGGGGACCCGGCGGGCCAGGCCAGGTGCAGCGGGTTCAGCGCGGTGCCCTCCGGCTCCGCGACCGCCGAGGGCACCGCGAGGCCCGCGCCGATGCAGCGCCGGCCGGTCTGCGCGAGCAGCGCGGCCCCGGCTTCGACGACGGCTCCGAGCACCTGCGCGGGGTCGGCCGACACCGGGACCCGGCCGGGAGCCGTGGCGACGATCCGGCCGCCGAGGCCGACCAGGGCGGCCCGGAACCCGTCCGAGTGCACCTGTGCGGCCAGGGCCACCGGGCCGTTCTCGTCCACGGAGAGCCGGTGCGAGGGGCGGCCCTGGGTGCCGCCGGCGCCGCCGGGGCGGGAGTCCACGCGGATCAGCCCGAGCGCCTCCAGCTCGGCGGCGACGGCGCCGGCGGTGGCGCGGGTAACGCCGAGCTCGGCCGTCAGGACCGCGCGGGTCGGGGCCCGGCCAGTGTGGACGAGCTCCAGCGCCGGGCCGAGCGCGCCGCGGCCCCGCTCCAGCTTGGTCCGCGCGGAGCCGGCTGCGGCCGCTGCTGCTGTCGCTGTCGCTGTCGCCGCGGCCTTGGCGGCCGTGCCGGTGGTGGCGGCCGTACCGGTGGTGCCGGTCCCCGTAGTCCCATCCGTCCCCGTGGTCCCGTCCGTCTCTGCGGTCCCGTCCGTCTCTGCGGTCCCGTCCGTCCCAGCGGACACCGTGGTCACATCCCCCACCCGCCGCGGGGCCCCGTTGCCGTTCATGACAGCGATCCTCGCATGATCGGAGCGCCGAGGACGCCGCCCGCTACCCGAGCCCGCCGACCCGGAGCGTGATGTTCAGCCGCCCGGTCAGCCCGAGGTCCGGCGGAGCGGTGCCGGGCAGGACTTTCGGCACCCCGTGAAAGGCCCGTCGGACGGGTCCGCCGAAGACGAACAGATCCCCGCTGCGCAGCTCAACGTCCCGATACGGACGCCCGCGCGAGGCGGTGTTGCCGAAGCGGAAGAGGCAGGAATCACCCAGGCTCAGCGAGACCACCGGGGCTTCGGAGCGCTCCTCGGCGTCCCGGTGCATGCCCATGCGGGAGTCGCCCTCGTAGAAGTTCACCAGCGCGATGTCGTACGCGAGGCCCGGATCCGGAGCCTGCCCGTACGCGTCGGCCACGGCACTGCGGCCCAGCAGCGCGAGCCAGTCGGGCATCGCCTTGACCGGAGCGCCGTCACCGTCGACGGCGGTGGGCGCGTATCCGTACGGGTACCAGTGCAGCCCCAGGCACACCTGCCGGGCGCTCATCGTTCCCCCGCCCGGGGTGCGCACCGTACGCAGCCCGGCCGGCGGCCGGGCCCATCCCCGGCAGGCCTCCACCAACTCCCGCTGCCGCCCGGGCCCCAGCCAGTCGGGCACGTGCACGGCGCCGGGCACGATCTCCGTGCGCTCGCGCGGAAAGAGCTCGCCGTCCGGATGTTGTTCCATGGCCTCCATGACCTCCATCATCCTTCGTTGTGCGGGCCCGCGGGCTGCTGGGAGACTCCCGCCATGGAGATCATCAGCTATGTGAAGACCGTGGCCCGCGAGGGCGAGCAACTCTCGGACACCGCCGAACGGGCCGGTACGGACGCCCTGGTGCCCACCTGTCCGCAGTGGCGGGTCGCCGATCTGCTCCGCCACACCGGCTCGGTGCACCGCTGGGCCACCGGGTACGTGGCGCAGGGCCTGACCGAGCGCGCGCCGTTCCCGGAAGCGCCGGAGCTGGTGGGCGCGGAACTGCTGGCCTGGTTCCGCGAAGGCCACGCGACGCTGGTGCGGACCCTGACGGGGAGCTCCGCCGACGCGCACAGCTGGACCTTCCTGCCGACCGCGGCGCCCTCGCCGCTGGCCTTCTGGGCACGCCGCCAGGCGCACGAGACCACCGTGCACCGGATGGACGCGGAGGCCGCGCTGGGCGTGCCCTTCGGCGCGGTGGACCCCGCCTTCGCGGAGGACGGGGTGGACGAGCTGCTGACCGGGTTCCACGCGCGGCCGCAGAGCCGGGTACGGACGGCGGAGCCGCGGGTGATGCGGGTCCGGGCCTCCGATACGGGCGCGGTGTGGACCGTACACCTGTCCCAGGAGCCCGCGCGGACGGTACGCGGGGACGGCGACGGGGCGGAGGCCGACTGCACGCTGACGGGCGAGGCCTCCTGGCTGTACGCGGCGCTGTGGAACCGGCGGCCGCTCACCGGCCCGGGTGTGACGGGCGACGCGGAACTGGCCCGGCTCTGGATGGACACGGCCGGAATCTGACCCCCGGGCGGCGAAACCGCATGGCCGGCGCACCGGCTGCGCCGGCCCCCCTTGTGCCGGTGCGGCCCGCGCGGAGAGACTTGCGCGCATGGACCGACGCAGTCAGGCCGACCGGGACGCGGTCACCATCGAGATCGGGTACGCCTTCGTCACCGGTTGTTTCGCGGCCGGAGTCGTCTTCGCGGCGCTGTACGGCCCCGTCCTCGCCTTCGACCTGTCCCCGGCCACCGGGCGGATCCTGGCGACGGTGGGCGGTGTCCTGGCGGCGACGGTGTTCCTGCTCCGGATCACCCATGTCCTGTGGCGCTTCGCCCGGCGCCCGCAGAACGACGGAGCGGACCGGGGTGGACGTGCGCGGTAGTGAGCGAGAGGCCCAGGGCGAAGTGGCCGGTCCCCGGGCGGACGAACCGCGCCAGGACGGCGCCGTAGGAGCAGCCCGGCTTCGGGTCTCGCTCCTGGTGCTGTACACGCCGCGGTTGGAGGAATGCCGCCGGTTCTACGCGGACCTGGGCCTGGCCTTCACCGCGGAGCGGCACGGCCGCGGACCGGAGCACTACGCCGCCGTCCTCCCGGACGGCATGGTCCTGGAGCTCTGTCCCGCCCGCGAGGACCGTCTCACCGGCGCCCTGCGGCTGGGGCTGGCCGTGGACACCCGCGCCGTGCGCCCGCGGATGGCCCCGGGGCGCCATCTGCTCGTGGATCCCGACGGCCGCACCGTCGAGGTCACCGCCGTCGGGCGGGCGGAGTCCGGCTCAGCCGAGGGTTGAGGCGTACGAGGTCTGGGCGCGGTACTTCCAAGCGGGCTGGGCGTCCCAGGGGTTGGGCATCTGCGCGCTGGTGGCGTACGCGTAGCCCGCGCCGCGCTCGAAGGCCGTACGGAGCGTCGCGCGCATCGCGGGGGCATCCGGGACATCGTGCACGAGGTGCCAGAACGCGGTGCCGCTCGGGTCGAGTTCGGCGCCGGAGCGGTAGCCGGTGAGGGCGTTGAAGACGTTGCCGCCGAGCCAGCCGGCGCCCGTGTAGGCGGCGTAGGAGTCCTCGAAGGTGACGAAGACGTCGGCGGTGCGGCGGCCGGGCTCCAGGAAGCAGTCGGCGATGGCCGTCCCGGGGTTGTTGACGACCAGGTCCGGCGCGCCGGGGGCGACGGCCTCCATGGTGTCCTGCACGTAGCGGCGCAGCTCCGCGTAGTGGTCACGGGTGGCGTTGGCCGGGCCGCAGTCGCGGCTGACCACGTCGAAGAAGATGCCGTCCACGTGGAGGCGGCCGTCGGACGTCTTCAGGTAGTTGTCCACGGAGGCCTTCACGGCGGCGGTGTCGCGGTTGCCGTGGTCGGTGTGGACGTAGCCGAGCACCTTGGTCTTCTCGCCGGTGGCGGTGGTGCCGGTGCGCAGGACGTCGGCGCGGGCCCGCCAGGGGGCGTCGAACGGGGAGTCGCCGTTGCCCGGGTTGAGGACCACCACCGAGGCGGCCGGGCTGGTGGCGGTGAGATCGGCGAGCATCGGGTCGTTGGCCCAGACGTAGGCCGGGACGGCTGTTTCCAGGCCCCGTACGCCGGGCGCCCGGGGCGTCGGTCTCACCTCGGGGGCCGGAGCCGGGGCCAGGGCCGGGGTACGGTCGCGGGCTGGGGCGCGGCCGGGTTCCGAGCTCGCCGACGCGGTGACGGCCGGCGCCGGCGCGGCGAGTAAGAGGGTGGCCAGGACGGCGTACAAGGCCTTCGCGGCGCGGGTCATGACTGCTCCTCGGGGCGACGGCGGAGGCGGCGCCGGGGCGAAGGGCCGGGCGCCGGGGACGGCGACCGGGACAGGACCCCGGCCCGAGGAACACTAGACGGGCCGCGGGGCGCGGTTGGGCCGATTCCCCGGCTTCAGTACGAGGAACAGACAAGCGAACTTTCCCCGCCCCGCGCCCCGCCCCGGGCCTGGTACCCCGCCGGGTACGGCCCTTCGCGGCCCTCCGCAACCCCGTACCGGCCCTCCGCAACCCTGTTGGGCCCTGTACGGCGCCCCTATACGGCGGGCAGCCCGACCCCGTGCGCCAACTGCCCGGCGGCGTGCGCGAAGAAGGCGTCCCGGTCCTCGACGACCCGGTTGAACTGGCCGAACAGCTCGAAGGAGATCAGTCCGACGAGCTGCGCCCAGGCGGCGACCAGGGCCGCGGCGGCCTCGGGGGGCAGCCCTTCGGCGAAGTCCGCGGCCATGCGGGCGGCTTCGGGGCGCAGCTCGGCGGGGAGCGGCGGGAGGGCGATGCCGCGGCCCTCGTAGGCGGCGCGGACGATGCCGATGAGGGTGTTGCCCACGCGGGAGGCGGGGCCGACGGTGTCGAGCGGGGCGGTGTAGCCGGGGACGGGCGAGCCGTAGATGAGGGCGTACTCGTGCGGGTGCTCCAGCGCCCAGCCGCGGACGGACGCGCAGACGGCGGCCCAGCGGGCGCGGGGGGCGTCGCCGGCGGCGAGCGCGCGGGTGTCGGCGGCTTCGGCGGCGGAGCCGACGCTGTTGTAGGCGTCGACGATGAGGGCGGTGAGCAGCTCGTCGCGGCTGGGGAAGTAGCGGTAGAGGGCGGAGGAGACCATGCCCAGCTCGCGGGCGACGGCGCGCAGCGAGAGTTTGGCGGCGCCCTCCGCCGCGAGTGCGCGGCGCGCCTCGTCCTTGATGGCGGCGGTGACTTCGATGCGGGCTCGTTCCCTCGCCCCTCGCACGGTGCTCATGGGCCTCAGTGTGCCACGCGGCCAGAGCACCGCCCACCAACGAGAGCAGCGATTCATTTCGAGAGCACTGCTCTTGTTTCGGAGCGCCGATCCAGGCACACTGCTCTCAAGCGAGAGCAGTGCTCTCCCAACCGCCTCGGAGGCCCTCATGAACGCGCCCAAGCCGTACTACGTCGAGGCCGGCTCGCTCGGCACCCGCTTCAACGCCCTCGTCGGCAAGCTCGCCCGCTGGGGCATGAGCCTGGCCGGCACGGCGGAGCTTTCGGTGCGCGGCCGCACCTCGGGCCGGATGCAGCGGATCCCCGTGAACCCGTACCTCCAGGACGGCACCCGCTACCTGGTCTCCGCCCGCGGCCACTCCCAGTGGGTCCGCAACATGCGCGCCGCCGGCGGCGGCGAGCTGCGCCTGGGCCGCACCGTGCAGACCTTCACCGTCACCGAGCTCACCGACCCGGCCGAGCAGGCCGTGGTGCTGCGCGGCTACCTGAAGAAGTGGGGCTGGGAGGTCAACCGCTTCTTCGACGGAGTCACGGCCACATCCTCCGAGCCCGAACTCCGAGCGGCCGCCCCCGACCACCCGGTCTTCCGCATCACCCTCACCCCCTGACCCACCCGCCCACGGCACCCCTCACGGCACCGTTCCACGCCCCCACCCCACCCGGCTCCGACCGACCCGCGCGCCCAGCCCACCCGCCCCTCGCCCCTCGCCCCTCGCCCCTCGCCCCAGCCCCAGCCCCAGCCCCAGCCCCAGCCCCAGCCCCGAAAACGCGGCGGCGGCCTCGCCGGTACGCCCGGCAAGACCGCCACACTTCGCACCTCGGTGCCCGCGCCCGCTCCCCACCGGGAGCGGCGGCTCCAGTCCGGGGGACGTGCCCCGGGCCCGCCGCTGAGCTCAGCCCTTGGCCCCGCCCTTGGCTCCGTCCTGCTCCTGCTCCCCCGCCCCGGCGGCCGGCCCCGTACCGGAAGCGGCCCCGGTCCCGGCCTCGGTCCCGGCCCCGCCCCGGCTCCGTGCCTGTCGTGCGTCCAGCACGTGCAGGGCCTTGCGCGCCAGCGGGTACGTACGCACCATCTCCGCCAGCGTCAGCGACCCCCGCGCGATCCGCGCGAAGGCCATCCAGGCCGGCCGGAAGCCGGTGATCGCCGCGTGCAGCAGGCCCGGCTTGGCCTCGAAGAGTTCCAGCATCCGCTTGCCGACGCCCATCTCCACGCCCAGCCCCGCCTTCACCGCGAAGGCGTAGTTGAGGGCCTGGCGGCGCGCGTCCACCGCGTCCTGGGCCTCGGAGATCTTCACGGCCCACTCCCCGGCGAGCCGCCCCGAGCGCAGCGCGAAGGAGATGCCCTCCCGGGTCCACGGCTCCAGCAGCCCCGCCGCGTCGCCCGCGACCAGGACCCGACCGCGCGAAAGCGGCGATCCGGGCTTCCGGCAGCGGGTCAAGTGCCCGGAGGAGACCGCCGGTTCGAAGCCCGACAGGCCCAGCCGGGCGATGAAGTCGTCCAGGTACCGCTTGGTCGCGGCCCCCTCGCCCTTCGCCGAGATGACCCCGACGGTGAGGGTGTCGCCCTTGGGGAAGACCCAGCCGTAGCTGCCGGGCAGCGGACCCCAGTCGATGAGGACCCGGCCCTTCCAGTCCGCGGCGACCGTCTCCGGGACGGGGATCTCCGCTTCCAGGCCGAGGTCGACCTGGTCCATCTCGACGCCGACGTGCGCGCCGATCCGGCTCGCGCTGCCGTCCGCGCCGACCACGGCCCGCGCCAGCACCGTCTCGCCGTCACCGAGGACCACCGCGACGGTCCGCCGGTCCGGCACGGACGCCCCGTGCTGTTCCACCCGCACGACCGCCGTACCCGTACGGACCGTGGCGCCCGCCTTCTCCGCCTCGGCGACCAGCGCCGCGTCGAACTCGGGCCGGTTGATCAGCCCGAACAACATCTGCTTCGAGCGCCGGGTCCGGGCGAACTTCCCGTCCAGCGAGAAGGTGACCGCGTGGACGCGATCCTTGAAGGGCAGCACGAAACCCGGCGGGAGCGCATCGCGCGAGGGGCCGATGATGCCTCCGCCGCAGGTCTTGTACCGGGGCAGTTCCGCTTTCTCCAACAGCAGAACGCGCCGCCCCGCCGCGGCCGCCGCGTGCGCGGCCGAGGATCCGGCCGGCCCGGCCCCGACCACGACCACGTCCCACACCTCGCCGGTCTCCCCGGCCGTCTGCGCGTCCGCCTCCTGAGCGGTCTGTCCTGCCGCCGCGTCGCGTACGTCGCCGCTGTCGCTCTCGTCGCTGCTCACGATGTGCTGCTGCTCCTGATCCTGCGGTTCATGCCGTTGCTCCGATGCCGGTGAAATCCTACGGCGCGAGATCGACTGCCCCGTTGTGCGAGGATCGGAAGAGTCCTTTGCCGTAGCCCGCATACGCACATCCCGCGCATGCGGGACGCGTACACGTAACCCGTACACGTACACGTACACGTACACCAACGTCGCACCCAAGAGGAGCGTGCCCATGCCGTCTCAGTCGATCGCCGAGACCGTCGCCTCGCTGATGCCCCGCGCCAAGCAGGAGCTGTCCGAGCTGGTGGCCTTCCAGTCGGTGGCGGACTGGGCCCAGTTCCCGCAGAGCGAGAGCCAGGCGGCCGCGAACTGGGTGGCCGACGCCCTGCGCGCCGAGGGCTTCCAGGACGTGGCACTGCTCGACACCCCCGACGGCACCCAGTCGGTGTACGGGTTCCTGCCCGGCCCGGCGGACGCGCCGACCGTCCTGCTGTACGCGCACTACGACGTGCAGCCCCCGCTGGACGACGCGGCCTGGGTCTCCCCCGCCTTCGAGCTGACCGAGCGCAACGGCCGCTGGTACGGCCGCGGCACCGCCGACTGCAAGGGCGGGTTCATCCTGCACCTGCTCGCGCTGCGCGCCCTGAAGGCCAACGGCGGGGTCCCGGTGAACGTGAAGGTGATCGTCGAGGGCTCCGAGGAGCAGGGCACCGGCGGCCTCCAGCAGTACGCGACGGCGCACCCCGAACTGCTGGCCGCCGACGCCGTCGTGATCGGAGACGCGGGCAACTTCCGTACGGGCCTGCCCACGGTCACCGCGACCCTGCGCGGCATGTGCCTCCTCAAGGTCAAGATCGACACCCTGGGCGGCAACCTGCACTCCGGCATGTTCGGCGGGGCCGCCCCCGACGCGATGGCCGCGCTGATCCAGCTCCTGGCCTCGCTGCGCGCGCCCGACGGTTCGACCACGGTGGACGGGCTGGCCTCGGACGCGGTATGGGAGGGGCTCCAGTACCCGGAGGCGGACTTCCGCTCCGACGCGAAGGTGCTCGACGGGGTCGAGCTGATCGGCGAGGGCACGATCGCGGACCGCCTGTGGTCCCGGCCGGCCGTCACGGTGCTCGCCATCGACTCCCCGCCGCTGGTCGGCGCCACCCCCTCGGTGCACGCGAGCGCGGGCGCGCTGGTGAGCCTGCGGGTGCCGCCGGGCGTGGACACGGCCGAGGCGATCAAGCTGCTGGAGGCGCACCTGGTGGCGCACACCCCGTGGAAGGCCCACCTGGAGATCGAACTCGTCGGCCAGGGGCAGCCGTTCCAGGCGGACACGGACAGCCCCGCCTACGCCTCGATGGCGCAGGCCATGAAGGCGGCGTACCCGGGCCAGGAGATGCAGATCAGCGGCATGGGCGGCTCCATCCCCCTGTGCAACACCCTGACCGAGCTGTACCCGGACGCGGAGATGCTGCTCATCGGCCTCAGCGAGCCGGAGGCGCAGATCCACGCGGTGAACGAGAGCGTCTCCCCGGAGGAACTGGAGCGCCTGTCGGTCACCGAGGCGCTGTTCCTCCTCAACTACGCGGAGTCCAAGCGCGTCTGACGGCGGCTCGGAAGGCTCCCCGATCACTCAGCTACGGGCGAACCACGCCGGCGGCGCAACCTGCGCCGCAGGCGTGGTTCGTCCCCGTACGTTCGGCTGATGGAACTCGATCTCGTAGAAGTCGTCCCCGACCGCCTCCACATGCTCCGTTTCCCCATCGGCCAGGCCTATCTCTGGCGCGACGGTGAGGCCCTGACCCTGATCGACGCGGGCCACGCCGGTTCGGCGGACGCGATCGAAGGGGCGATACGTTCCCTCGGGCTGCTGCCGGAGCGGCTGGAGCGGATCGTCCTGACCCACTGCCACCGCGACCACGTCGGTGCGGCGGGTGAACTCGCCGCCCGCTGGGGCGCGGAGGTACTGGCGCACGGGCTCGACGCGCCGGTGATCCGCGGCGAGGCACCGGTCCCGGAGCCGGTGCTGCTGGACTGGGAACTCCCGCTGTACGCACACGGCCTGACGGTCCCGCAGGCCCCGCCGACCCGGGTGGACCGGGAGCTGGAGAACGGCGAGGTGCTCCCCTTCGGCGACGGCGCGGTCGTCGTCCACGCGCCGGGCCACACCCCGGGCAGCATCGGCGTCCATCTCCCGGCGCACGGGGTGCTGTTCACGGGCGACTGCGTCGCCGGTGTGGTCCAGGTGATGCTCGGCGTCTTCAACGTGGACCGCACCCGGGCCGTCGAGTCGATGCTCCGACTCGCCGCACTGGCCCCCTCGGTGGCCTGCTTCGGCCACGGCGACCCCCTGACCTCGGACACCGCCGCCACCCTCCACGCCGCGGCGGAGGCGGCGGCGAAGGCGGAGGAGGCCGAAGCGGCGGCGGCGGCGAAGGCGGAGGAGGCGGAAGCGGCGGCGGAGACCGGCGGCGCGGCCGACCCTTCGCCGGCCTCGACGGCCTGATCCCGGTGCCGGGGGCCGGGGCGACGCGCTCCGGCCCCCGGGCCCACATCCCCGGCCCCCTCAATGCCCGCCTACGGAACCGCCCGCCCCGCCTCCAGGTAGGCCGCCCGCCCCCGTTCGCGGGCCCGCAGGGCCCACCGGAGCCGCTCGTAGCGCACCTGCGGCAGCAGGTCCGCGGCTTCCTCCTCCGTCACGAACCGCCAGGCCCGCAGTTCCGGCCCGGGCAGCCGCAGCCGCCCGGCCTGCGCCGCCGTCAGCCGGCCCCCGTCGAACAGCAGCCGCAGGCCGCCGTAGCCCGCGGGGGGCCCGGGCGGCTCCCAGTCCACGACGAGGAGCTCCGGCAGGCGTTCCAGTACGAGCCCGAGTTCCTCCTCGACCTCCCGTACCCCCGCGCACGCCGGGGCCTCCCCGGCCTCGACGACCCCGCCGGGGAACTCCCAGCCCGGCTTGTACGTCGGATCCACCAGCAGCACCCGGTCCGCGTCGTCGAAGAGCAGGACCCCGGCCGCGACCGTCTCGCGCGTGGGCCGCGGGGTCTGCACGATGTCGCAGACCCGGGCCGCGTCGCTGCGTACGGCCTCGGCGATCCGCTCGGCCGTCTCCCGTACGGTCAGGGCCCCGTTGTCGATGACGTGCGCGTCGGCCGCGAGCCAGCCCAGCGCGTGCTGGTAGACCGGTATGTGGTCGTAGGCCCACTGCCGCACCCGCAGGTCCACGTCCGCGGCCTCACCGGGCTCCTCCCGGGTCGCGATCCGCTCGCGAAGGATCGTTTCCTCCGGGGCGAGCAGCACGTGCCGCACCGCGATCCTGCGGGCCGCGAGCCCGCCGAAGATCTCGTCCCGGTACTCCTGGCGCAGCAGCGTCATCGGGACCACCAGCACCCCGCCCAGCTCCGCCAGCATCGCCGCCGCGGTGTCCACGACGAGCTGCCGCCAGCTCGGCAGGTCCTGGTAGTCGGTCACCTCCGCGAGGCGTTTGCGCGGCAGCAGCACGCGCAGCGCGTCACCGATGAACTCCGGGTCGAACAAGGTGCTCTCCGGCAGGAGGCCGGTCAGCTCGCGCGCTGTGCTGCTCTTGCCGGCGCCGAACGTGCCGTTGATCCAGACAATCACGTCTACCCCTCTCCCGATGCCCCCAGTGGCTTGCCCGCACCACCCTGCCACGGAAACCCCGGCGCTCCGCCGAGTGCTTATCCTCAAGGTCAGGGCCTGTCCGCAGCGCCGGGCCCGCACCACCACAGCGCCCGCCCTTCCGGAGGTCCGACACCGTGCCGCAGACCCGCCGCCCGCCCGAGCCCCGCTACGGCAACCGGCCGACCATGAAGGACGTGGCGGCCCGGGCCGGCGTGGGCCTCAAAACGGTGTCGCGCGTGGTCAACGGGGAGCCGGGGGTCACCCCGGACACCGAGCAGCGGGTCCAGGAGGCCATCGACGCGCTCGGTTTCCGCCGCAACGACAGCGCGCGCGTGCTCCGCAAGGGCCGCACGGCGACCGTGGGCCTGGTCCTGGAGGACCTGTCCGACCCCTTCTACGGGCCGCTCAACCGGGCCGTGGAAGAGGTGGCCCGCGCGCACGGCGCCCTGCTGATCAACGGCTCCAGCGCCGAGGATCCGGACCGCGAGCGGGAATTGGCGCTCGCGCTGTGCGCCCGCCGGGTGGACGGCCTCATCGTGATCGCGGCCGGGGACGACCACCGCTACCTGGAGCCGGAGATCCGGGCCGGGGTGGCCACGGTCTTCGTCGACCGTCCGGCGGGCAGGATCGACGCGGACGTCGTCCTGTCCGACAGCTTCGGCGGTGCCCGCGAGGGCGTCAGCCACCTGATCGCGGGCGGCCACCGCCGGATCGGCTTCATCGGCGACCAGCCCCACATCCACACGGCGACCGAGCGGCTGCGCGGCTACCGCGCGGCCATGGCGGACGCGGGCCTGCCGGTCGAGGACTCCTGGATCTCCCTGGGCACGACGGCCCCGGAGCGGGTCGCGGCCGCCGCCCGGTCGATGCTGTCCGGCCCGGAGCCGGTCACGGCCCTGTTCGCCGGCAACAACCGCGTGACGGTCACGGCCGTACGCGTCCTCGTGTCCCTCCCCCACCCGGTGGCCCTGGTCGGCTTCGACGACTTCGAACTCGCCGACCTGCTGAACCCCGGCATCACGGTCATCGCCCAGGACGCCGCGGCCCTGGGCCGCGTGGCCACGGACCGCCTCTTCCAGCGCCTGGCGGGCGCCGACCTCCCCCCGGCCCGCATCGAACTCCCCACCCGCCTCATCCCCCGCGGTTCGGGCGAGCTCCCGCCGGCCGTCTGACGCCGACCCTCACGGCTCCGGGTCCCCGGCCGCCCTGACGTCCCCCTCCGCCCGGACGGCCCCCTCCGCCCTGACGTCCCCCTCCGCCCTGACGTCCCCGCCCGCCCGGACGTCCCCGGCCAGCCGGTCGCCGAGCGGGCTGCGCCGGTAGAGGACCTGCCGGCCGTCGCGCGCCCTGCTCAGCAGGCCCGCGGCGTGCAGCACCCGCAGGTGCTGGGAGACGGCGCTCGGGGTGACCCGAAAGCGGCGGGCGATCTCCACCGTGGCCAGCGGTTCGTCGAGCAGGGCGAGGAGCCGGGCGCGGGGAGCGCCGATGAGCGCCACGAGCGCGGGTTCGTCCGCGGTGGGCGGCGGGGTCCACAGGGTCGCCACCCCCCGGCTCGGGTAAGCGAGCGTGGGCGGTTCCTCGGGGCTGACGGGGGGCGCCGGCTTGTGGACGAAGACGGACGGGACGAGGAGCAGCCCCCGCCCGGACGCCACGACGCGGTGGCTGCTGATCATCGCGCCGATGTGCAGGACGCCGTCGTTCCAGCGCAGGTTCGGGTGCATGTCGGCGAACAGCCGGCGCGCGCCTCCCACCGCCAACTGCCGTGCGCGGTAGGTCATGTCGGCTTCCAGCAAGAGCCGCATGCGGGGCCACGCCGGCCGGACGGCGATCTCCCAGTAGCCGCGGAGCAGGTCGCAGATGGCGTCGCGGAGTACCGCGACCGCCGCGTCGTCGGCGCGATCCGCCGCGCTCAGCGGGCCGGGGAGCGGGTCCGGGGCGTGCGCGGCCAGCAGGTCGCGGCGGACCAGGCCGGGGGAGGTGGCCCGGACGGCGGCGAGTTCCGCCTCGAAGTCCGGGGCGAACCTCGCGGGCCGCGGGGTCAGGAAGTCGGGCAGCGTGCGGCGTTGGGCGACCAGGGACATCAGCAGGGCCGTGTCGAGCGCGCCGAGCCGGCCGAGCACGCTCCTGCGCCACGGGAGGTGCACCGCCGACAGGCCCGGCTCGCGCAGCACGCGCAGGCTGAGCACGGTCTCGCCGAGCGGGGAGAGGGCGAAGCGGGTGTCGGCGAGGTCCTCGACACCGAGTTCGAAGCTGATCATTAAGCAATACGCTACATCGGTTTGCGGCGCGCCCGGGGTGCCGTGGACTTCCGTCCATGACACGAACGGCGGGCCGGCAGGCCGAGATGAGCCGCAGGACGGTGCTGACCCTGGCATCGGTCTGTGCGGTGGCGGTGGGCACCCTCTACTTCCCGCAGGCGATCAGCCCGTTGATCGCCGCCGGGCTGGGCACCTCCCCCGATGCGGCGTCCCTGGTGGTGACCGCCACCCAGATCGGGTACACGGCCGGGCTCTTCCTGCTGGTGCCGCTCGGCGACCGGTTCCCCCACCGCCCGCTCCTGGTCACCCTGCTCGTCCTCACCGGGCTGGGTCTGCTCGCCGCGGGCTGCGCCCCCGGCCTCGGGTTCCTCGTCGCCGCCGGAATGTTCACCGGGATCACCACGGTGGCCGCGCAGATCATCGTCCCGCTGGCGGCCGGGCTGGTGGCCGCGGACCGCCGCGGGGCGGTGCTGGGCACCCTGCTGAGCGGGTCGATCGGCGGGATGCTGCTGGCCCGTACCTTCGGCGCGACGCTCGGCGAATGGCTGGGATGGAGGGCCCCGTATCTGGTGGCCGCCGTTCTCCTCCTGCTGCTCGCGGCCGTCCTGGCCGGGTCGGTACCGCGCACGCCGCGGCCCGCCCGCCGTCCGTACGGGGCGCTGCTCGCCGACTCCCTGCGCCTGCTGCGCGGCGAGTCGCGGCTGCGCCGCTCCTGCCTCTACCAGGGAGCCGTCTTCGGTGGGTTCTCGGCCGTCTGGACCTGCGCGGCGCTCCTCCTCACTGGTCCGGCGTACGGTCTGGGGCCGCAGGCCGTGGGGCTGCTCGCGCTGGTCGGCGGGGCCACCATGTTCTGCACTCCGCTCGCCGGGCGCCTGGTGGACCGGTGGGGCCCCGATCCGGTGAACCTGGTCTGTCTGCTCGCGGTCCTCGTGGCGGCGGCGGTCCTCGCGGCGGGAGTCCGGGGCGGCGCGCCGGGTCTGGTCGCCCTGACGGTCGGCACGCTGGTGCTGGACATCGCGATGCAGTCCGGCATGATCGCGAACCAGGCGCGGGTGCTCGCCGTACGGGCCGACGCGCGCAGCCGCCTCAACACCGCCTACATGACCTGCGCCTACCTGGGCGGGAGCGCCGGGTCCTGGCTCGGTGTGCGCGTCTACGGCCGGGCCGGCTGGCAGGGTGTGTGCGTGCTCGTGGCCGCTCTCGCCGCCGTGGCTCTGGCGCACCATCTGACGGCAGGACGCGGGGTGGCCCGGCCGGGGTCCGCCCGGCCGGGCCACGTCGTCACTGCCGGACGGCTCAGGCGGTGGCCGTCAGCGTCGCCGAGCGGCGCGGGATGGCGAAGGCGTCGAGTTCCGCGCGGGTCAGGCCGGTCAGGGCGGTGACCTCGTCGGCGCCGACGGCGCCGCAGTCCAGGCCGCGGACCAGGTAGCCGGCCAGGGCCTTCGCGGTGGCGGGCTCGTCCATGACGTCGCCCTCGATCTTGGCGACGTACGCCTTCAGACGCGCGGCGGCGGTCTCCAGGCCCTCGCGGTAGAAGACGAAGACGGCCGCGTAGCGGGTCGGGAGGTGCGCCGGGTGCATGTCCCAGCCCTGGTAGTAGGCACGGGCCAGGGCGCGGCGGGTGAGGCCGTAGTGGAGCTTCCAGGCCTCGTGGACGTGCTCGGTGGTGCCGATCGGCAGGACGTTGGTCGAGCCGTCGGAGACGCGTACCCCGGTGCCGGCGGCCGCGACCTGCATGATCGCCTTGGCGTGGTCGGCGGCGGGGTGGTCGCTCGACTGGTAGGCGGCGGAGACGCCGACGCAGGCGCTGTAGTCGAAGGTGCCGTAGTGCAGGCCGGTGGCGCGGCCCTTGGAGGCCTCGATCATGCGGGCGACCGCGGCGGTGCCGTCGGAGGCCAGGATGGACTGGCTGGTCTCGATCTGGATCTCGAAGCCGATCCGGCCCGGGCGCAGGCCGCGGGCGGTCTCGAAGGCCTCCAGCAGCTGCACGAAGGCCGTGACCTGCTCGGGGTACGTGACCTTGGGCAGGGTCAGGACGAGGCCCTCGGGCAGGCCGCCGTGGGCGAGCAGGCCCGAGAGGAAGATGTCGGTGGTCCGGATGCCGCGGTCGCGGACGTTGGACTCCATGCACTTCATCCGGATGCCCATGTACGGGGCGTTCGTGCCGTTGGAGAAGGCTTCGGCGACGAGGCGGGCGGCGCGGGCCGCGGCCTGGTCCTCCTCCTCGTCGGAGCGGACGCCGAAGCCGTCCTCGAAGTCGACGCGCAGGTCCTCGATGGGCTCGGAGGCGAGCTTGGCGCGGACGCGGTCGTAGACCGGTACGGCCAGCTCGTCGGAGATGCCGAGTACCTTGGCGAAGGTGGCGGCGTCGGGGGCGTGCTCGTCCAGGGCCGCGAGGGCCTGGTCGCCCCAGGAGCGGATGGTGCCCGCGTCGAAGACGTCACCGGGCACGTAGACCGTGTGGATGGGCTGGCGGGTGCCGGGGTCGCCCGGGTAGTGGCGCGCGAGTTCCGCGTCCACCGGCTTGAGGGAAGCGCTGATGCCCTCGCTGACCGCGCCTGCGAGGCTCGTCGCCACCTTCTCCTGCTGACCCATCGTGCACTCTCCTCTTTTCCGCTTCACGGAATCTTAGATCCGCATTACAGAATTTAGTCACGGGGTTCCGCTCAGTCAATGGTCCCTCCGCCGTCCTGGACAAACGACTCGGGGCCGTGCGGTGAGAAACACCACACGGCCCCGGAGACCACTTACCCGCAGGTCAGCGCCTGCAGCAGGATTTCAGCCCTCGTTCTAGCCCTTGCGGGCCTTGATCTCGTCGGTCAGCTGGGGGACGACCGCGAAGAGGTCGCCGACCACGCCGTAGTCGACGAGGTCGAAGATCGGGGCCTCGGCGTCCTTGTTGATCGCGACGATCGTCTTGGACGTCTGCATGCCGGCGCGGTGCTGGATCGCGCCCGAGATGCCGGAGGCGATGTACAGCTGCGGGGAGACCGACTTGCCGGTCTGGCCGACCTGGTTGGAGTGCGGGTACCAGCCGGCGTCCACGGCGGCGCGCGAGGCGCCGACGGCCGCACCGAGGGAGTCCGCGAGGGCCTCGATGATGTGGAAGTTCTCGGCGCCGTTGACGCCGCGGCCGCCGGAGACCACGATCGCGGCCTCGGTCAGCTCGGGGCGGCCGGTCGACTCGCGCGGGGTGCGCGAGGTGACCTTGGTGCCGGTGGCCAGGGCGCCGAAGGTGACGGCGAGCGCCTCGACGGTGCCGGCGGCCGGGGCGGCCTCGACCGGGGCCGAGTTCGGCTTCACGGTGATGACCGGGGTGCCCTTGGAGACGCGGGACTTGGTGCTGAAGGACGCGGCGAACGCGGCCTGCGTCGCGACCGGACCCTCGTCACCCGCCTCCAGGTCGGTGGCGTCGGTGATGATGCCGGAGCCGATGCGGACGGCCAGGCGGGCGCCGATCTCCTTGTTCTCCGCGGAGGAGGGGAGCAGCACGGCGGCCGGGGAAACGGCCTGGTACGCGGCCTGGAGCGCGTCCACCTTCGGAACGACGAGGTAGTCGGCGAACTCCGGGGCGTCGGCGGTGAGGACCTTGACGGCGCCGTGCTCGGCGAGCACGGCGGCGGTGGCCTCGGCACCGGCGCCGAGGGCGACGGCGACGGGCTCGCCGATGCGGCGGGCCAGGGTCAGCAGTTCAAGGGTGGGCTTGCGGACGGCGCCGTCGACGTGGTCGACGTAGACGAGGACTTCAGCCATGGGGATGCTCCTGCGAATGCGAAGTAGTCAGGGGGTGTCGAGAGGGGCCGGAGCTCTTAGATGAACTTCTGCCCGGCCAGGAACTCGGCCAGCGACTTGCCGCCCTCGCCCTCGTCCTTGACGATCGTGCCGGCGGTGCGGGCCGGACGCTGGGTCGCGGAGTCGACCGCGGTCCAGGAGCCCTCGAGGCCGACCTCGTCGGACTCGATCTCCAGCTCCTCCAGGTCCCAGGACTCCACCGGCTTCTTCTTGGCGGCCATGATGCCCTTGAAGGACGGGTAGCGGGCCTCGCCCGACTGGTCCGTCACCGAGACGAGCGCCGGGAGGGAGGCCTGCAGCTGCTCGCTCGCGGTGTCGCCGTCGCGGCGGCCGGTCACGACACCGTCCTCGACCTTGACCTCGGAGAGCAGGGTGACCTGCGGGACGCCCAGGCGCTCGGCCAGGATCGCCGGGAGGACACCCATGGTGCCGTCGGTCGACGCCATGCCGGTGATGACCAGGTCGTAACCGGCCTTCTCGATCGCCTTGGCGAGCACCAGCGAGGTGGCCATGACGTCGCTGCCGTGCAGGTCGTCGTCCTCGACGTGGACGGCCTTGTCGGCACCCATCGACAGCGCCTTGCGCAGCGCGTCCTTCGCGTCCTCGGGGCCCACCGTCAGGACGGTGATCTCCGCGTCGTCGGCCTCGTCGGCGATCTGCAGCGCCTGCTCGACGGCGTACTCGTCGAGCTCCGACAGCAGGCCGTCGACGTCGTCACGGTTGACGGTCAGGTCTTCGGTGAACTGCCGGTCGCCAGTGGCGTCGGGCACGTACTTCACACAGACAACGATCCTCAGGCTCACGCCGGCTCTCCTACCGCATCGACATTTCTGGTACCGCCTTGTTCAGGCAGCATAGGCGCCATCTCGGGCCGTTCCCGCCGGGGCGGCCCGCGCCCCGTTCGGGAATGTTACTCGTCAGTACACAGCGGGTGCCGCCAGGTTGCAAGGCCGGTGAACTGTGATCTGGCCAACGCCGGTGAACCTGCCCCAGCAGGGACGATTCAGTCCCTCAGCGCGTTGAAGCGCCCCTGGTGGTACAGCAGCGGACGGCCCTCTCCGGCGGGATCCCCCACCGGGTCGCCCGCCGGGTCCCCGGCGACCGCCTCCGCGATGATCACCCGGTGCTCGCCGGCCGGGACGCGCGCCACGATCCGGCACACCAGCCAGGCCAGGACGCCGCCCAGGACCGGAACCCCGTGCGGGCCGGACGCCCAGTCGGTGGCGGGTCCGAAGCGGTCGGCCCCGTTGCGGGCGAACAGGCCCGCCAGCTCCTCCTGGTGCTCGCCGAGTATGTGGACACCGAGGTACTCGGAGTCCCGTATCGCGGGCCAGCTGGAGGACCCGGTGCCGATCGTGAACGACAGGAGCGGGGGGTCGGCCGAGACCGAGTTGAGCGAGGTCGCGGTGAAACCCGCCGGCCGGCCACCGTTCTCGGCGGTGATCACGGCGACGCCCGCGGCGTGCCGCCGGAACACCGAGCGCAACAGCGCGGGCGAGCCGGGCAGGCCCGCGCCGGCCCGTGGGGACGGAGCCGTCGGAGCCGTCGGAGCCGTCATCAGGAGGTGCCCCGTCCGTAAAGCAGGAGTTCATACCGCATATCGCAAGCCTGGCGATCTCCCGTGTACACAGTCAAGCCTCAACGGGCAGATGTAGGGCGCGTCACGCTGCGTGCGGACGCGCGTACCGGCTCACCGGACGCCCCCGGCACGCGAACCGGCGCGTTGCGTGCCCGCGTCATACGGCGGCGCCCAGGGCGGCGATCACGTCCGCCTTGCGCGGCATCCCGGCGGCCCGGCGCACGATCCGGCCGGCCGCGTCCAGGACCAGTACGGTCGGGGTCTTCTCGATGCCCAGGGCCCGTACGAGGTCCAGGTTCTTCTCGGCGTCGATCTCGATGTGCCGGACACCCCCGACCATGGCCGCCACCTCGTCCAGGATCCGCCGGGTGGCCCGGCAGGGCTGGCAGAAGGCGCTGGAGAACTGCACGAGCGTGGCCCGCTCCCCCGGCTCGGCGCCCAGTTCGGCGAGGCCCAGCCGGCCCGCGCCGCCGCCCGCGCCGGCTTCCGCTCCGCCGTCCGCACCGGCCTGCGCACCGGCGTCCTCGCCCGCGTCTTGCTCACCTGCGCGCACCCGCGCTCCCGTCTCCGCCTTCACCCGGCCCGTACGGGCGCTCGTCCATCATCCCGGTACGGTCGTACGCTGATCGGAGCGCCCCGCGGACCCGCCGCATTCCCGGCGTGACGAGAATCTCGCCGGGCACGGGCGTCTGGGCTGGCCAGCGGCTCCCGTATGGGGCACCATCCCCATGGCCGCGTACCTACGCTGCCGTAACTTCCGGCCGGGAGCACCTCCAGGCAGAAAGCGGGGTCTCCCCACCATGGCTGAGCTCGTCTACCCCCCGGTTATCGGTGCCGCGCACACCCTCTTCCGTGCGCTCGACGTCCGCATCGACATGAAGGGCACCGAGAACATCCCGCGCAAGGGCGGCGCCGTTCTGGTGTCGAACCACATCGGCTACCTCGACTTCATCTTCGCCGGACTGACCGCGCGCCCCCAGAAGCGGCTCGTCCGCTTCATGGCGAAGGAATCGGTGTTCCGGCACAAGGTGTCCGGTCCGCTGATGCGCGCGATGAAGCACATCCCCGTGGACCGCGCCCAGGGCGAGACGGCCTACCAGCACGCGCTCGACTCGCTGCGCTCCGGCGAGATCATCGGCGTGTTCCCGGAGGCGACCATCTCGCAGTCCTTCACGCTGAAGAGCTTCAAGTCCGGTGCGGCGCGCATGGCCCAGGAGGCCGGTGTCCCGCTGATCCCGGTGGCCCTGTGGGGTACGCAGCGGATGTGGACCAAGGGCCGCCCCAAGGACCTCAAGCGCAGCCACATCCCGGTGACGATGCGCGTGGGCGAACCGCTGGAGGCTCCCACCGACCAGTACGCCGGCGCGATCACCCGCCGGCTGCGCGAGCGGGTGCAGGAACTGCTGGACGCCGCCCAGGCCGCCTACCCGGCCAAGCCCAGGGGCACCGAGGACTCCTGGTGGCTGCCGGCCCACCTCGGCGGCACCGCGCCCACCCCGGCGCAGGTCAAGGAAGCCGGCTGAGCCCTTCGTACGGATCGCGGCCCCACCCGGACGGGTGAGGCCGCGATGTCGCCGCGCGGTGCGTCAGTTCGGGTTCTCCGCGCGGGAGTTCGGGTTCTCCGCGCGGGTCAGCGCGTCGCGCCCTTGGATGCGCGAGGTCTCCGCCATGTGCAGGGCCGTCCTGGGCCCGTACGAAGTCCAGTGGGGCCCGGACAGCGGTGTCAGACAGAAAGCCTCCCTACTGACGGAAAACCGCGATCCTTTCGCCCTACACCCGTATGGCGTAGCCTCGCAGCCTCTGCCACGCCCTCAGCCGAAAGGGGCCGGAATGCCGGGGCTCGGACGGTACTTGGCCGCCGCGCTGGCGGCGCGCTTCGCCTCCGAGGGCATGGGCATGGCCGTCGTGCTGCTCGCTCTCCAGCGCACCGGGAGCGCCGCCCACGGCGCGTTCGTCCTGACGGCCTGGCTGGCCCCGCACGTGCTCGCGGCTCCGCTCGCGGGCGCCGCCGCGGCCAGGTCGCGCCGGCCCCGCCTCTTCCACGTGGGCGCCCTGGCGGGATTCACCACGGCCGTGGCGGCGCTGGCGCTGCTGCTCGGGCGGGCCCCGACGCCGGTGGTGCTCGCGGTGGCGGTGCTCGGCGGTTCCTGCGGGCCGATGGTGACGGGCGGGCTGTCGAGCCTGGTGGCGGGGCTGATCCCGCCCGGGCCCGCGCGGGACCGGGCGTACGGCTGGGACGCGTCGACCTACAACGGCGCGGCCGTGACCGCCCCGGCGGCCGTCAGCCTCGTCGCGGCCTTCGGTTCGGCCGGGCCCGCGATGGCACTCCTGGCCGCGTCCGGCGCGCTGGCGGCGGCACTGGCGGCGACCCTTCCGTACGGCGGCCCGCACGGCAGCCAGGGGCCGGGCCCCGGCGCGCCCCGGGTCGGGATGGGCGCCGGACTGGCCGCCCTGTGGCGGATCCCTCAGCTGCGGGCCATCACCTCGGCCACGACCCTGGCCTTCCTGGGTCTCGGGGCGCTCACCGTCACCTCGGTCCTCCTGGCCACCTCGCTCGGCAGCCCGGGCGGCGGCGGGGTGCTGATGACCGCCTTCGCCCTGGGCGCCCTGACCGGCTCCCTGACGCTGGGCCGGATCACGGCCGTCGCCCCGGGCCGGCTCGCCCGCTGGGCGATGGCGGCGACCGGGGTGGCGCTGACGGTGGCCGCGTTCACCCCGTCCGTCCCGCTCACGGCGGTGGCGTTCGCCGCGGCCGGGGTGTGCGACGGGCCGCTGCTGACGGCCACCCTGCGGATCCGCTCGGAGTACGCGCCCGACGGGACGCGGACCCAGGTGTTCACCCTCGGCGCCGGGCTGAAGGTGACGGCCGCCTCGACGGGCGCCGCCCTCGTGGGGCTCGCCGCCGATGTCCGGCCCGGGTTCCTGGTGCTCGCGATCGCCGCCCTGCAATTGGCCGCCGCCCTGGTGCACACCGTGGTGACGGCGCGCGGCCGCGTACGGGAGACGGCCGGGGACGCCTCCCCCGCGGCTACAGCGCCGTCGGCAGGTTCCGCCACAACTGCGGCCGGTCCGCGGCCTCCTGGAGCGCCTTGAGCGGGGCCGGGTGCGCGGCCGCGTACAGACCCGGGTAGTCGATCTCGCCGAGTTCCGGGCGTACGGGGAAGGCGAGTTGCTCGCGGTCGAGGGTGAACTGGGCGTCCACGCCCGGCTTGTTGCCCCGCGGGTCCACCCGGGACCAGTTCTCGCTGCCGGGCAGGCGCAGTGCCACGAGGCCGTGGAGGGCGAGGTGGGATCCGTCGTCGTCGCCCAGCAGCTGGTAGCAGAGGCCGGCCGGGATGCCCCGGGCGCGCAGCAGCGCGGTCAGGGCGTGGGCCTTGGCGTAGCAGATCCCGTTGCGCGTCTCCAGGACGTCGGAGGCGCGCCACGCGACGCGGTCGTCGCCGGAGTCGGCGGAGTGCGGGATGGTGTCACGGACGAACTCGAAGGCCGCTTTGGCGTATGAATATGCATCGCCGGTGGCGGTCCACAGGGCGTCGGCGGTCTCTTCGACCAGTGGATGGCCGTGATCGACCACGTCGTCGGCGGCCAGATAGGCGGCAAGGTCAGTATGCTCCTGGATCAATTCCATGATCCAGGAGCATACTCATGCAACACTCTGCATGCCTATAGATTTATGGGAGGGGATCGCGGCGCTAGCGCGCCAGCTCTTCCTTGAGGGCCTGGAGGAAGCCGTCCACGTCCTCCTCCCGGGTGTCGTAGCTGCACATCCACCGGACGTCGCCCGCGATCTCGTCCCAGAAGTAGAAGCGGTAGCGCTCCTGCAGCCGACGCGAGACCTCGTGCGGGAGCCGCGCGAACACGGCGTTCGCCTGCACCGGGTAGAGGATCTCCACGCCGTCGGTCTCGCGCACCCCGGCCGCCAGCCGCTGCGCCATCGCGTTGGCGTGGCGGGCGTTGCGCAGCCACAGGTCCTTCGCGAGGAGCGCTTCGAGCTGGACCGACACGAAACGCATCTTGGAGGCGAGCTGCATCGACATCTTGCGGATGTGCTTCATCTGCCGGACGGAGTCCGGGTTCAGCACGACGACGGCCTCTCCGGCCATCATCCCGTTCTTGGTGCCGCCGTAGGACAGCACGTCCACGCCGACCGCGTTGGTGAAGCTGCGCATCGGCACGTCGAGGGAGGCCGCGGCGTTGGCTATCCGGGCGCCGTCGAGGTGGACCTTCATGCCCTTGGCGTGCGCGTGCTCGCAGATGGCACGGATCTCGTCCACCGTGTACACCGTGCCGAGCTCGGTGTTCTGGGTGATCGAGACGACCTGCGGCATCGCCCGGTGCTCGTCCTCCCAGCCCCAGGCCTGCCGGTCGATGAGCTCGGGGGTGAGCTTGCCGTCCGGCGTGGGGACGGTGAGCAGCTTGAGGCCGGCCATCCGCTCGGGCGCACCGCCCTCGTCGACGTTGATGTGCGCCGACTCCGCGCAGATCACCGCGCCCCAGCGGTCGGTGAGCGCCTGGAGGGCGGTCACGTTGGCGCCGGTGCCGTTGAAGACCGGGTAGGCCTCGGCGTGCGCCCCGAAGTGGCCGCGGAAGATCTGCTGGAGGTTCTCGGTGTACTGGTCGTCGCCGTAGGAGACCTGGTGGCCGCCGTTGGCGAGCGCGATGGCCGCGAGGATCTCCGGGTGGATGCCGGCGTAGTTGTCGCTCGCGAAACCGCGCACCGCCGGGTCGTGGTGCCGGCGGGCGTCGGTCTGCGCGGCGGACTTGCGTATCGCGGTCTTCACGGCGCCGGCCTTCGCGGCACCGGTCTTCACGGTTGGGGGGTGAGCCACAGGCGCTGTCCGTTCACATCGGTGGCGGGCCGCTCCCAGACGCCGGCGATGGCCTCGGCCAGCTCCTTGACGTCGGTGAAGCCCGCGAACTTCGCAGTGGGTCGCTCGGCGCGCATCGCGTCGTGCACCAATGCCTTGATCACCAGGATCGCAGCAGCGGCGCCCGGACCGTCCTCGCCGCCCGCCTTGCGGAAGGAGTCCGCCATCGCGAGCGTCCAGGCCTCGGCCGCCGCCTTGCCCGCGTTGTACGCGGCGTTGTTGGCGACCGGCTTGTGCGCGCCGGACTGGCTGACCAGGACGTAGCGTCCGCGGTCGCTGCGCAGCAGCCCGTCGTGGAAGGCGAGGGAGGTGTGCTGGACCGTGCGGATGAGGAGCTTCTCCAGGAAGGCCCAGTCCGCGAGGTCGACGTCGGTGAAGGTCTTGCTGCCGCGCCAGCCGCCGACGAGGTGGACCAGGCCGTCGATCCGGCCGAACTCCTTCTCGGTCTGCTCGGCCCAGGTCTTGGTGGCGTCCAGGTCGAGCAGGTCGACGGTGTCACCGGTGATGGTGGCGCCGCCGTGGGCGTAGCGCGCGGCGTCCACCGCCTCGGCGAGCCGGGCCGCGTCGGCGTCGGAGGCGACGACCACGGCTCCCGCCTCGGCGAGGCGCATCAGGGTGGCGCGGCCCGCGGGCCCGCCGGCCCCCGCGACCGCCACTACCGCCCCGTGGAGCTTTCCGTTCCCGTTACCGGAGCCGTTCATCTGTGCAGCCTCCTGTGGGCGAGCGCTCACGCGGCGACCCGCGCGGCGGTCTCGCGGTCCGCGGCGTTCCCTGCCGTGATGCCCTTGGTCGAGGCGATCACGCCCTTGAGCTTCTTGGCCAGGGCCTCATAGAACATGCTCAGCGGAAACTCGTCCGGAAGCACGTCGTCCACGAGCTTGCGCGGCGGCTGCGTCAGGTCCAGGGCGTCGGGGCCCTTGGCCCACTTGGATCCCGGGTGGGGGGCGAGGTACTCGGCGACCAGGTCGTACGCCTTGAACCAGTGGACCAGCTTCGGGCGGTCGATGCCGGCCCGGTAGAGGTCCTCGATCTCGGCGCACAGCTGGTTGGTGACCTGCGGGGCGCGCATCCAGTCGATCTTCAGCTTGTTGTCCGTCCAGCGCACGACGTCGTGCTTGTGGAGGTACGCGAAGAGGAGCTGGCCGCCGAGGCCGTCGTAGTTGCGGTTGCGGTCGCCGGACACCGGGAAGCGGAACATCCGGTCGAAGAGGACGGCGTACTGCACGTCGCGGCCGTGCTCGTTGCCCTCGGACTCCAGTTTCACGGCCTCCTTGAAGGCGGTGAGGTCGCAGCGCAGCTCCTCCAGGCCGTACATCCAGAACGGCTGGCGCTGCTTGATCATGAAGGGGTCGAACGGCAGGTCGCCGTGGCTGTGGGTGCGGTCGTGGACCATGTCCCACAGGACGAAGGCCTTCTCGCAGCGCTCCTGGTCCTCGACCATCCGGGCGATGTCCTCGGGCAGCTCGATGCCCAGGATGTCCACGGCGGCCTCGGTGACCTTGCGGTAGCGGGCGGCCTCGCGGTCGCAGAAGATGCCGCCCCAGGTGAAGCGCTCGGGGGCCTCGCGCACCGCGATGGTCTCCGGGAAGAGCACGGCGGAGTGCGTGTCGTAGCCCGGGGTGAAGTCCTCGAAGGTGATGCCGAGGAAGAGAGGGTTGTCGTACCGGGTGCGCTCCAGCTCGGAGAGCCACTCGGGCCACACCATCTTCAGCACGACGGCCTCGAGGTTGCGGTCCGGGTTGCCGTTCTGCGTGTACATCGGGAAGACCACGAGGTGCTGGAGCCCGTCGGCGCGCTCGGCGGCCGGGGCGAAGGCCAGCAGGGAGTCGAGGAAGTCCGGCACGCCGAAGCCGCCGTCGGCCCACTTGCGCAGGTCGCCGATGAGCGCACGGTGGTACGGGGCCGCGTGCGGGAGCAGCGGCGACAGCGCCTCGACGCCCTCGATCACGCGCTCGACCGCGGTCTGGACGGTGCCGCGGGCGTGCTCGCCCTCGGCCTCGAAGTCGATGGAGCCGTCGGCCGACTGCCAGGGCCGGATCTCCTCCACGGCGGCCTTGAGCCCGGGCCACGCCGGGTGGTCGACCACCCGTACACCGGCGGTTATCACGGCACCGCCGGTACCCGGCACAAGAGTTTCCGTCATGTCACTTCCTCCACAGGAGAACCTCACGTCGGCACAGCGTAAGGGGGTGAGGCTCTTCCGCTCAAGAGGAGATCCGGGAAATTATCCTGCGTCACCCCCAGTTTCACCGGAAGTCTTCCCGTTCTTATGTGTGGAGCCGATGACTTCGCCCAGTCGCGCCAAGGCCTGACCGGCTTCGGGCAGTACGCCGGCCAGCGCGAGGAATCCGTGGAACATCCCCGGGTGGGAGTCAAGGGCCGAACGGACTCCGGCGCCGAGCAGCCGGTGGTGGTACGCCTCCCCCTCGTCCCGCAGCGGATCGCAGCCGGCGACCACCACGTACGCGGGCGGCAGCCCGCGCGGGTCCGCGGCGAGCGGTGAGGCCAGCGGATGGCGGCCGTCGCCGCCGGGGCCGAGGTACTGCTCCCAGAACCAGCGCAGGTGCGCGGCGGTCAGGAAATACCCCTCTGCGTTGCTCCGGTAGGACCCGGTGTCCCGGGCGGCGTCCAGGGACGGATAGATCAGCACCTGGAGCGCGACGGCCGGTCCCCCGCGGTCGCGCGCCAGCAGGCAGGAGGCGGCGGCGAGGTTCCCGCCCGCGCTGTCGCCGGCCACGACCAGGGCGTCCGGGTCCCCGCCGAGCTCGTCGAGGTGCGCGGCGGCCCAGCACAGGGCGGCGTACGCGTCGTGCACGGCGGCGGGGAAGCGGGCCTCGGGCGCCCGCCGGTAGTCCACGGAGACCAGGACGGCGCCGGAGGCCCGGCACAGCGCCCGCGCGGTGGCGTCGTAGAGGTCGAGGTCGCCCAGGACCCAGCCGCCGCCGTGGCAGAACACCACGGTCGGGCGGGGCCCCGGCCAGAGGGCCGGGTCCGGGTAGTAGACGCGTACCGGGACCGGCGGCGCTCCGGCCGGCCCGGGGACCTCCCGGTCCTCCACGGCCCCCACGACGGCCGGCCGGGCCGTCGCGGGCACGGCGGCGAGGATCCGGCGTGCCTCGCCGGCGTCGGTGACGCGCCCGCCGAGATCGGGAAAGAGCGAGGCGAGCGCGTCGGCGTAGGGGCGGGCGGCGGGATCGAGCCGGTCGGGGCCGGCGGGCCCGGCGGGGCCAGCGGGCCCGGCGGGGCCGGCAGTCGCATCCGTCACGGTGGCCCCCCCTACGCCCGCTGGTTCGCGAAGTGCGGAATGACCTTCTCGCCCCACTGCCGCAGGGTCTCCAGACAGGCCTCCTGCGGCACGGTGCCCATCTGGATCAGGCACATGATCTCGTCGGCCCCCGCCTCCCGCAGCCGCTCCACGTACGCGATCGCCTCGTCCGCGCCGCCGTAGGCGTGGTCCGCGTTGAAGGTGGCCGTCGCGGTCGGCCGTACCGGGATGTCCTGCTCGTGCAGCCGGGCCACCACCTGCTCGGCCGCCCTGCGCATCTCCGCCCCCTCGTCGGCGCCCGCGACCACCGCCTCGTCCGGCACCCCCGCGCCGCCGTACCAGTGGCCGATCGACTGCGCGAAGAACCGCTGCCCCCGGATCCCGATCCGCCGCGCCTCCTCGGGGTCGTCGAGCACGATGGTCGGGCAGAGCACCGAGAAGTGGTCGTTGACGGCCGTCGAGACGAACCGGCCGCCGTCCCGGCCGGCGATCGCGGCGTCGTAGACGGAGCGCATCCCGGCTATGGACTCCGGCCCGGCGAAGCCCATGACCAGCGCCCCCACGCCCAGCTCCGCGGCCTGCACCAGGGTCTCGGCCCGGCTGCACGCGAGGAACAGCGGCGGATGGGGCCGCTGGCTCGGCCGGGGCAGGATCGGGTGCGGATCGATGTCGATGAGCTCCCCGTGGTACTCCAGCTCCTCCTCCTGCCAGGCCTTCCCGATGATCCGCAGGGCCTCCTCCACCTCCGCGGTGGTGCGCTCCTTGTCCACCCCGCACAGCGAGGTCTCCTGCACGGTGCCGCCCCGCCCGGCCCCGAGGTCGACCCGGCCGCCGGACAGCAGGTCGAGCATCGCGGCGCGCTCGGCGACCCGGACGGGGTGGTTGAAGGCGAAGGGCATGCACACGACGCCGTGCCCGATGCGTATGGTGTTGGTCCGGGCCGCCACCCAGGTCAGGAAGATCTCGGGAGCGGACATATGGGCGTACCACTTCAGGGAGTGGTGCTCCACGGCCCAGATCCGGTCGAACCCCATCCGCTCGGCGAGCACGGCCTGCTCGACGCAGTCCCGGATGACCTGATGCTCCCGTTCCACGGTCGGGTCGGCGAGCTGAGCTTCGAAGATCACGGAGAATTTCACGGTGCCTCCAGGGTTGCGTCCCGTACCCGGTCTCACTTCTATTCGAAATATGACTAGTAGTCAGACGTCGAAGAAGCAAGAGCTTCCACCGACCGCGTGGGCGGTTCTCGGCCTGCTCTCCTTCCCCGGGGAGCGGACCGGCTACGAGCTGAAGAAGTGGGCGGACTCCTCACTGCGCTTCTTCTACTGGTCGCCGGCCATCAGCCAGATCTACGCCGAACTGCGCCGCCTGGAGGAGCTCGGCTACGCGGCCTCCGTGCGCTCGGGTCCCGAGGAGGCGCGGGCCAAGCGCCGCTACGGCATCACCCCCGCCGGGCGCGAGGCGCTGGCCGGCTGGGCCTCCGACGTCGCCGAGGCGGGCCCCCCGGTGCTCAAGCACGGGCTGCTGCTGCGGGTCTGGCTCGGGCACCTGGCCGAGCCGGAGCGGCTGCGCGCGATGGTGACGGAGCATCTGGAGCGCACCACCGAGGAGTTGGCCTCCGTACGGGAGGCCATGGCGCACGCGGCCACCGAGCCCGACTGGGCGTTCCCGGTCCTTGCCCTGCGCTGGAGCGAGCGCCAGCACCTGGCCGAACTGGAGCTGACGCGGGCCCTGCTGGCGGACCTGGAGGGCCTGGCGGACCCGCGCGCGCAGCAACGTCAAGCCGGCGGGGACGCGCCCACCCCCGGGTGACCGCGCGGGCCGCGCCGGGGGCTCTCCAGCCCTCGGCGGGCCCGTCGGGAAGCGGCCGGACGGCGTTGCGGAGGCCCCGCAAAGGCGGTTTCATCGCACGCGGGGCGCACTAGCATGCGCCTCACATCGCGCGCGGCCGGTCGGGACACCGCTGCCGCGCGGGGAGCCGCCGTCGACGGAAGGATGAGAACCTTGACTTTCCTCACCATCGGGCACCGCGGGGTCATGGGTGTCGAACCGGAGAACACGCTGCGCTCGTTCGTCCGCGCGGAACGTTCCGGCATGGACGTCGTCGCGCTGGACGTGCGGCTCAGCAAGGACGGCGCCCTCGTCGTCCTGCACGACGCCGAGGTCGACCGGACCACCGACGGTTCGGGAGCCGTGGCCGATCTGACGCTGGCCGAACTGCGCGGGCTGGACGCCGGGGAGGGCGAGCACGTCCCGGTCCTGGACGAGGTCCTCGACGCGGTCCGCGCCCCGCTCCGGGTCCAGGTCCACGACCTCGCCGCCGTCGCGGTCTTCGCGCAGCTGCTGCTGCGCCGCGATCTGACCGGGCGGGTGGAAGTGGCCTCCTTCCGCGACGAGGTGATCCTGGAGGCGGCCCGGCTGGTGCCGGGCGTACGGACCGTGCTCTACGCGAACCAGACCCCGGCGGACGCCGCGGAGGTCGTCGCCCGGGCCGCGCTGGCGGGCGCGGAGACGGTGGCGCTGAACATCGGCCACCTCACCCTGCACACCGTGGAGGCGGCGCACGAGGCCGGACTGCGCGTGACGGGCTGGACGGTCAACACGCTGGAGCGGCTGCGCCTCGCACGGGCCCTCGAACTCGACGGCGTGCTCACCGACTTCCCGGAGATCCGCTCCACGGGCCGCTTCACCGCCTGAGGACCGCACGGACCGCGCGGCGCGCGTGCGGCGGTCGGCGTACGGCGGTCGGCGGTCGGCGGTCGGCGGTCGGCGGTCGGCGGTCGGCGGTCGGCGGTCGGCCCACGGACGGCCCGTGGGCCCCGCCCCCGCGACTACAGCGTCTTGACCAGCAGTTCGAAGGCCAGGTCGTCGCGGAGCGGAACGCCGAACCGCTCGTCCCCGTAGGGGAAGGGGCTCATCTCGCCGGTGCGCTCGTAACCGCGGCGCACGTAGAAGGCGATGAGCTCCTCCCGTACGTTGATCACGGTCATCCGCATCTCCTTGGCCGCCCACTGCTCGCGGGCGCGGCGCTCGGCCTCCAGCATGACCGCCTTGCCCAGTCCGCCGCCCTGCTGCCCGGGGCGGACCGCGAACATGCCGAAGTAGACGTGGTCACCGCGGTGTTCGAGGTGGCAGCAGGCGACGATCCCGCCGTCGCGCTCCACCACGAGGAGCATGCCGTCGGGGTGCGCGACGATCCGTGCCACGTCCTCGGCGTCGGTCCGCTGCCCGTCCAGGAAGTCCGCCTCGGTGGTCCAGCCGCCACGGCTCGAATCGCCCCGGTACGCCGATTCCACGAGCGCCACGAGCGCCGGGACGTCCGCCTCCACGGCGCTGCGGTAGGTCAAGGCCTGGGGGGCGGCGCTCGGCATCGAGGGCTCCGTTCTGCGCGAGGTCACGCGAGGTCATGCGAGGTGCGTCTTCCGGTGGTCCCACAGAGCCTAACCGCGCCCGGCGTGATGGCCGTGTGAAGGGGGCATCTCTTCCGGTGAAGCCGACGAACCGGGAGGTTCCGCCGTGCACGGTCCCGCCACGTCCCTCTCCACCGCCGTCTGCGCCTGGCTCCTCGTCCTGCTCTGCGCGGCGAGCGGGGCGTACTGTCTGCGGCGCGCGGGCAGAGCCGGCGGCGGAGCGGCGGCCGGGGAGGCGGCGATGGGGTTCGGCATGGCCCTCATGGCGGTGCCGCTGCGGCTGGGCGGCGGCTGGCAGGCGCCCGTACTGGGCGCGGTCTTCTGCGGGGCGGCGCTGCACGCCCTGTGGCTGCTGCGCGGGGGCCCGCACCACGCGCACCATCTGGTGGGCTCGCTGACCATGGTCTACATGGTGCTGGCCGCCGGGACGGGCGCGGGCGCGGCACCGGGGTCCGCCGGCCACGCCCACGGGCAGGGCGCCGGACTGCCGCTGCTCACCGGCCTGCTGCTCCTCTACTACGCCGGCTACGTGGTGCTGGGCGGAGCCCGGCTGGTCACCGTCGGCGGCACGGGCACGGGCACGGGCACCGGCACGGCGCGTGCCGCGGACGGCACCGGGGCCCCCGCCGGGCCGGCCGAGGTGATCCGCGCCTGCCGACTGGCCATGGGGATGGGCATGTTGGCGATGCTGAGCACGATGTGAGGCCGGCGGGCGCGGAGGCCAAACGTGTCCTGCGTCACCCTTGGCCCGGACCATACCCGCAGGTAGTCGCACGCTCCTAGGCTGAGGCCCATGATGGTCCCCGCCGTTCTCCTGCTGCTCGGCGCCCTGACCGCGGTGCTCGCGCCCCGTCTGCTGGCCCGGGCCGAGTGGCCCGACCACGAGCCCGTCGTGGCCCTGTGGGCGTGGCAGTGCGTGGTGGGCGCCGTGCTCCTGTGCTTCGGCCTGTCGATGCTGCTGAGCGCGGCCGCCGCCTGGCAGGCCGTCCGGGGCCGGCTGTTCGCCGCGGCCCCGCACGGCGTGGTCGACGCCTACGCGCTCGACGCCGCGGGCGGGCTCTGGGCCGCGGGCACCGCCGTCGCCCTGGCGGTCGGCGGGCTGTGGACCGGGGCGATGCTGGCCCGGGAGATCCTGCGGGCCCGCGCCCGGCGGCGTGCGCAGGGCGCGGAACTGCTGCTGCGCGCTCCGCTGATGCCCGGGGAGGAGGCCGCCGGGGGGCGGCTCGTGGTCCTGGAGGGGCAGCGGCCCGACAGCTGGTGGCTGCCGGGTCCGGTCCCGCAGCTGGTGGTCACGACGGCGGCGCTGGGCCGGCTCAAGGGGAGCCAGCTGGACGCCGTACTGGCCCACGAGCAGGGGCACGCGGCGGCCCGGCACGACTGGCTCCTGCACTGCTCGCGGGCGCTGTCCGGCGGGTTCCCGCAGGTCCCGGTCTTCGCCGCGTTCGAGGCGCAGATGCACCGGCTGGTGGAGCTGGCGGCCGACGACGTGGCCTCGCGCCGGTACGGACGCCTGACCACGGCCCTGGCCCTGATCGGCCTGAACGAGGACCGCGGGGTCTTCGGCCCGTCCCCCGCCCCGCACGCACACGTCCCCCACCGGGTCCGCCGCCTGCTGGCGGCCGCCCCCCGCCTGTCGGCCGTGCGCCGGATGCGGCTGACGGCCCTGGCGACGCTGGCTCCGGCGGTTCCCCTGCTGGTGGCCTTCGGACCGGGACTCAGCACGCTGGCCTGAGCGCGTCCCGCACGGCCCCGCGGAGCGCACGCACCGCATGCGCCGCATGCGCCGCGCGGCGCGGCGGCCGGACCGCGGTCCGGTACGGGCACCCGTGCAAGGATCGCCGTATGCGGAACGATCACGCACCGTGGCGGAACCCGCTGGTGTGCACGCTGTGGGGCGCGGTTCTCGTCGCCTCGGTCGTCCTGACGGTGCTGGTGGCCGTCGGCTGGGGTCCGCTGATGTCCCTCGACGGCCGGATCGCGCGGGGTCTGCACTCCTACGCCGTCTCCCACCCCGGGGTCACCCGGCTGGTGCGGGTGCTCAGCGACTGGGTCTGGGACCCGTGGACCATGCGGGTCCTGGCGGGTGCGGCCTGCCTGTGGCTGTGGTGGCGGGGCAGGGGCCGGTGCGCGCTGCGGATCGCGCTGGCCACCCTCGCGGCCGCGGTGGTGAGTCAGGGACTGAAGCTCTTGGTGGGGCGGGAGCGGCCTGTTTGGCCGGATCCGGTCGTCACCGCGGACTACGCCGCCTATCCGTCGGGGCACGCCCTGACGGCGACGGTGGTCTGCGGTCTGCTCGTGTGGCTGGTCGTGCGCGGACCGGGGCGGCCGGCCGCGCAGCCGTCGCCGCGTCCGCGCGCGGTGCCCCGCCCGGCCGTGTCGCTGGTCGTCGCCCTGGCCGCGGTCTCGGTCCTCGGGGTCGGCTTCACCCGGATCTACCTCGGCGTCCACTGGTTCTCGGACGTTGTGGCGGGCTGGCTGCTGGGCGCGGTGCTCGTGGTGCTCGCCGTCTCGGACGGTGCCTGCTCTGGGCGATCCCCCGTGTCGCCCAGAGCCGGCGGTCCGGCGCGCTGAGTATACTGGCCGCGAGCCAGTCAACGCAGGAGCAAGCATGTCCCCGCGCAGCGCATCGGTCAATGAAGAATTGCGCAGGCGTTCCCGGGAGCGGCTGCTGCAGGCCACGGTCGAACTCGTCGCGGAACGCGGCTACGAAGCCACCACCCTCGGCGACATCGCCGACCGGGCGGGGGCCGCCCGCGGCCTGGTGTCGTACTACTTCCCGGGCAAGCGCCAGCTCCTGCAGTCCGCCGTGCACCGGCTGATGCACCTCACGCTGGAAGCGGCGCTGGAGCGCGAGCCGCGGCCGGCCGGACCCGGGGACGGCCCGGAGCGCCTCGCCCGGGCCATCGACGCGATCCTCGGGCTGGCCATGGACCGGCCCCGGCTGATGCGGACCCACATGGCGGGGATCCTGCAGGCGGAGGGTTTCGTCCAGTGCGCCGAACAGCAGCGGCTGGCGGAGCTGCTGCGGGACACCGTGGTGCGGTACGGGTCGGCGGACGTGGACATCGACTATCCGCTGCTGCGCGCCCTGTTGATGGGCGCGGTGGTGGCGGTGCTGCTGCCGGGGGCGCCGATGCCGGCGGCCCGGCTGCGGGCCGAGCTGTTCCAGCGGTACGGGCTCGACTGGGAGCTGGGTGTCCCGCCGGACGGTGGACCGCCCGGCGGAACCTTTCCCTCACCGCGTCAGCGGTAGTGGGGGTGCGTCAGCGGTGGTCGGCTCGCGTCAGTGGTACTCGGGCTGGGTCTGCACGTTGAGCCGGTCCAGCCGCACCCACTTGGCGCTGTCGGTGCGCCAGTCGTCGAGCCGCAGCACGTCGAGGCCCTTGACGATGTCGTTCGAGTAGATGTGACCGTTGTAGTAGTACGCGGACCAGGAACCGCCGAGACCGAGCTTGTCGGTGGTCAGCGGGCCGCGCTCGAAGTAGGCGATCTCCTTCGGGCGGGTGGAGTCGGTGAACTCCCAGACGGAGATGCCGCCCTGGTACCAGGCCTGGACCATGATGTCGCGGCCGCCGCCGACCGGCACGAGCGAGCCGTTGTGGGCCACGCAGTTCTCGGTGTCGGCCTGCGGGCGCGGGATCTTGAAGTAGCTCTTGAAGACGAGCTTGCGCTGGTCGCCGCGGCCCGTGATCTCGTAGATGCCGTCGGCTCCCCGGTTGGGGCCGGTGGCCTCGTTGCAGGTGGCGCCGCCACCGCCGCCCAGCTCGTCGGTGAACACCACCTTGTTCGCGCGCTCGTTGAAGGTGGCCGAGTGCCAGAAGGCGAAGTTCACGTTGTCCTGGACGCGGTCGATGACGCGCGGCGCCTCGGGCTTGCTGATGTCGAAGAGGATGCCGTCACCCATGCAGGCGCCCGCGGCGAGGTCCTTCGAGGGCAGCACGGTGATGTCGTGGCAGCCGGTGGTCTTGGAGACGCCCGGGTTGGTGGGCGCGCCCGGGTTGCCCCCGTCGGGGAAGAGGACCGGGAAGGCCACGACCGCGGCCTGGGTCGGCTGCTTCCTGGGGACCTTCACGATCGAGATGCCGTCGTGCGGCGGCTGGCAGTCGGGGAACGCCTCGCTCGGGTTGTACGAGGAGACGTAGAGGTAGTCGTCACGGCCGCCCGGCACCAGGGTGTGGGTGTGGGAACCGCAGGGGGTCTCGACGGACTTGATGTACTTCGGGTTCTTCTTGTCCTTGATGTCGAAGATCTTGATGCCCTCCCACGAGGACTTCTCCGTGGCGGGCTGCGAGACGCTGTTGCAGGAGTCGTCGCTGCGCGAGGAGTCGGTGGACAGGAAGAGCAGGTCCCCGTCGACCGAGATGTCGTTCTGCCCGCCGGGGCAGAGCACTTCGGTGACCTTCTTCGGCGCCCTGGGGTTGCCGATGTCATAGATCACGAAGCCGTTGTAGTTGCCCGCGTAGGCGTACTTGCCCTGGAACGTCATGTCGGAATTGATCTGGTTCACATCGGTGCTCGGGATGTTGGCCAGGGGTTTGATGTTGCGGCTGTGGACGATCTCGTCCTGGCCGGGTATCTCACCGGGTGCCAGTTCCCGTCCCGCGCCCGCCGCGGTGGCGGCGCTCTGCGGCGCACCCGCGCCCGGGATCAGGTCTCCCGGGTCCGGGGTGGCGGCCGCGGGTCCGGCCGCCAGTAACGAGGTGAGGAGTCCGGCCGCAGCCACGGCCACTCCCAGGGATGTGCGCCGCGCTCTGCTGGTGTGCATCGAGGTCACTGTGCCCTCCCAAAGGTCCGGTCGGTTCCGCCCGTGGTGGGAACGGAACGCGGACCCCGGCAGTATGGTCCTTTGCATGGACATGGCGAAAGTCTCACTCGGGCGAATCGTCGGAGCGGCCCTGACCCTCGGGCTCCTGCTCCCCCTCACCGGCTGCACCGACGGCGGCGCCCCGGACACCGCGGGCGGGGGCAAGCCGGCGGTGATCGCCCCGGGCAGACCCGGCGAGAAGGCCCGCACCCTCTCCCCCGAACAGGCGGCGAAGGAACTTCCCGACGACAGCCCCAACGCGGCGGACCGAGCGTACGTGCGGAACATGATCGAGCACCACGGGCAGGCGCTGACCATGAGCGCGCTGGCCCCCGACCGGGCCTCGGCCGACGGGGTCAAACGGCTCGCCGAGCGGATCGCGGCCGCGCAGAAGCCCGAGATCGGCGCGATGGAGGGATGGACGGCCCGCAACCCGGCGCCGAGCGCCGCCGCCGGGGGCCACGACCACGCGGCGATGCCCGGAATGGCCACCGAGCAGCAGCTGAAGGAGCTGGCCGGGGCCAGGGGGCCGGACTTCGACCGGCTCTTCCTCACCCTGATGACGGCCCACCACGAGGGCGCCCTGAAGATGACCGGCGAGGTCCTGGCCGCGGGCAACAACGCCGCCGTGGAGGAGATGGCCAACGAGGTGGCGGCCACCCAGAGCGCCGAGATCCACCGGATGCGCGCGATGGGCTGACGGCCCCGGCACCCGGTGTCATGCTGGGAGCACCTGCGGGAGGAGCTCCGCCGTGCTTCGTATCGCCGTCGTCGGATCGGGCCCCAGCGGGGTCTACGCCGCGCAGACACTCGTACAGCAGCGTGAGGTGCCGGGGATCCGCGTCGACGTGCTCGACCGGCTGCCGGCTCCGTACGGACTCGTGCGCTACGGGGTGGCCCCCGACCACGAGAAGATCAAGTCCCTCCAGGGCAGCCTGCGCACCGTGCTGGAGGACGAGCGGATCCGTTTCCTCGGGAACGTCGAGGTCGGCGGGGACGCCCTGCCCACCGCCCGGCTGCTGGAGCTGTACCACGCGGTGGTCTACTGCGTCGGCGCGGCACGGGACCGGATGCTCGGCATCCCCGGCGAGGACCTCGCCGGGGTGCATTCCGCCACGGCCTTCGTCTCCTGGTACAGCGGCCATCCGGACGCCGCGGCCGAGGCGTTCGGGCTGCCCGGGGTGGACGCGGCGATCGTGGTCGGCGCCGGGAACGTGGCGGTCGACGTGACGCGGATCCTGGCCCGGGGCGTTCCGGAGCTGGCCCCCACCGACATGCCGCAGCCGGCCCTGGGCGCGCTCGGCGCCAGCGGGGTGCGCACGGTCCACATGGTGGCCCGGCGCGGGCCCTCCCAGGGCAAGTTCACCACCAAGGAGCTGCGCGAGCTGGGCACGCTGCCGGGCGTGGACACCGTGGCCGACCGGGCGGAACTGGCCCTCGACCCGGCGTACGCGGACCCGGCCGCGGCCCTGCCCGCGGTCAACCGGCGCAACGTGGAGGTGCTGCGCGGCTGGGCGGCGGCTCCCGCGAGCGGCGGGGACCGGCGGATCGCGCTGCGGTTCTTCCTGCGCCCGGTGGAGGTGCTCGGCGGCCCGGACGGCCGGGTCACCGGGATGCGCTTCGAGCGGACGGCCCCCGACGGCCTGGGCGGGGTCACGGGCACGGGGGTCTACGAGGACGTCCCGGCGCAGCTGGTCCTGCGTTCGGTGGGGTACCAGGGCGTGCCGCTGGACGGGCTGCCCTTCGACGAGCGGCGCGGTACGGTCCCGCACGCGGCGGGCCGGGTGCTCCGCGAGGGCCGGGCCTCCGTCGGCGAGTACGTGGCGGGCTGGATCAAGCGCGGCCCGACCGGGGTCATCGGCACCAACCGGCCCTGCGCGAAGGAGACGGCCTCCTCCCTGCTCCAGGACGCGGGGGCGCTGGCCCGGCGCGACCGGGAGCGGGACCCGCTGGAGGCCCTGCGCGCGGCGGGGCTGCGGCCGGTCCGGTGGCCGGGGTGGCTGGCGATCGAGACGGCGGAGGCGGAACTGGGGCGCTCCCTGGGCCGGCGCTCCGTCAAGATCCCGGACTGGGCGGGACTGCTGGCGGCGGCGGGCGGCACGGACTGACCCGCCGGGGGGGCCGGGATCTAGGGGTCCGAGTCCGGAGCTCCGGGGCCCGGGAACCCACGTCAGCCGGCGTCGCGCGCCTGCTCGGCGGCGGCCGCCGCGAGGACCCCGTCCAGGAGCCCGGGGAACAGTTCCGCCAGCTCCGCGCGGCGCAGCCCGTTCATCTTGGCCGTGCCGCGGTAGCACTGGCGCACGACACCGCTCTCGCGCAGGACCCGGAAGTGGTGCGTGGTCGTGGACTTGGTGACCGGGAGCTCGAAGTACGAGCAGGCCAGCTCGGCTTCCGTGGCCGCGAGATCGCGGACGATGGAGAGCCGGACCGGGTCGGAGAGGGCGTGCAGGACCCCTTCGAGCCGGATCTCGGTGGCCTCGGGGTGGGCGAGGACACGGGCCGCGTCACGTTCCGTCATGTCCGTACTCCACTCGCTGGGTGATGCCTGGTCTGCGCCTCCATCGTACGAGAGTCATCGTAGGAGCGGAGCCGAACGGCGGGTGCGGTGCGGGACCCCCGTCCCCGCACCGCGCCGGTTCACCAGGAGCGGTGGTACTGCTCGGGCGTACGGATCCCCGCGCCGAGCTCGACGGCCGCGCGGCGGGCCCAGAACGGGTCGCGCAGCAGCTCCCGGCCCAGCAGGACGGCGTCCGCCTCGCCGTTGGCCAGGATCTTCTCGGCCTGCTCCGGCTCGGTGATCAGGCCCACGGCGGCGACCGGGAGGGTGGTCTCGGCCTTGACCCGGGCCGCGAAGGGCACCTGGTAGCCGGGGCCGACGGGGATCGTCACTCCGGGGGCGAGGCCGCCGGTGGAGACGTCGAGGAGGTCCACTCCGTGCTCCTGGAGCAGCCCGGCCAGCCGGACGGTCTCGTCGGCTGTCCAGCCGTCCTCCTCCAGCCAGTCGGTGGCGGAGATGCGGAAGAACAGCGGCAGCTCCTCGGGCCACACCGCCCGTACGGCGTCGGTGACTTCGAGGGCGAGACGGGCGCGGTTCTCGAAGGATCCGCCGTACTCATCGGTGCGCTTGTTGCTGTGCGGGGAGAGGAACTCGCCGATCAGGTAGCCGTGGGCGCCGTGGATCTCGACGACCTGGTAGCCGGCGTCGAGGGAGCGCCGGGCCGCGGCCGCGAACTGCCGCACCACGTCCTGGATCTCACTGACCGTCAGCTCGTGCGGGACCTGGTGGTCCGGGGAGAACGGCACGGGGCTCGGGGCGCTGGGCAGCCAGCCGTGCGCCTCGGGGCCGACGGGCCGACCGCCCTTCCAGGTGCGGTCGGTGGAGGCCTTGCGGCCGGCATGGGCGAGCTGGATGCCGGGGACCGCGCCCTGGCTCTTGACGAAGGAGACGATCCGGCGCAGCGCCTCGACCTGGGTGTCGTTCCAGATGCCGAGGTCGTACGGGGAGATCCGCCCCTCGGGGGAGACGGCCGTGGCCTCCTGGACGATCAGGCCGGTGCCGCCGGTGGCGCGGGCCGCGTAGTGCGCGAAGTGCCAGTCGTTGGCCGCGCCCGCGTCCGGGCCGGAGGGCTCGGCGCTGTACTGGCACATCGCGGCCATCCACACCCGGTTCGGGACGGTGACCGAGCGGATGGTCCACGGCTGGAACAGCGCGGTGAAGGATGCGGGGGCAGCACTCATGAAGGTCTCCAGAGACGACTGGAAGCGCACCGGTAATCGGCGCCGCTAAGTACGAGATTCACCGTACTACGAAATCTCTCGTAGTACGAGACTCTTCGTATGACCGGGGTGACAGAGACGGGCGTCGGTGACGGAGACGGGCGTCGGGGACGGGCGTCAGGGACAGCCCTCACGCGCGGCGCCCTGCCGCTGTCAGTGGCCGGGTGCAGACTGGCGGAAAGCTGCCGTGCAGGACAAAGACGTCCGGAGGTGTCGGCCATGACCGACGTGCTACTGCTCGCGGGAACCCGCAAGGGACTGTTCATCGGCCGCCGGGGCGCCGGCGGCACGTGGGAGTTCGGTGAGCCGCACTTCAACGCCCAGGCGGTCTCCGCCGTCGCCATCGACCGGCGCGGCGGCGCGCCCCGGCTCCTGGTCGCCGGGGACAGCACCCACTGGGGGCCGTCCGTCTTCACCTCCGACGACCTGGGCGCGACCTGGCAGGAGCCCGCCGCGGCCGCCGTGAAGTTCCCCGAGGACACCGGAGCCTCCCTGGAACGGGTCTGGCAGCTCCATCCGGCCGGCCCCGAGGCCCCCGGCGTGGTCTACGCGGGGACCGAACCGGCGGCGCTGTTCCGCTCGGCCGACCGCGGCGTGTCCTTCGAGCTGGTCCGCCCCCTGTGGGAGCATCCGACCCGGGACAGGTGGGTCCCGGGCGGCGGCGGCGAGGGCCTGCACACGGTGATCACCGATCCCGGCGACCCGGACCTGGTCACGGTCGCGGTCTCCACGGCCGGGGTGTTCCGGACCACGGACGGCGGGGCGAGCTGGGCCCCGTCCAACCACGGGGTCTCGGCGGTGTTCCTGCCCGATCCGGATCCCGAGTTCGGCCAATGCGTGCACAAGATCGCCCAGGACGCCGGGGACACCGACCGGCTGTACCTGCAGAACCACTGGGGCGTCTACCGCAGCGACGACGCCGGGGCCCGCTGGACGGACATCGGCTCCGGCCTGCCCTCCGACTTCGGCTTCGCGGTGGCCGCCCACCCGCACCGGCCGGGCACCGCCTACGTCTTCCCGCTCAACGCCGACATCGACCGCGTCCCGGCGGAGCACCGCTGCCGGGTCTTCCGGACCCGGGACGCCGGCGCGACCTGGGAACCCCTGACGAAGGGCCTGCCGGACGGGGAGCACTACGGCACGGTGCTGCGCGACGCCCTGTGCACGGACGACGCGGACCCGGCCGGGATCTACTTCGGCAACCGCAACGGCGAGCTGTACGCCAGCCACGACGACGGGGACAGCTGGCAGCTGCTGGCCGAGCACCTCCCCGACGTCCTGTGCGTACGGGCCGCCGTGCTGAACGGCTAGGCCGTCTCCGGAAGAGACGGCCAAGGCCGGCCGGCGGCCCGTACGCACCTCCGGCCTCAGCCGGTGAGCCCCCGGGCCTGCTGCACGGCCTGCGCCAGGTCCCGTACGGCCGGGTCCTCGGTGCTCCCGGCCAGCCGGTCCGCGTGCCCGGCCAGGCTCCCCAGCGGCAGGGCGCCCGGCACGCGCTCCCAGCCGCCGTCGCGCTCCCGCAGGGCGGAGGCGAAGTAGGCGGCCACCGCGGTGACCTGGAACCGCGGGGACGCCGCGCTCCACACGTCGCCGGACAGGGCCGCCGCCTCGATCGTGCCGGACTCCTCGTGCGGGGCGCGGGTGCGCGGGTCCAGCCAGCGCACCGTCGCCGTCGCCAGGTGTCCGCCGGCGCCGGGGCGCAGCCGGACCGCGTAGAGGGCGGTCACCGAGTGGCCGGAGCCGACCTCTCCCCCGTCGACCTTGTCGTTCCTGAAGTCGCCGTCGGCGACGCGGCGGTCGTCGTAGCCGATCAGCCGGAACTTCTCGACGGTCTGCGGATCGAAGGCGACCTGCGCCTTCGCGTCACGGGCCCGCAGCTGCACCTGTGCCGGGAGGTCCTCGCAGAACACCTTGCGGGCGCCCTCCGCGTCGGAGACGTAGGTGGTGTGCCCGTCGCCCCGGTCGGCGAGCTGTTCCATGAAGGCGTCGTTGTACTCGCTGCCCACGCCCACGCCGAACAGGGTGATCCCGTGCCGGGTCCGGGCTTCGCCGATCCGGTTCAGGATGGTGTCGGCGGAGGTGGCGCCGTTGTTGGCCAGGGCGTCGGAGAGCAGGACGACCCGGTTGGTGGCCCCGGGGCGCAGCGACTCGACGGCGACCTCGTACCCGCGGGTGACCCCGGCCTCCACGTTGGTCGAGTCGGCGGTGCGCAGTGCGGAGATCACCTCGTGGATGCGGTCGCGGTTGCCTTCGACGCGGGTCATCGGCAGCCGGGTCTCGGCCTTGCCGCTGAAGGTGACGACGGCGACGGAGTCGTCCTCGCGCAGCCGGTCGGTCATCAGGCCCATGGAGCTGCGGACGAGGTCGAGGCGGCCCGGCTCGGCCATGGATCCGGAGATGTCCACGACGAAGGTGAGCGCCGCGGGCGGCCGGGCCTCGGCGCCGTCCGCCCCGCCGCTGCCGACCCGGGTGGCGAGGCCGACGCGGACCAGTGACCAGTTCTGCTCGGTGGTGCGGGCTCCGTCCACGGTGACGGAGAAGCCGTCGCCGTCGGGCTGCGGATAGTCCTGCCGGAAGCTGTTGACGAACTCCTCGGGGCGCACGGTGGCGGGGTCGGGGAGCTTGCCGTCCGCGAGGGTGCGGCGGGCGTACCCGTAGCTGGCGGTGTCCACGTCGAGCGCGAAGGTGGAGAGGTAGTCGGCGGGCGGTCCGGTGGGGAGCCGCCCGTCGCTCTCCCCTTCGGTGGCGTCCGTACCGGGGCGGCTGGCGGACGGCCGCGGCCGGGCGTCGCCGCCCTTCCACTCCCCGTCGGCACTGCGGTTCGAGCCGCCGCTCCCGCATCCGGCCAGCAGGAGGCCGCCGGCGAGGACCGCGGCGGTCAGTCTGCCGGGGGTTCTCCACCGGGCCGGGCGGCCCCTGCGGGGTGCGCCGGAGGCGGCGGACGTGCGGGTCGTGCCGGGTGGGCGGTCCTCGTGGGTCTCCATACGGTCTCCCTCGAACGTCATCGGTGTTGAATGGGACGTCCGGGACGAGGAGTTGGAGCAATCGAACCTGTTGCGAACAGATATCGAAGCGACAACGGGCGCCGGGCCCTCCGGCCGCGTGGCGATCAGTTCCCGGCCGCGTCGCGATCAGTTCCCGGCCGCGTCGCGATCAGTTCCCGGCCGCGTGGGGATGAGTTCCCGGCCGCGTGGCGATGAGTTTTCGGGCGCCGGAAGGTCTATCCCTTGACGGACACATCCGACGGCAGCCGACTCACCGGGAGCACGCCATGGGCCTCATCCACATCGAGCTGTTCGCGACCCTCGACCTCGTCGGGCAGGCGCCCGGCGGACCCGACGAGGACCCGGTGGGGTTCCCGTTCGGCGGCTGGCAGGCACCCCTGCTGGACGAGGTCACCGGGGCGCAGATCGCGGCCGCGTACGAGGGCACGGACGCCCTGCTGCTCGGCCGGCGGACGTACGACATCTTCGCCGCCTACTGGCCCCACCAGAAGGGCGGCGAGGACGGCGACATCGCCACGCTCTTCAACGGCGTCCCGAAGTACGTGGCCTCCCGCGGCCGGCCCGACCTCTCGTGGGCCGGGTCCACCCTGCTCGGCCCGGACCTCGCCGGCGCGGTGCGCGAGATCCGTGACCGGCACGAGCACATCAAGGTCGTCGGGAGCCTGAACCTCGTCCAGACGCTCCTGCGCGAGAAGCTCTTCGACCGGCTCGACCTCTGGGTGCACCCCCTCGTGCTCGGCGTCGGCAAGAAGGTGTTCGACGACGGCTCCGTGCCCACCAGCCTCACGCTCCTCGCGCCCCCGGCCACCGGCACCAAGGGCACCGTGTTCCTGCGGTACGGGCTCGCCGGCGGCACTCCCGCGACGGGCGACATGAGCGCTCCCGGCCGCGGCGTCGCAGAGGACGCCTGAGGGTGGCACCGGGCGGCGGACTGGGCCAGTAGAGTGATCGACCGTGGCAGCACGACCGTTGAACGAGATCGTCGAGCCGGGCTGGGCCCGGGCTCTGGAGCCGGTGGCGGCGCAGATCGCCGCGATGGGCGACTTCCTGCGCGCGGAGATCGCGGCGGGCAGAACCTACGTACCGGCGGGGGCGAACGTGCTGCGCGCGTTCCAACAGCCCTTCGACCAGGTGAAGGTGCTGATCGTCGGGCAGGATCCGTACCCGACGCCGGGGCACGCGATCGGCCTCTCCTTCTCGGTGGCCCCCGAAGTCAGCCCGTGGCCGCCGAGCCTCGACAACATCTTCCGCGAACTGCACGCCGATCTCGGTACGGGCAAGCCGCGGAACGGGGATCTGACCCCGTGGACCCGGCAGGGCGTCCTGCTGCTGAACCGCTCGCTCACCACCGCCCCGCGCAAGCCCAACGCCCATCGCGGCAAGGGCTGGGAGGCGGTGACCGAGCAGGCCATCCGCGCGCTCGCGGCCCGCGGCACGCCCCTGGTGTCGGTGCTGTGGGGGCGCGAGGCGCGCAACCTGCGGCCGCTGCTGGGCGATCTGCCGGCCGTGGAGTCGGTGCACCCGTCCCCGATGTCAGCGGACAACGGGTTCTTCGGGTCGAGGCCGTTCAGCAAGGTCAATGACCTGCTGGTCCGCCAGGGAGCGCAGCCCGTGGACTGGCGGCTTCCCGCCACGGGCTGACGGGAACCGTCACCGGCCGGGTGACCGGAGAGGCGAACGGTATCTGACATTCCCCGGATAAATACGGACAGATGCCGCCGGAGAAGGCCCTGCCCGAACACCCGGTTTCGATAAACCAGTAGCATGCGGCGCCATGAGCTCCCCCACTGGGCCCGCAAATGGCCTGCCCGTACGAATGCCGCGACCCCGCCAGACCGGACGGCACCGCCGGCCCGAGCCCGCGGTGGCGCCCGAGGGCGCGCCCGCGCTGGTGCTCGCCGTGCCCGGTGCCCCCTCTGCCTCCTCGCGGGGGATCGCGGAAGAGATCATCAGCATCGGCCGCTCCGAGCTGCCCGGCCTGGACGCCCGGGTCGGTTTCCTCGACGGTGACGACGCCACCGAGTTCCCGTCCCTGTCGGGCGTGCTGGACACCGTCGCCCAGGACCGCGCCGCGCGCGCGGAGGCCGCCCGCGCCGCCGGGCAGGAGGTGCCCGCGCCGACCGGTCCGGACGCCGTGGTCGTGCCCCTGCTGGCCGGCCCCGACGGGGATCTGCTGCGCCGCATGCGCCAGGCCCTGATGGACTCCTCGGCCGCCGCCGAGCTCGCCGACCCGCTGGGTCCGCACCCGCTGCTCGCCGAGGGGCTGCACGTACGGCTGTCCGAGGCCGGGCTCGCCCGCGCCGACCGGGCCAGGCTCTTCAGCGTGACCACGGCCGCCGACGGCATCGTGCTGGCCACCACCGGCGGCGAGGAGGCCGTGCAGGCCGCGGGCATCACCGGCATGCTGCTGGCCGCCCGCCTCGCGGTGCCGGTGATGGCTGCCGCGCTGGACGAGGAGGGTTCGGTGGCCGCCATCGCCGACCAGCTCCGCCGCGAGGGTTCGACGCAGCTCGCGCTGGCCCCGTACCTGGTCGGCCCGGAGGCCGCCGAGGGACTCCTCGACACCGCCTGCAAGGAGGCCGGCTGCAGCGCCGCCGAGGTGCTCGGCGCGTACCCCGCGCTCGGCAAGCTGGCCGTCGCGCAGTACTCCGCCGCCCTCGGGATCCCCCAGGGCGCCGCCGCCCACTGACCTCCCCCGGCTCATGCCGTACGTACGAGGGCCCGCGCCCCGGACCGTTCCGAATCGAACGAGCCGGGGCGCGGGCCCTCGTACGTACGGCGCTCCGGCGCGGGCCGGTGACGTGTGCGGTCAGCCGAGGACCACGCACGTGGCGGCGGGCACGGCCACCGCGCCGGCCCGGCGCGGCTCGCCGGTCAGCTGGTCCACGTCGAACCAGGTGACGTCGCCGGAGCGCTCGTTGGCCGCGTACAGCCGGCGCCCCGAGGGGTCGGCGGCGAGGTCGCGCGGCCACCTGCCCCCGCACGGCACGGCGCCTGTGAGCAGCGGCTTCTCCGCCCCTCCGGCCAGGGAGAGGGTGACGATCGTGTCGGCTCCGCGGACGGCCGCCCAGACGAAACGGCCGTCGGCCGAGGCCACGATGGCCGAAGGGTAGGCCGCGGGGGCCCCTGGAGCGCCCGTTGAGGCGACCGGAACCTCGCCGACCGGTTCCAGTGCGCCCGACTCCCCGTTCCAGCGGCAGACGGTCAGCTGCGGCTCCAGCTCGTGCAGGACGTAGACCACCTCGCCGGAGGGGTGGAACGCGAGGTGCCGGGGGCCGGTGCCCGCGCGCAGCGCGGTCTCGGTGTGGAGGACCGGGGCGCCGGTGGCGGGGTCGAGCGCGCAGACCCGTACCGAGTCGGTGCCGAGGTCGACGCTGAGCACCCAGTGGCCGCCGGGGGCGGGCAGCACCTGGTGGGCGTGCGGGCCCCGCTGCCGGCCGGAGTCGGGGCCCGAGCCCTGGTGGGCCAGGACGGCGGCGGGGCCGCCGATCGAGCCGTCGGCGGCGAGCGGGAGGCTGCTGACGCTGCCGGAGGTGTAGTGGGCGGTCAGCAGCCGGCGCCCGGCCACGCTGAGATGGGTGGGGCCGGAGCCGCCGACGCGGACGGCCGGGCCGAGGGGGACGAGTCCCCCGGCGGTGGTCCGGAAGGCCGCCGCGGCACCCTCTTCGACCTCGCTCACGGTGTACAGCACGCCGGTGGCGCGGTCGTGGGCGAGGTACGAGGGGTCCGCGACGGCGTCCGTGGCCGAGAGCGGGGTCAGCGCTCCGGTGGCCGGATCCACGGCCGCGGTGGTGACACCGCGGCCGCCCCCCGAGGTGAACGAGCCGATCCAGGCCAGGTGTCCGCCGCTGCCGGCCGTACGGTCCGTACGTCCCGCACCACTGTCCGCGTCGCCCACGGGAGACCCCTCTCCGCCGTTCCGGATCCTCCCCCAGCCAACGCTGGGAGGTACCCCCTGGGAGCGACGGTAGCAGAAGGTCTAGACCAAATCCCGTCCCTGGGCCCGTTCCTGGGCGCCGGAGTGGTGGACGTAGGCGGTCGAGCTCGGCCGGTCCTCGTAGGTGCGGTGGAAGACCGGGGTCGCCGAGCCGGAGATGGGCGGCACGATCCAGGACCAGTCCGCGCCCACGTCACGGCCCTTGCGCTCCTCCTTCTCCAGGTGGGTCAGGAAGCGCCGGGACTCCGTGTGGTGGTCGGCGATGGTGACCTCGGCCCGGTCGAAGGAGTGCAGCACCGCCCGGTTGAGCTCGACGAGGGCGCGGTCCTTCCACAGGGAACGGTCGCTGGCGGTGTCGAGGCCCATGCGGCGGGCGACCGCGGGCAGCAGGTTGTAGCGGTCGGTGTCGGCGAGGTTGCGGGCGCCGATCTCCGTGCCCATGTACCAGCCGTTGAAGGGGGCCGCCGGGTAGTGGATGCCGCCGATCTCCAGGCACATGTTGGAGATCGCGGGTACGGCGTGCCAGCGCAGGCCCCAGTCCGACCAGCCGTCACCGCCGGCCGCTCCGTCGGGGTGCTCGATGGGCACCTCCAGGACGGCGTCCGGGGGGACGTCGAACCAGCGGGGTTTGTCGTCGACCCCCTGCACGACCAGCGGAAGGAGGTCGAAGGGGGTGCCGGGGCCGCGGGACCAGCCCAGGGCGAGCAGGGCGCTCGTGAGCTCGGCGTTGCGGGCGTCGCCGACGGTTATGGAGTGGTGGTCGCCGTAGCCGGCGTACCGGACCAGCTGCTCGCTCCAGATGACCGGTCCGGGGCGGTCCGGGGTGTCGGGCGCGAAGACCGTGATGGTGGGCCGGACCCGGCCGCGGTTGGTGGCCTCGCGCAGGTGCTCGAAGCATTCCTCGGCGATCCCGTCGGCGTCGGCGACCCCGCGGCGGTCGCGGACGCGCAGCGAGTTCCAGTAGAGCCTGCCTATGCAGCGGTTGCTGTTGCGCCACGCGACGCGGGCGCCGTGCTCCAGCTCCTCGGAAGTGTGCCGGTACGTGCCCGTCTCGGCGAGCTCGTCCCGTACGGCCGCGAGACGCTCGCGCGGATCGCCCCCGCCCGCACTGGCGGCGTGCTCCCTGTGGAACAGCCGGATGAACTCCTCGGCCGCTTCCCACACCTCGGCGGTGCTGGAACGCTGTTGAAGTATTTCCATTCCGGGCGGTTACCCCCTGTCCGATCCGACCAGGTCCACCCCGCGCGCCGTGAACGGGCGCCATGCCGGATGAATGCGCAATGAACCATCACCCGTTGTACACGCCGCAGGTCAGCGGCGTACGGAAGGCGCGCCCGGAACACTCCTCCGTGTGATCTTCATCGATCGGCCTGCGAACGGGACTTGGGGAGACGTACCATCCGCGGCAACGTCGCCCGCCGGCCGTCCCGTTGGCCGTCCGGTCGCGGCGAACCGCTCAGATGCGCGCCTCGTCGTGGATCACGCGGACCGCGGCGGTGGCGGCCACCACCGCGGAGCGGGCGGAGCCCAGCGCCTCGCGGGCCGCGTCCAGGCCGCCCTCACGGGAGAGCAGGGCCGCGGCGTCACCGGCGCAGTCGATCAAGTGCAGTGCCGCCCGGGCGAGTTGCCCGTCGGATCCGTAGGCCTCGTCCACGGCCTTGCGCGCCCGGGCCAGCAGGTCCAGGGCCTCGGTCAGGGCCGCCTGCGCGGTACCCCGCTCGGACTCACTGTCTCGTTCCACCGTCGCCACTCCCGCCACCGGTCATGTGGGCCATTGCGCGATCACCAGGCAGGAAGGATCCTGCCGTTCCCCTTCCCCGCGGCCAACGGGGCCGGGGCATCCTGATCTTGCATTGCCGGAACAGGAAGACGGAACGGGAGAGGGGTCCGGATGAACACCGACAGCGCACGGCCCGACGGGGAGGCCTGCACCTCGATCTGCGGTGACTGCGCGGACGGTTACCGCAGGGCATTACGGGAGGGCGGCCTCTCGGGGACCGTCCCGGACTGCCTGATCGCCTTCGGGCTGCTGCGCACACCGGAAGGCTCCGCCGACCACCTCCCGGTACCGCCCTCGGTCGCCGCGATCGCCCTCGCGCGGCCCATCAAGCGGGCCATCCAGGAGCAGCGGGCCGCGCTCGACACCCTGATCGCCTCCCTCTCCCCGATGGACGCCGTCTACCGGCACGAACGTCAGCGCCACAAGGCCCACGTGCAGCCGCTGATCGGCCGCGAGGTCATCGACACCGCCGTCCGGGGAGCCCTGGAGGCCTGCGCGCAGGAGCTGCTCAGCGCGCATCCCGAGGGCGGCCGCCCCTCCGGCGCCCTCGCCGGCGCGCTGCCGCGCGATCTGGCCCTGGCCGGCCGGGGAGTCCGCCAGCGCACGGTCTACGGGCACACGGTGCGCGCGCACGCTCCGACGCTCGCCCACATGGAGCGGATCACCCAGGAGGGCGCCGAGGTACTGACCTCGGGCGAGGGGTTCGAGCGGCTGATCGTGTGCGACCGGTCGGCCGCCTTCATCGCGGTGCTCGCCCGGAGCGGGCAGGAGGCGTACGCCCTGGAGATCCGCGAACCCGGCCTGATCCAGTACCTCGTGCAGACCTTCGAAGGCGTCTGGGAACGGGCGGTGCCCGTCGAGTTCGAGCCGACGGGACACCGCCCTCCCCGGCTCACCGACGACATCCAGCGGGCCATCCTCGAACTCATGGTGCGGGGCCACACGGACGAGGCCATTTCCCAGCGCCTCGGCCTGAGCACCCGCACCATCGGCGCACACATCAAACGCGCGGCGACCCGGTTCGCGAGCCGCAGCAGGGCCGAGCTCGGTTTCAGCCTCGCCAAGGCCGGGGTCCTCGACTCCGGCCGGGACGTGCCCGGTCCGCCGGGGTCAGGCACCCACCAGCGGGGCGCGTGACGCGGTGCGCAGGGGCCCGTCGAGCTGCGCGAGGAGCCGTTCCAGACCGTGCAGGTGCGCCAGCGCGGGCTCCGCGGCGGGCTTCGCCGGATTCGCCGCCTGCGCGGCCGGGCCGCGCCCCGCCTGCGGTGCGCGTTCCGCCTCCGGCGCCGCGTCCGGCGTCAGCAGCGCCTCCACGGCGGCCTCCACGCGCCAGCACGCCGCCGCGAGCCGGGCGTCGTGGCTCGCGTCCGGGTCCGCCGCCACCGCGACCAGCCCGCGGACCTCCACGGCGCACTCGTCGAGCAGCGCGAGCACCCGGCGGGCCCGGGCCTTGCGGCCGCGGTAGGGGCTCATCGGGTGCACGAGCGGAGCCAGCGAGAGCCGTACCCGGCCCAGGAACAGCTCCAGTTCCGCGGCGTGCGGCGCGGGGTCGGCGACCGGTGAGCCGGCGAGCCGGGCCGCGGCCTCGGCCGTGCAGGTGCGCACGCAGCGCAGGGCGCGCTGGATCCACATGTCGTTGGTCGCGTGGGTGGTCACCGGGAGCACCAGGATCACGGCGAGCCCGGCGCACACCGCGCCGACGGCCGTCTGCTCCAGGCGCAGCACGAGCAGACCGGGATCGAGCACGCCCAGCAGCCCGTAGAGCAGGCCGGCCATCACGGTGACGGCCAGCATCATCCAGCTGTAGGACACGGCGGCGGTGTAGAAGATCCCGAAGACGCAGAGCGCCACGAGGACGGCCGTGGGCGCCGGCGCCCCGTCCAGCGGGATCGCGATCAGCAGGCCCACGCCGATCCCGAACACCGTGCCGAGGACCCGGCGGAAGCCGCGCACCAGGGTCTCGCCGCGCGAGGCGGTGTTGACGAAGATCCACCAGGCGGTACCGACCGCCCAGTACCAGCGGTCCTGCGACAGGGTCTGGCCGATGCCCAGCGCGACCGCGCAGGCGGCGGTGGCCTGGAAGGCCTGGCGGGTGGTCGGCCGGGCCAGGCCGGTCCCCGGCGCCGCGGGCGGTACGGCGGCGGGCGGTACGCGGCGCTCGATCGGCCACAGCACGAACCGCACGGCGGCGGCCGACAGGAGGGCCAGTCCCACGGCCGCGAAGAGCTCGGGCAACTGGGCGGGCCGGGCGTGCAGGAACTGCGTGACGAAGAAGTTCATGAAGGCGAAGATCCCGAGGGCGTGGCCGCGCACCCCCCACCGGCGGGCGTAGACGCCGGCGAACACCACGGCGACGAAGGCAGCGTCGCGGGCGAGCGGTACGCCGTGCAGGGTGGTGGCCAGGGCCAGTACGGGGAAACCGGCGGCCGGCAGCAGGGCGGTGGTCACCCGCTGGGCGCGCACGGTGGCGTCCGTCACCGTGAAGAGGGCGAGCAGGGCCGCCAGTCCCCCGGTGATCGACGCGACGAGCGAGAGCCCGCAGAGCTCGGCCACGGCCACCGCGAGCGCGACGCCGATGACGGCCCGCGACGCGTTCCTGAGTCTTGCCCGCCCCGGATCCGGAGCCACGAACATCCTCTTCACGGCGGTGTGCCGCCCCCCTTGCGATGGAGCACGCCGGGCCCGCTGCCGCCCGGGGGTGGTGGGCGGTTCACGGGCACGGCGAAGGCGCCACGGTCCGGAGCGGCCTCGTTGCCGTCCGGCGCTGCGTGGCGCCGTAGATACATGGATAGGACACAGATAAGCATCCGCAGGGGCAATGGCTCAACTCGGACCGCGATGAATGGGCCATTGGTACGGGCCAGAGCGGCGATCTTCGGCCATGGACGGACCAACGGACCCGCGCGGCGGCTCAGTCCCCGTGGGCGTGCTCCGTCGGGACGCACAGGACCGGGACCGGGGAGAGGTGCAGGAGTTTGTGCGGGGTGGATCCGAGCAGGGCGCCGCGGATCGGGCTGTCGCCCCAGCTCCCCACGATGATCACCCGGGCGTGGTGCTGTTCGGCGGCGGCGAGCAGTGCCTGGGCCGGCTTCTCGTCGGCCACCACGACCGTGGACGGCACTCCCGCCTCGTCGGCGGCCTCCACGGCCCGCGAGAGCGCGCTGCGGCCTGCCTCCCGTACGGCCTCCCGGTGCGCGCGGTACTCCTCGCCGGTGGGGCCGGGGGCGGCGGCACCGTAGACGAGGACGAGCGGCTCGCCGAAGGCGGCGGCCACCTCCAGGGCCACGCGCAGGGCGCGCTCGGCGCCGGGCGACTCGTCGTACCCGAGGACGACGGACATCGGGGCTCCTCTCCTGCAGGGGTTCGGCCGATCAGGGATTCGGCCGATCAGGGATTCGGCCGTTCAGGGGCTCGGCAGATCGGCGCTTCGGCCGTTCAGCGCTTCCTGACCGCGTGCACGAGGGCCGGGTCGGCGACGCCGCGCCGCTCCTGCCAGAAGCGGCCGTCCCTGATCCGCCAGAAGCACATGACGAGCACGCCGGTGACGGCGATGCCGATCCCGATGACCAGCGGCGGGCCGAGGCCGAACCAGGAGACTCCGCTGGCGGAGTTCTCCGGGTTGGACATGTCGCCGACCGACTGCACGAGCAGCCAGGCCAGCAGGCCGGCGCCGACCACGGGGCCGAGGCCGATCAGCAGGAAGTTGTGCACGCTCTCCAGCAGGTGGCGCCGGTAGTAGACGGCGCAGGCCAGGCCCGTGAGCGCGTAGTAGAAGGAGATCAGCAGGGACAGGGCGGTCAGGGAGTCCAGGAGGGCGTTCTCGCTGATCTGGTTGACGGCGAGGTACCAGACGATGGCGATGCCGGCGACCCACCAGGTGCTCACGTCCGGGGTCCGGAACCGGGGGTGGATGTGCGCGAGGTGCGGCGGCAGGGCGTGCCGGCGGGCCATGGACAGGGCGGTGCGGGAGGCGGGGATGATCGTGGTCTGGGTGGAGGCGAGGGCGGAGGTGCAGACGGCGAGCAGGACCATCCAGTCCCAGCCGCCCATGACCTCGTGGGCGAGGACGGCGAAGACGGCCTCCTCCTCGCCGGCGTTCTCGGCGAGGAAGCTCGTCCCGGCGTAGCCGACGACCGCGAAGCCGACGGACAGGTACGTGACCAGCAGGACGACGGTGGACCAGATGCCGGCCTTGCCGGGTGCGGTGGCCGAGTTCTCGACCTCCTCGGTGAGGTTGACCGCCGACTCCCAGCCCCAGTAGATGAACACGCCGAGCAGCAGTCCGCCGGTGAGGGCGGCGCCGCCGGCGCCGAAGGGGTTGAGCCACTCGATCGCGGGTCTGGTGCCGTCGAGGCTGCTGGTGCCGGCGTAGACGCGGTACAGGGCGACCACGGCGAAGACCAGCAGGAAGAAGACCTGGGCGAGGATCAGGACGTCCTGGAGCCGGGCCGACATCTCGGTGCCGATGACGCAGACGGCGGTCATGGCCAGGATCACGACGACGGTCAGGGTCTGGCGCAGTGCCTCGTTCGCCGCCCAGCCGTCGAGTCCCGCGGCGAGCAGGCCGAAATGGACGGCCACGTCGGCGAGCGAGCCGATGACGAGGACTCCGGTCATCGCGATGGCCCAGCCGCCGAGCCAGCCCGCCCAGGGGCCCATGGCGCGCGTCACCCAGGAGAAGGTGGTCCCGCAGTCCTGGTCGACCTTGTTGAGGTAGTAGAAGGCGGCGGCGATCAGCAGCATCGGGACGAAGGAGGCCAGCATGACGCCGGGGGCGTAGATGCCGGCGAGCGCGACGATCGGCCCGATGACCGCGGCCAGGGAGTAGGCGGGCGAGGTCGAGTTCAGGCCGATGACCAGCGCGTCGAGGAAGCCGATCGCGTTGGCCTTGAGCCCGGGTTCCTCCTCGGCCGCCGCGGCGTCCGGGGCCGTGCTCGTCCCCGGTTCCCGGTCCGGTGCCGGTGCCGGGGGCTCAGGGGGATCGCCGTCCGAGCCATCGTGGGCCATGTACGCATCGTCACGCAGACGGCGGCCGCGCGCGAGGCGGGGCGGCGGGCGCCGGGGGCGGGGACTGCCGGCTACTGCGGCGGGCGTTCCGGTTCGGGGACGGCCGTTCCCGGCGTCGGTGCGCCCGGGGTGGGCGTTCCCGGGGGCCGCACGCCCCAGGGACGCGAGTTCCAGCTCGCGATGACCGGCAGGCCGTGCTCCGTGGACAGCGCGCTGAAGGTGCCCGTCCGGAGCATGAAGAGCCGTCCCGCCTCGGGGGGCAGGCCGAGGTAGCGCGCGGTCAGCACCCGCAGCAGGTGCCCGTGGGCGACCAGGACGACATTGCCCCGGTCCTCGCCCAGTACCCCGGCCACCCGGGCCAGTACCCGGTCCGCGCGGGCGCCGACCTGGGCGGCGTTCTCGCCGGGGTGCTCCGCGTCCCCGGGCGGCACCCCGTCGGTCCACAGGGACCAGGACGGGCGCTCGCGCTGGATCTCGGCGGTGGTGACGCCCTCGTAGCCCCCGTAGTCCCACTCGTACAGGTCGGGGTCCGTGACGCCCCCGCTCAGGCCGGCGAGCTCGGCCGTGGCGGCGGCCCGCCGGAGCGGGCTGGTCAGCACCAGGGCCGGATGCTTGTCCCGGAAGTACGGGAAGAGCGAGATGGCCTCCTCTACCCCGTGCGGGGTCAGCGGGACGTCGGTGCGCCCCGTGTGCCGTCCCGTCGCGCTCCAGGCGGTCTCGCCGTGCCTCACCAGCAGCAGATCGCTCACCCTTCGGACCCTAGTGCCTGCGGCATGTCAGCGCCGGACGAGCGGGCCCGATCTGTCAGTGTCGGGGCTCATGAGCCCCGGTTCCTCCCGTACGACGCGGCCTCCGCTGACCCTCCTGCTGCTGGTGCTGACCGCGGTGACCGGGCTGACCGAGGCGGTCAGCCTGCTGGCGCTCGGGCCCGTGTTCACGGCGATGCAGACGGGCAACGTGCTGTTCCTGGCCTTCGGCGCGGCCCACGCGGGCCCGGTGCCCTCGCTGGCGCCCGCCGTCTCGCTGTCCGCGTTCGCCCTGGGTGCGGTGTGCGGGGCCCGGCTGGAGGCCTTCGTGGAGGGGCGGGGCCGGCGCTGGTTCGTGACCGGGCTGTCGGCCGAGGCGGTGCTGGTCCTGGCAGCCGCTGCCGCCGGATGGGGGCTGGCGCCCCGCTTCGGGGCTCCCGGTGCCCGGCAGCTGCTGGTCTCGGCGGCCCTGTCGCTGGCGATGGGGATCCGGAACGTGACGAGCCTGCGGGTGAACCTGGCCGGGGTGCCGACCACCCTGGTGACCCGCTCGCTGGCCTCCTTCCTCGGTGGCTCGGTCATCGGGCAGGACCGGGCCTTCGGGTACGGGACCGTGGCCTGGGTGCGCCGGGCGTGGTCGGTCGGCGCGATGTTCGCGGGCGGACTGGCCGGGGCGCTGCTCGTACGGACCGGCTGGCCGGTGGGATGGCTGCTGCTGCCAGCCGCCGTACTGATCCTGGCGGTGGCGCTGGTCTACCTGACCCAGCCGCTGATGCACCCCGGCGGGGAGCCATCCGGCTAAGCCCTCCACTGCGGTACGAAACCGATGCGGAAACGGTGCAAGTTGGCCAGGAGTGTCGTCCCCGCGAGGCTCGGGGCATGGACGAGCAGGACGACACCCGGCTGGCGGCGGGTTTCACGGCGGGCGAAGAGGACAGCGTGGCGGCGGTGTACCGGCGCTGGCGGCCGCTGGTGCACGCCCTCGCGCGGCGCTCGCTCGGCGACGAGCGGGAGGCCGAGGACGTGACCCAGCAGGTCTTCCTCGCCGCGTGGCGGGGCCGCGGCGGGTACCGGCCCGGACCGGGCGGTCTCGGGGCCTGGCTGACCGGCATCACCCGGCACAAGGTGGCCGACGCCTTGGAGGCCCGCACCCGGCGGGCCCGGGTGGTGCAGGCCGCCGCACGCGTCTGCGCACAGGCCCGGCCGGAGCCCGAACCGGGACCCGAGCGGGCCGTGGAACGGATCGTGATGCTCGGCGAGCTGGCCCGGCTGCCCCGGGCGCAGCAGCGGGTGCTGCGGCTGGCCTTCTACGCGGACCTGACGCAGTCGCAGATCGCGGACCTCACCGGGCTCCCGCTGGGCACCGTCAAGAGCCACATGCGGCGGGCGCTGCACGTCCTGCGGCAGTCCCTGGAACGCTCCCTGGAGCATTCCCTGGAGCGCGGGGTGCCACAACCGATTCGATGACCGCCACCCCCGAGCGCAGTCCGAACAGCCGCTCGGAGCGGGCTGGTTGGGATCCCGATCCGGCGCCCCAGCCGGGTCCGGCGAGCAGTAGTGCCGAGTGGCCTCGGGCGCCGCGCGGTCCCCACTCGATGCCCGCCACCGCCCTGGCCAGCGCGGCGTCCGCGGTCGTACGGGACTGCGCCCACAGGACGACGGCCCGCGGACCCGTCCGCCGGACGGCCTCGCACAGGGCGTCGGCGGGCAGAGCCGCGCCGAACATCCGTACCGGAAGGCCGCGTTCGCCGAGGGCGGCGGCCAGCGCCTCCATCGGGAGGCTGTGCAGCTCCCCGGGGGTGCAGGCCAGCAGGACGGGCGGGGCCGGGAGCGGCTCCGGGGCGGGGCGGATCCGGTGCAGGGCCGCGGAGACGTACCAGGACAGCAGGTGCTCGACCTCGACGTAACGCTCCCCCGCCGAAGCCCACTTGCGGCCCACCGCGTGCAGGGTCGGCGCGATGACCTCCTCCCAGGCGGTGACCGGGCCCAGCTCCGCGAGCACGGACGCCAGCAGGTCCTCCACGGCCGGCGCGTCCAGTCGTACGGCCGCCCGCGCGAGCCCCCTGCACTCCGGGCGGACGTCCCCGAGGCGCAGCGCCCGCGGGCCGCCGGGCGTCGCGGCGGCGGGAGCCTCGGCGGGCACCTCGGCGGGCGCCTCCGCCGGAGGGGTGTCCCGGGCGGCGCCGCGGGCCACCCGGGCCGCCTCGGACGGGGGTGCGCCCTGGGCGGTGAGGCGGCACATCAGCTCCAGCCGGGCGATGTCCGCGGGGGTCCAGAGCCGGTGCCGGCCCGCTTCGCGGCGGTCCGGGCCGATGGCGTAGCGACGCTCCCAGGAGCGCAGCGTGGTCGGCGAGACCCCGAGGCGGCGGGCGACGGCCCCGGTGCCGAGGCCGACGGGCGGGGCCTGCGGCTGGGGCTGGTCCTGCTGCTGGCCCTGCTGCTGGCCCTGCTGCTGGCCCTCGGGCTGGCCCTCGGGCTGGCCCTCGGGCTGGCCCTCGGGCTGGTCCTGGGCCTGGGCCTGGTCCTGCGGCTGGTGCCGGTCCTGCGGTCGCGGGGGTTCGGGCTCCACCTCTCCACCGTACGGCGAGGCGGACCGCCGGGCGCTCACCCCGGCCCCGCGCGCCCCGCGGAGCGCGGCTCGGGCCCGTCCGCGGAATCCGGCCCCGCCTCGCGGCCCCTGCGGAAGCGGTCGAGCCCGTCGGCGAGGCCGACCACCGGGTCGGGATAGTCGTAGGCGGCCCGTTCCAGGCCGGTGAGCCGCCAGGGCTCGTGCACGCGGGGGGCGGGGAGTCCGGCCAGTTCGGGGACCCAGCGGTGGACGTAGCCGCCGTCCGGGTCGTAACGCAGGCCCTGGCGCACCGGGTTGAGGACCCGGTTGGGGCGGGTGTCGGTGCCCGTGCCCGCCGCCCACTGCCAGTTGAGCTGGTTGTTGGCGAGGTCCCCGTCGACGAGGAGCTCCATGAAGTGGCGGGCTCCCACGCGCCAGTCGACGTACAGGGTCTTGGTGAGGAAGCTCGCCACGAGCAGCCGGCCTCGGTTGTGCATCCAGCCCTCGTGGGCCAGTTGGCGCATCGCCGCGTCCACGACCGGGTAGCCGGTGCGGCCCTCCTTCCAGGCCCGGATCTCCTGCTCGGCGGCGGGCCCGGTGCGCCAGTGGTCGCCGCGGTCCCGGTAGTCCGCGGCGGCGGCCGCGGGCCGGGCGGCGAGCACCTGGTGGTGGAAGTCGCGCCAGCACAACTGCCGTACGAAGGCCTCCGCGCCGGGGCCGCCGGCCGCGTTGGACCGGTGGACGGCCTCGGTGGGCGAGAGCGTGCCGAAGTGCAGGTGGGGGGAGAGCCGGGAGGTGGCGTCGCCGGCCAGGTCGTCGTGGATCTCGGAGTAGCGGTCGATGCCCGAGCGCAGCCACTTGGCCAGCAGCCGGCGCGCCTCGGGCTCGCCGCCGGTGGCGAGCCCCGGGGAGGTGCCGGTGACGGCGGCGCGCTCGGGCAGCGGATCGGAGCGGATCGCGTCGGGCACCGCGACGGCGCGCGGCGCGGGCGCGGCGGCCCGCAGGGGGTGGTCCGCCCAGCGGCGGTGGTACGGGGTGAAGACGGCGAAGTGGTCGGAGCCGGCTCCGGTGGGGGTGACCGCCCCCGGGGCGACCGCGGTGATCACCGCGTCGTGGACGTGGAACCGCCGCCCCTCGGCCTCGAGGGCCTCGCGCAGCCGCTCCTCACGGGCATGGGCGTAGGCGCTGACCCCGGCCGCCATGTGCACCTCGTCGGCGTCGGCCTCCCGTACGACCTCCATCGTCGCGGCGACCGGATCGCCGGACCGTACGACGAGCCGGCCGCCGCGGGAGCGGAGCCCGGCGTCGAGGCCGGCGAGGCAGTCGGCGAGGAAGGCGAGCCGGTTGGGCGGGGCGGGGACCGCCGGGTCGCGCACGAAGAGCGGCACCACTTGGGCGGAGGAGGAGAGGGCGGCCCGCAGCGGCGGATGGTCGTGCAGCCGGAGGTCGGAGGTGTAGAGGACCACCGCGACGTTCATGGGGTTCGCTCCGCGTGGGGAAGGTGGGTACGGGCTGTCGTGAGGTACTTCCGCCCCGGCCCCCCTTCCGGATGCGGTGGGCACCGCGGCGCGCTCCTCAGCCCCCGGCCGGCCGGGGCGTGCGCAGGGAGGCGTCCAGGAGGGTCATGAGCCGCGCCGTACGGCTCTTGCCTGTCGGGGCCGTCGGATACCTGTTCAGGACGTCGATCAGGACGGGTGTGGCGCGCCCGCGCGCCTCCTCGATCAGCCGCAGCCCGACGGCGGGATCGTCGTCCGCGTCCAGTTCGCCGACGCGTGCCGCGCTCGCGGCGGCCCTCAGGATGTGTTCCACCTGGGTGGCTTTCGCGATCGGGTGGAGGTAGGCCGCCGCCGCGGCGTCTCCCGCGGCGCGCGCGGCGAGCCGTGCGGCCTCCGTGGGCGCTTCCTTCGCCGCCCGGTGGGCGTCCAGGGAGGTGACGCGCTGAAGGTTGCTCCTCCTGGCGCCGCTGACGAACTCCCCCGCGGCGTCGACGGCCGCACGGGGCCGGGGATCGCCGGGCACGGCTTCCTCGAACACGTGGAGAACCTCCTCGGCGCTCTCCAGGACGTAGCGCGCGACGACGCGCAGTTCGTCCATGGTCAGTTCGAAGTCCCCGGATCCGTTCGTCACGGCCGCGATTCTTCCATCGCACGGCCGCCCGTGGTCCGGGGACGGGACCGGCGGGCCGCCTGCACGGGGCTACGGCGTGTCCCCGTCGGCGGCGTCCGTACGCTCCGCCGCGCGGGCGATGTTGCGTGCCATGCCGCCGAAGACGACGGCGTGGAACGGCGACACGCTCCACCAGTACAGGTGCCCGAGCAGGCCGTGCGGATGGAACAGCGCCCGCTGGCGGTAGCAGGAGCCGACCCCGCCGGGGCCCGGCGGATCGGCGTGCAGTTCCAGCCAGGCCAGCCCCGGGAGCCGCATCTCGGCGCGCAGCCGCAGCAGCCGGCCCGGTTCGATCTCCTCCACCCGCCAGAAGTCCAGGGAGTCCCCCACCCGCAGCCGCGCCGCGTCCCGCCGGCCGCGGCGGATGCCGACTCCGCCGACGAGCCGGTCCAGCCAGCCCCGTACGGCCCAGGCCAGCGGGAAGGAGTACCAGCCGTTCTCCCCGCCGATGCCCTCCACCACCCGCCACAGCGCCCCGGGCGGGGCCTCGACGGCCAGCTCCCGGCTGTCGGTGTAGAGGCTGCCGCCGGCCCAGTCCGGGTCGGTGGGCAGCGGGTCGCTCGGCGCGCCCGGGAGGGAGGCGGAGGACCAGCGGGTGGTCACCCGGGCCTCGCGGATCCGCATCAGGGCGAGTTCGAGGGCCTCGTCGAAGCCGATGGGCGCGCCCGGCGGGTCCGGGACGTGGGCGGCGATGTCGTGCTCCGCGCACACCACCTCGTGCCGCAGGGATTCGGCGAGCGGCCGGGCCAGCGCCCTCGGCACGGGGGTGACCAGGCCGATCCAGTGGCTGGACAGCCTCGGGGTGAGCATCGGGACCCGCAGGATGAGGCGGGCGGGGAGCTGCGCGACGACGGCGTAGCGGCGCATCATCTCCTCGTACGTGAGCACGTCGGGCCCGCCGATGTCGAAGGCCCGGTTCACCTCGGGCGGCATGCCTGCGCTGCCGACCAGGTAGCGCAGCACGTCGCGGACGGCGATCGGCTGGCAGCGGGTGCCGACCCAGCTGGGGGTGACCATGACGGGCAGGCGTTCGGTCAGGTAGCGCAGCATCTCGAAGGACGCGGACCCGGATCCGATGACCACGGCGGCGCGCAGCACGGTGGCCGGGACGGCGCCGGCGAGGAAGATCTCCCCGACCTCGGCGCGCGAGCGCAGGTGCGGCGAGAGGGCGCGCTGCGGGATGTCCGAGGGGGTCAGGCCGCCGAGGTAGACGATCCGCCCGACCCCGGCGGCACGGGCCGCGTCCGCGAACGCCCGGGCGGCGTCCCGGTCGCGCTGTTCGAAGCCGGATCCGGTGCCGAGGGAGTGCACGAGGTAGTAGGCGACGTCGATGCCGGCCATCGCACCGTCGAGGGACGCGGGGTCCGTGACGTCTCCCCGGACGATCTCGGCGTCCCCGGCCCAGGGATGGTCGCGCAGCTTTTCCGGGGTGCGGGCCAGGCAGCGGACCCGGTGCCCGGCTTTCAGGAGTTCGGGTACCAGGCGTCCGCCGATGTATCCGGTCGCCCCGGTGACCAGGCAGTTCTTGCCCGTCATGGTTGTCTCCGCTCCTCGCGCGCTGTCCTTCGGTACCTCTGACCCCTGCCTCCGATTCCGCGCGGCACGCCGGATCGGATGCGGGATTCCCCCGTTCGGCACATCCAAGACCCCCCTCGGCTCCGAAGAGGGGGTGACGGGGCGCTCCGGCGACGGGGCGCTCCGGATGACGAGGTGCTCCGGATGTGGGGCGACGGGGTGACGAGGAGGAACACGATGACCGAGCGAGGGGCGCCACGCCCGCGTACAGCCGTGATCGGCGGGGGCGTGTCGGGGCTGACGGCGGCGTACGTCCTGGCGCGCTCGCACGAGGTGACCCTCTACGAGGCGGACGACCGGCTCGGCGGGCACGCGCACACCCACGAGGTCAAGGGGCCGGACGGGACGGTGCGGGCGGTGGATTCGGGGTTCATCGTCCACAACGACCGCACCTACCCGCACCTGCTGCGGCTCTTCGGGGAGCTGGGGGTGGCCACCCGGCCGACGACGATGAGCCTGTCGGTCCACTGCGAGGGCTGCGGGCTGGAGTACGCGGGTGCGCGCGGGCCGCGCGGGCTCTTCGCCCGGCCCCGGTCGGCCCTGAACCCTCAGTACCTGCGGATGCTGGCCCGGGTCCCGGAGTTCCACCGGCGGGCCAGGAGGCTGCTGGCCACCGGCACCGCCCCGGCCGCCGACGGCGGCGGCGGTACGGACCGGGGCGGCGACCGTACGGGCCGGGGCGGCGAGATCACGCTGGCCGAGTTCCTGCGGGAGGGCGGCTTCGGTGACTACTTCACCGCCCACTTCGCGATCCCGCTGGTCGCCTCGGTGTGGTCCTGCCCGCCGGACACGGCGCTCGGGTACCCGGCCCGGTACCTGTTCCGGTTCCTGGAGCACCACGGACTCCTCTCGGTGGGCGGCTCCCCGGCCTGGCGTACGGTCGAGGGCGGCTCGGCGCGCTACGTGGAGCTGCTCCGCGAGCAGTTGGACGCCGTGTACACGGCCACGCCCGTACGGTCCCTCGCCCGCACCCCGCAGGGCGTGGCGGTCACCACCGCCGGCGGGGCCACCGCGCTCTACGACGCGGTGGTCGTCGCCGTCCACGCCGACCAGGCGCTGCGCCTGCTGGCCGATCCGACGGACGCGGAACGCGCCGCGCTCGGCGCCTTCCGCTACTCCCGCAACCGGACCGTGCTGCACACCGACGCCTCGGTGCTGCCGCGCACGCCCGGCGCCCGGGGCTGCTGGAACTACCGGCTGTCGGGGTGCCGGCCCACCGACGCGCACGTGCGGGTCAGCTACGACATGAACCGGCTCCAGGGGCTGGACGGGCCGGAGCCGTACGTGGTCACGCTGAACGCGGGCGGGGCCGTACGGCCGGAGGCGGTTCTGGCCGAGATGGATTACGAACACCCCGTCTACACCACGGAGTCGGTGGCGGCCCAGCGGCTCCTGCCGGCCCTGTCGGGGCCGGTGACGGCCTTCGCCGGGGCCTACCACGGGTGGGGGTTCCACGAGGACGGCTGCCGCTCGGGCGTGGAGGCAGCCGCCGCCCTGGGGGTGTCGTGGTGACCCCCAGGCCGACGAAACTGCGCGCGGCGAAGGCCCGCCCCGGCGAGGTCCGTCCCGCGGACGCCCGCCCCGCCAGGGCCCGCCCCGCCGAGGCCCGCCCGGCCGAGCCCTGCCTCTACCGGGCCGACATCCGGCACGTCCGGTCGGGCGGGAGCCGCTACCGGCTGCGGCACCGTACGTACCTGTGGCTGGTGGACCTCGACCGGCTGCCGCGCCTCCCCCGGCCGCTGCGGCCGCTCGCCCGGTTCGAGGCGCGTGACCACTTCGGCGGCGGCGCCGCCTCGATCCGGGCCGGCCTGGACGCCTTCCTGGCGGCGCGCGGCGCCTCGCTCCCGCCGGGTTCGCGGGTGCTGATGCTCGCGCACGCCCGGGTGTTCGGCCACGTCTTCAACCCGCTGACCGTGTACTGGTGCCGCGGGCCGGACGGCTCCCTGCGCCACGTGGTGGCCGAGGTGCACAACACGTACGGCGAACGGCACTGCTACCTGCTCCCGCCGGAGACCGCCCGCGGCGCCCGCAGCGACCACGGCGACCGGGGCGACCTCGACGTGTCCCCGGTCCCCAAGGAGTTCTACGTCTCCCCCTTCCTCGCGGTGGAAGGGGCCTACCGCATGCAGCTGCCCGAACCGGGCGAACACCTGACCCTGACCGTCCGGCTGGCCGGCGGGACGGACGGGGCCCGGCTGACCGCCACCGTCCGCGGCGAACGCCGCCCCGCCGGCGCCCTCGGACTGCTGCGCGCCGCGCTGCGCCGGCCCTGGTCCACGGCCGCCGTCAGCGCCGGCATCCGTTTCCACGGCGTCCGGCTGTGGCTGCGCGGTCAGCCCGTCCGGCCGCGCCCCATACACGTACCCCAGGAGGGTCTGAAGTGAGCACGTCGACCACCAGCACCACCACCGCCGCCGCCCCGGCCGTGCCGCCCTGTTCCCGGGCCAGGGCCGCCGTCGGACGGCTGCTGATCCGCCGGGCCCTGGACCGGCTGCCGCTCCAGGTCCGGATGGGCCCCGACGGAACCCTCGGGCGGGGCGGCCCCGCGATGGCGGTGTACGACCCGGACGCCTTCGAGCGCCGGATCGCGGCCGAGGGACTGATCGGCTTCGGCGAGTCCTACCTTGCCGGGGAGTGGGACGCGCGCGACCCGGTCGCCGTCCTGACGGTGCTGGCCCGGCACGTGACGGGCCTGGTCCCGGCCCCCCTCCAGCGGCTGCGCGGCCTGTGGGCCTCCCGGCACCCGGCCTCGGACCGCAACACCCCGGACGGCTCGCGGACGAACATCCAGCGCCACTACGACCTGTCGAACGAGCTCTTCGCCGAGTTCCTCGATCAGACGATGACCTACTCCTCGGCGGTGTTCCGCACCCTGCCCGCCGGCCCGGAGGAGCTCACCGAGGCCCAGTACCGCAAGATCGACATGCTGCTGGACCTGGCGGGGACCGGTCCCGGCACCCGGCTGCTGGAGATCGGCACGGGCTGGGGCGAGCTGGCCGTACGGGCCGCCCGGCGCGGTGCGCACGTGGTCACCCTGACCCTGTCGCGGGAGCAGCGCGAGCTTGCGCTGCGCCGGATCGCGGCCGCCGGGCTGTCCGACCGCGTCGAGGTGCGGCTGTGCGACTACCGGGAGGCCGAGGGGAGCTACGACGCCATCGTGAGCGTCGAGATGATCGAGGCGGTCGGTGCCGAGTACTGGCCGGTGTACTTCGCCACGCTGGACCGGCTGCTGGCGCCCGGCGGGCGGGTCGCGCTCCAGGCGATCACCATGCCGCACAAGCGGATGCTCGCCACCCGGGACACGTACACCTGGATCCACAAGTACATCTTCCCCGGCGGCATGCTGCCGTCGGTGCGGGCGGTGGAGGAGGTGGCGCGCGCGCACTCCGGGCTGCGCGTGACCCGCTCCGAGGCCTACGGGGCGCACTACGCGCAGACGCTGAGGCTGTGGCGGGAACGGTTCGCCGAGCGGGCCGACCGGGTGGCGGAGCTGGGCTTCGACGCGACGTTCCGGCGGATGTGGACCTTCTACCTGGCCTACTGCGAGGCCGGTTTCGCCTCCGGCTACCTCGACGTGCACCAGTTCCTGCTGACCCGCACGGCCCCGGAGGGGCTCGCGGCGGGCGGGGGTCCGCGGTGAACTGGGGCGCCTTCGGGCTGGGCCTGGCCGTCTCGGCGGGGGCGGCCCTCGCCGTCATGCTGGCCGCCTTCGCCATCGGGGTCCGGCTGCGCAGGCACCGCGGGGTGGACGTGGCCTGGGGCCTGGGCTTCGTCGGCGTCGCGGTGGCCACGTACGCGACGTCGGGCGGCCGGCACCCGCTTCCGGCGCTCCTGGCAGTGCTGTGGGGCCTGCGGCTGGCGGGGCACATCGCGTGGCGGGGCCGGGGGCACGGCGAGGACCCGCGCTACGAGCGGATGCTCTCCCGGGCACCGGGCAACCCGACCTGGTACGCGCTGCGCACGGTCTACCTGCTCCAGGCGGGCCTGGTCTGGCTGGTCTCGCTGCCCGTGCAGGCGGCGGCGTACGCGACCGGGCGCCCCGGGGCCCTGGCCGTGGCGGGCACGGCGCTGTGGCTCTGCGGGCTGCTCTTCGAGGGGGTCGGCGACCACCAGCTGGCCCGTTTCAAGGCCGATCCCGCGAACCGGGGGCGGATCATGGACCGGGGCCTGTGGTCCTGGACCCGGCACCCGAACTACTTCGGCGACTTCTGCGTGTGGTGGGGGCTGTCGCTGACCGCCTGGACCTCGGGCGCGGCGGTGGCGGTGTCGGTGGTCTCCCCGCTGGTGATGTCGTACCTGCTGATCGGCGGCAGCGGCAAGCGGCTGCTGGAGCGGCACATGGCGGACCGCCCCGGGTACGCCGAGTACCGGGCCCGGACCAGCGGATTCCTGCCCCTGCCGCCGCACCGGCCGCGGCGCCACCGCAGGTCAGAGCGTGTTTGATCGCTTCTGATCCCGTACGTACCCATATCGGGCCGCGTTGGTACAGTCGCGGCATGGCGGTGGACGAGCTCGACACACGCATCCTGCGCCTGCTGATCGAGCAGCCGCGCACCAGCGTCCGGGAGTACGCCCGGATCCTCGGCGTCGCGCGCGGCACGCTCCAGGCCCGGCTCGACCGGCTGGAGCGCACCGGGGTGATCACCGGGACCGGGCCCGTGCTCTCCCCCGCCGCCCTCGGGCATCCCGTCCTGGCCTTCGTGCACATCGAGGTCACCCAGGGCCACCTGGATGAGGTCGGCGACGCGCTGGCCTCCGTACCGGAGATCATCGAGGCCTTCTCCATCACCGGCGGCGGGGACCTGCTGACCCGGGTGGCCGCGCGGGACAACGCGCATCTGGAGGACGTCATCCAGCGGCTGATCCGGCTGCCCGGCGTGGTGCGCACCCGTACCGAGGTGGCGCTGCGCGAGCGGGTGGCGCACCGGCTCCTCCCCCTGGTCGAGTCCGTGGGACGGGCAGCACGGAATCCCTAAAAATACTGACAAGATGGACGGGACAGGAGCAGGACAGACACCGGCACGACCGGCACCGGCAGGACGGGCACAGCGGATGATCTCCGTCATATTCGATCTCGACGGCACTCTCGTGGACAGCGAGCCGAACTACTACGAGTCCGGGCGGCTCACCCTGGAGCGCCACGGGGTCCCCGATTTCACCTGGGAGCAGCACTCCCGGTACATCGGCATCGGCACCCTGGAAACCCTGGAGATCCTCCGGGACGAGTACGGCATCACGACCCCGGTGGAGCAGTTGCTCGCCGAGCAGAACGCCGCCTACCTGGAGCTCGCGCGGACCCGCACCGAGGCCTACCCGGAGATGCGCGCGTTCGTGCGGCGGCTGCACTCCGAAGGCGTCCCGATGGCGGTGGCCTCGGGTTCCTCGCGCGAGGCGATCGACGCGGTGCTGGAGGGCACCGGGCTGGACGCCCTGCTGACCACGGTGGTCTCCGCCGAGGAGGTCGCGCAGGGCAAGCCCGCCCCGGACGTGTTCCTGGAGGCGGCGCGCCGGCTGGGCGCGGACCCCGCCGACTGCGTGGTCGTCGAGGACGCGGCGCCGGGCGCCCTGGCCGCGCACGCGGCGGGCATGCGGTGCGTGGCGATCCCCTACGTGGCGGCCACGGCCGACGACCCGGCCTTCGCGGCGGCCGGGCTGCTCTTCCCCTCCGGGCAGGCGGAGTTCAGCGCGGACAGCGCCTACAGCTGGCTCACCGCGGCTCAGGCGGCCTGAGCCGCGGGGGCGCGCTGAGCGCACAGGAACCACGGAACCCCGGATTCGCCGCATTCCTGCCGCGGCCCCGGGGTTCCGGGGTTCCGGCGCGCTCTGGCGTCCTGGGGGCGGCGCTGTCACCATGCCGGGGTGACCGCCACCCTGACGCCCGCGGGCTCCGAGCGCGGACCGCGCCGCTGGCCCCTGCTGGGGAACCTCCCCGCCTTCGCCCGCGATCCGCTGGCCTTCTTCGAGTCGCTGCGCGACGAGTACGGGGACTGGGTGCCCTGGGCTCTCGGCCCGCAGCGCAACGTCCTGGTCTCGCTGCCGGAGCACGCCGGTGAACTGCTCGGCGCCGTGGAGTCCACCTTCAGCCCGACCGAACTGGGCTGGGCCTTCCGGCAGTTGCTGGGCAACGGGGTGGTCGTGGCCACCGGCGAGGACTGGCGGCGCAAGCGGGCACTGGTGCAGCCCTCGGTGCGGCCGCGCCAAGTCCGCGCGTACGCCGGCACGATGGTGGAGTGCGCCGACGCGCTGGTCTCCGCCTGGAGCGACGGCGCGCGGATCGACGTGCACCGGGAGATGGCCGGACTCACCCAGCGCATCGCGGTGCGCACCCTGTTCGGGAGCGACGCGGCCGGCCGGGAGGCGCCGATCAGCGCGGCCATGGCCACCGCGCAGCGCGAACTCGGCGCCGAGTTCCGGGGCGTGACGATGTTCCTGCCACCCTGGGTGCGGACTCCGGGCCGGCGCAGGATGCGGGCGGCCGTGGACGTCCTCGACCGCGAGATCGAGCACGTCATACGGGAGCACGAGGCGGCCTCGGCGGCCGGCGAGGAGCGGGACGACCTCCTGAGCAGGCTGCTCTCCGCCCGCGACGAGAACGGCGGCCCCCTGTCGCGCACGGAGCTGCGGGACGAGTCGATCACCCTGTACATCGGCGGCCACGAGACCACCTCGACCACCCTGACCTGGGCCTGGCAACTGCTCTCCGGGGCACCGGAGGCCCGGGAGCGGCTGACGGAGGAGCTGGACCGGGTGCTCGGCGGCCGGCTGCCGACGTACGAGGACTACGCGCGGCTGCCCTGGACCCAGCAGGTGGTCAAGGAAGCGCTGCGGATCTATCCGCCGATCTGGCTGATCTCCGCGGTCGCCGGGGAAGGCGCCACGCTCGGCGGCCGTCCGGTCCCGGCCGGCCTGTCGGTGTGGATCAGCCCGTGGGCGATGCACCGGGACGAGCGCTGGTTCCCGGAGCCGGAGGCCTTCCGTCCCGAGCGCTGGTCCGCCGAAGGGACCGACGCCCACCGGATCCCGGAACACGCCTGGTTCCCCTTCGGCGGCGGCCCGCGCGCCTGCCTGGGCGCCCGCTTCGCCCTGGTCGAGGCCGCCCTGGTGCTGGCGGTCGTGGCCCAGCGCTTCCACCTGGACAGCGGCCCGACCCGGGCGAGGGTTCTCCCGGGCCTCACCCTCCAGCCCAGGGACCCGGTCCTGGCCACCCTGCGCGCACACCGCCCCTGACGCTTCACGGAACGACGCAGGGTCACCGCGTCCCGACGGGAGAGACCGGAATCCCAAGGGCCGAGACGCCATTGACCCGGGGCGGGCGAATGGCTAAGTTTCGCCGCATGTTGCGTCCCGTCATGCTCACCACGCGCGGTCACATCGACCTGCTGCGGGTGGCCTCCGCCGCGTGTTGCCGCGGCTGCTGACGCCCTTCTCCTGTGGCACGAGCGCGCTCCCCTTTCGCACACCCTGAGCCGCTGATCCACTGAGTCGCCGATCCCGCGATCCGCCGACCCGGTGATCCCGCGAACCGCCGATCCGCGGATCCCGCAGGCACCGGTCCGCCGCGGCCGGGCTCCAGCGGCTCCGGTTCCCCGCACCCCGCAGCCCCCGAACTCCGCCTCCGCACACGGCGGGTGGGGCCGACGGGCGTGGAGGCCGACGGGCGTGCGCTCCCTCCTGCCCCGCACCTGCCCCGCATCTCCCCCGCCTCCCTCTCCCCTTCCGTGGAGCACCCATGACTCTCACCAGCCATGCTCGACCGGACATATCCGTAAAGAGAGCATCCGTGCACTCGGTCGGCGCGGCCCCGGTACTCGTGCCCGTCGTACCCGCCTCCGCGAAACGGCGCTCCCCGCCCCGCTGGGCGCGGCGCACCATCGGACCGCTCCTGCTGCTCGCCGCATGGCAACTGGCCAGCAGTCTCGGCTGGTTGCCGGCCGAAACCCTCGCTCCGCCCTCGACCATCGCCCGCGCCGCGGCCGACCTGATCGGGGACGGCACCCTGCCCGCCGCGATGGGGGTGTCGCTCCAGCGCGTGGCGGTCGGACTCGTCCTGGGCGGGACCATCGGCACGGTACTGGCTCTGCTGTCCGGGCTCTCGCGGCTGGGCGAGGACCTGATCGACGCGAGCGTGCAGATGCTGCGCACGGTGCCCTGGGTGGGGCTCATCCCGCTGTTCATCATCTGGATGGGCATCGGGGAGGCGCCCAAGGTGGCGCTGATCGCCCTCGGTACCGCCTTCCACCTCTACCTGAACGTCTACGCCGGGATCCGCGGGGTGGACGAGCAACTGATCGAAGCGGGCGGGGCGCTGGGGCTCGGCCGCTGGGGTCTGGTCCGGCACGTGGTGCTGCCGGGCGCACTGCCCGGCTTCATGACCGGGCTGCGGTACTCCCTCGCCACCGGCTGGCTGGCCCTGGTGTTCGGGGAGTCCATCAACGCCGACGCCGGGATCGGGTTCCTGATGAACCAGGCCCGCGAGTTCTTCCGCACGGACGTCATCGTCGTCTGCCTCGTCGTCTACGCCTTCCTCGGCCTCACCGCCGACCTCATCGTCCGCGCTCTCGAAAGGCTGCTGCTGCAATGGCGACCGACCTTCACCGGCCAGTGACCGCTGCCGCCGCCACCACCGTCACGGCGGAGCCGGCGGACGTGACAGACCCGGCCGACCCGGGCGGCGCCGCCGTACGGGTCCGGGGGCTGACCCGGTCCTTCGACGGCCGGGCCGTCATCGACGGACTCGATCTGACCTTGCGGCCGGGGCAGTTCACCGTGCTCCTGGGCCGCAGCGGCTGCGGGAAGTCCACGCTGCTGCGGGTGCTCGCCGGTCTGGACCGGGAGATCGAGGGCGAGGTCCTGGTGCCCGAGCGCCGGGCGGTGGCCTTCCAGGCTCCCCGGCTGATGCCCTGGAAGCGGGTCTGGCGCAATGTACTGCTCGGCCTGCCCGGGCGTCCCGAACGGGGGCGCGCGGAACGGGCGCTGGCCGAGGTCGGGCTGGAACACCGCACCGACGCCTGGCCGAAGACCCTGTCCGGCGGCGAGGCGCAGCGCGCCTCACTGGCCCGCGCCCTGGTCCGCGAGCCCGATCTGCTGCTGCTGGACGAGCCGTTCGGCGCGCTCGACGCGCTGACCCGGATCAACGCCCAGCGGCTGGTCGCCGAGTTGTGGCAGCGGCGCGGCTGCGCGGTGCTGCTGGTCACGCACGACGTCGACGAGGCGGTGCTGCTGGCCGACCGCGTGCTCGTCATGGACGAGGGCCGCATCGCCCACGACACCGAAGTGCCGCTGGAGCGGCCGCGCTCGGTCGGCGACCCCGGCTTCGCCGTGCTGCGCGCCCGGCTACTGGCCGAGCTCGGCGTCGGCTGAACCCGGCGTCGGCCGAGCTCCGGCCGACCCCCCTTGCTCCCCTGCCCTGGTTCCCGTACGAGAGATCGAAGAGAAGCGACATGAGACGTCACACCCTGCCCCTGCTCGCCGCCCTGCTCCCGCTGTCGCTGGTCCTGACCGCCTGCGGCGGCGATTCGGCCGCCGACACCGGTTCCGGCGCGAAGGACGGCGCCAAGAGCGGCGCCAAGGTCACCCTCAACGTGGGTGACCAGAAGGGCGGTTACGAGTCGCTGCTGCGGGCCGCCGGTGAACTGGAGAAGATCGACTACGAGATCAAGTGGTCCACCTTCACCTCCGGTCCCCCGCTGCTGGAGGCCGTCAACGCCAAGGCCGTCGACATCGGCGGCGTCGGCAACACCCCGCCCGTCTTCGCCGCCGCGGCCAAGTCGAAGATCACGGTGGTGGGCGCCTCCCACGGCTCCTCCGCCGGCGAGGCGATCCTCGTCCCCAAGGGCTCCGCCCTCCGGACCCCCGCCGAGCTGCGCGGCAAGAAGATCGCGGTGGCGCAGGGCAGTTCGGCCCACTTCCAGCTGATCGCGAGCCTCCAGCAGGCCGGCCTGACCCCGTCCGACGTGCAGATCACCCTGCTCCAGCCCGCCGACGCGCTGGCCGCCTTCAACAGCGGCAAGGTCGACGCGTGGGCGGTGTGGGACCCGTACACCTCCCAGGTGCTGCGCACCGGCGCCCGCATCCTGACCAGCGGCGAGGGGGTCGTCAACGGGCTCTCCTTCCAGGTGGCGGCGCCCGGCGCGCTGGCGGACGAAGGCAAGGGGAAGGCCATCGGGGACTTCCTCCAGCGCCTCCAGCGGGCCCAGGACTGGGTGTTCAAGCACCCGGAGGAGTGGGCCAAGGTCTGGTCGAAGGAGACCGGGCTGCCGTACGAGGTGGCCTTCGACGCGGTGAAGCGGAGCAACGGCACCCGGGTACCGGTCGCCGTGGACGATGCGGCCGTGGCCTCCGAGCAGAAGATCGCCGACACCTTCACCGAGCTGAAGCTGATCCCCGGCAAGGTCGTCTTCAAGGATTTCGTGGACCCCCGCTTCAACGAGAACCTGCCGCCCTCCACCACCCCCGCGCGCACGTACGGGAAGGACTCCTGATGACGGTACGACTGCACTGGTTCCTGCCGACCGGCGGCGACGGCCGCACCCTGGTCGACCGGCACGCCTACGCCAACAACCACGCCGCCGCCGGGGTGCGCGAGCCCGACATCGAGTACCTCGCCCAGATCGCGAAGGCGGCCGAGCGGCTCGGCTTCGAGGCGGTGCTCACTCCGACCGGCACCTGGTGCGAGGACGCCTGGCTGACGACGGTGGCGCTCGCGCAGCACACCGAGCGGCTGAAGTTCCTCGTGGCCTTCCGGCCCGGGGTGATCTCGCCGACGCTGGCCGCGCAGATGGCGGCGACGTACCAGCGGATCACGCGCGGCCGGCTGCTGCTCAACGTGGTGACGGGCGGTGACTCGGCGGAGCAGCGGCGGTTCGGCGACCACCTCGGCCACGATCTGCGCTACGCGCGCACGGCCGAGTTCCTGTCGGTCGTACGCGGCGTCTGGGGCGGGCAGCCCTTCGACTTCCACGGCGAGCACTACCGGATCGACGGCGGGCTGACCGCGGTGCCGCCGGACCCGCTGCCGGAGATCTTCTTCGGCGGGTCCTCGGCCGCGGCGGGTCCGGTGGCCGCCGAGCACGCGGACGTGTACCTGACGTGGGGCGAGCGGCCGCAGGAGGTGAAGGAGAAGATCGACTGGATCCGTTCGCTGGCCGAGGAGCGGGGCCGGACGGTGAAGTTCGGCATCCGGCTGCACACCATCTCCCGGGACTCGGCGAAGGAGGCCTGGGCGGCGGCGGACCGGCTGCTCGGCGACCTGGACGACGCGTCCATCGCGGCGGCCCAGGAGGCGCTGGGCGCGAGCGAGTCGGTCGGTCAGCAGCGGATGCTCGCCCTGCACGGCGGCTCGCGCGACAAGCTGGAGATCTCCCCGAACCTGTGGGCCGGGGTCGGCCTGGTGCGCGGGGGCGCCGGTACGGCGCTGGTCGGGAGCCACGGGGACGTGGCGGACCGGATCGAGGAGTACCACGCGCTCGGGATCGAGAATTTCGTGCTGTCGGGCTATCCGCACCTGGAGGAGGCGTACTGGTTCGGCGAGGGGGTGACTCCGGAGCTCGCGGCGCGCGGTCTGCTCGCGCGCTGAGGCGGGGTCCGGGGTCCGGGGCCCGAGCCCGGGAAGATCTCGGCGCCGCCCCCAGTTGGTAGAACCGTGAACGAATTCGCGGTGCAGAACGTGGACGTGACGGACCTGGTGGACGTGGTGGTCGTGGGCGCGGGGCAGGCGGGCCTGTCCAGCGCCTACCACCTGGCGCGGGCCGGCATCGGCCACGTGGTCCTGGACCACGCACCGCGCCCGGGCGGCGCATGGCAGTTCCGCTGGCCCTCGCTCACCTACGGCAAGGTCCACGGCATGCACGCGCTGCCCGGGATGGAACTCACCGGCGCCGATCCCCTGCGGCCGTCTTCTGAGGTGATAGCGGAGTACTTCGCGGCCTACGAGGACCGCTTCGGCCTGCGCGTGCGCCGGCCGGTGGACGTGACCGCCGTACGCGACGGGGCGGACGGCCGGCTGCTGGTGGAATCCCGGGCCGGTACCTGGTCGGCGCGGGCACTGATCAATGCCACCGGGACCTGGGACCGGCCGTTCTGGCCGCGCTACCCGGGGCAGGAACTCTTCCGCGGCCGTCAGCTGCACACGGCGAACTACCCGGGCCCGTCGGAGTTCGCCGGAGCCCGGGTCGTCGTCGTGGGCGGCGGCACCTCGGCGGTGCAGCACCTGCTGGAGATCGCCGAGGTGGCGGCGGAGACCACCTGGGTCACCCGGCGGCCGCCGGTGTTCCGCGACGGAAGCTTCGGCGAGGCACAGGGCCGCGCGGCCGTGGCCCTGGTGGAGGACCGCGTACGGCAGGGCCTGCCGCCCCGCAGCGTGGTCAGCGTCACCGGGCTGCCGCTGAACGAGGCCGTCCGGGCCGGGCTGGACTCCGGCGTCCTGGACCGCCGCCCGATGTTCGACCACCTCACGAGGACGGGGGCCGCTTGGCAGGACGGCAGCCGGGTGGAGGCGGACGTGATCCTGTGGGCCACCGGCTTCCGCCCCGCCATCGACCACCTGGCCCCGCTGCGCCTGCGCGAGCCGGGCGGCGGCATCCGCCTCGACGGCACCCGCGCGGTCCGCGACGAGCGGATCCACCTGGTCGGCTACGGCCCCTCGGCCTCCACCATCGGCGCCAACCGCGCCGGCGGCGCCGCAGCCCGCGAAATCCGCCGCCTGCTCACCCGCACCGGCGCCCCGGTCCGCTGAGGCTGGCGGACTCAGGCCTGCGCCCCGGCCGCGTCAGGTCGTGTGTGAAGCCCCTCGGAGGCGGTTGAACTCGGCCACGTGGCGCTTGTGCTCCTCGTACGTCGACGAGAAGCGGGTGTCGCCCTGTTTCACGGTGACGAAGAAGAGCCAGTTCCCGGGGGTCGGGGCCACCGCGGCGGCCATGGCCTGCAGGCCGGGGCTGTCGATCGGGGTGGGCGGCAGGCCCTGGCGTTCGTACGTGTTGAAGGGGCTGTCGATCTTCGTCTCGCTCAGCTTGGTGTCCACCGTGGAGCGGTTCAGCGCGTAGTTGATGGTGGAGTCCATCTGGAGCGGCATCGACTTCGCCAGCCGGTTGTGCACCACCCGGGCCACCTTGCCCATGTCCCCGCGGGTCTCGGCCTCCGCCTCGATGATGCTTGCGAGGGTGGCCGTCTGGTACGGGGTCATTCCGTGGGCCTTGCCGCCGTCGGCGACGGCCTTGGTGGCGAGGCTCTTGTTGGCCGTCTCGACCATGTACGTGAGCAGCGAGGCCGGGGTGGACTGCGAGGTCACCGGGTACGTGGCCGGGAAGAGGTAGCCCTCCGGGTTGCCCTTCGCCTCGGCGGGCAGTGGCAGGGCGGTCGCGGCGACCGCGGCCTTGGTGGAGCCGGGCGGGAGCTTCAGTTCTCGGTCGATGGCGGCGTAGACCTGGGGGGCCCGCCAGCCCTCGGGGATCAGCAGCCGGCGTGGTTTCTCGGGCGCCTGCTCCCCGGGAATCAGGGGGATCAGGAGAGCTGCCCCGAGTCCCAGGACGGTTCCGAGGAAGAGCGCCAGCCTGCCCCGGCGGGTGAGCCGGGAACGGCGCGGTGACGGCGGCCGGTTCTCATGAGGCATGCGGGCACGCTAACCCGCGAACCATCAGATTCCCGACATCCGACCCGTGTGCCGGTCATACGATCACACGTTCACCGGGGTCGGTTCGGTGCCCCGCAGGGTGTCCGGCTTGAAGGTCCCGGGCTTGAGCAGGCCCGCCGTGCGGATCTCGGAACCGAGCGCCCCGGACAGGAGCCCTCCGGAGGACGGGCTCTGTGGCTTGAGCGCGGTCTCCCGGTCGCGGCGGACCAGGGCGGCGTACCGGCCGTCAGCCTCCAGCAGCTCCTCATGGGTGCCGCGCTCCGCTATCCGGCCCCCGTCGAGGACGACGATCTGGTCGGCGTCACGGACGGTGGAGAGGCGGTGGGCGATGGTGATGGTGGTGCGGCCCTGGGAGAGGTTGTCGATGGCCCGCTGCACGGCGTGCTCCGTACGGGTGTCCAGCGCGCTGGTGGCCTCGTCGAGGATCAGGACCGGCGGGTCGCGCAGGATGGTGCGCGCGATGGCCAGGCGCTGCTTCTCCCCGCCGGAGAACCGGTAGCCGCGCTCGCCGACCAGGGTGTCGTAGCCGTCGGGCAGGGACTCGATGTGCTCATGGATCTGGGCCGCGCGGGCCGCCTCCGCTATCTCCTCGTCGGTGGCGTCCGGCTTGGCGAAGCGCAGGTTGTCGGCGACGGAGGCGTGGAAGAGGTAGGTCTCCTGGGAGACCACGCCTATGGAGCGGGCCAGGGAGTCGAAGTCGAGGTCGCGCACGTCCACGCCGTCGAGGGCGACCCGGCCGCGGGTGACGTCGTAGAGCCGGGGCACGAGATAGCTCAGCGTGCTCTTGCCGGATCCGGTCGGTCCGACCACCGCGAGGGAACCGCCGGCCGGGACCGTGATGTCGATGCCCGTGAGGGTGGGGCCGCTCTTGGTGTCGTAGGCGAAGTGGACGTCCTCCAGGCGGACCTCGCCCTTGGCGCGGTCGAGGCGGACGGGTTCCTCGCGCTCGGTGATGTCCACCGGCAGGTCGAGGTACTCGAAGATGCGGGCGAAGAGCGCCAGGGAGGTCTGGATCTGGACGCCGGTCGACAGCAGGCTCACGGCGGGCCGGAACAGGCCCTGCTGGAGGGTGACGAAGGCGACGAGGGTGCCGACCGAGAGCGAGGGGGCTCCGGTCTGCAGGGCTATGCCGGCCGCCCAGTAGATGAGCGCGGGCATGGCGGCCATGACGATGCCGATGGTGGACATCCGCCAGCGCCCGGCCATGCTGGAGCGCACTTCCAGGTCGACGAGCTTCTCGGACTCCTCCGCGAAGGACGTGGTGAGCGAATCGGCGCGGCCCATGGTGCGGCCGAGCAGGATGCCGCTGACCGACAGGGACTCGGTGACCGTCGCGGCCATCGCGGCCATCTGCTTCTGGCGCTGCGCGGTGATCTTCTTGCGCTCGCCGCCGACGCGGCGGCTGATCCACACGAAGACGGGCAGCAGCGCGAGCGAGACGAGCGTGAGCCGCCAGTCGAGCGCGAGCATCGCCACGACGGAGGCGATGACTGCCGTGGCGTTCGAGACGAGGGAGGTCGCCGTGGAGGTGACCGTGGCCTGCATGCCGCCGATGTCATTGGCGATGCGGGACTGCACCTCGCCGGTGCGCGTGCGGGTGAAGAAGGCCAGCGGCATCCGCTGGAGCTGGGCGTAGACGGCGGTGCGCAGATCGTGCATGACGCGCTGGCCGACGGTGGTGGATATCAGGGTCTGGAGCACGCCGAAGATGCTGGTGACCACGGCCGTCGCGATCATGCCGAGGGCGAGCAGGCTCAGCAGCCCGGTCCGGCCCTGCGGGATCGCGACGTCGAGGACCTCCTTCAGCAGGAAGGGGGTGGCCACACCGACCAGCGAGGAGGCCGCGACCAGGACGCCGACGACGGCGAGGCGGGCGCGGTAGGGCCGGAAGAGGCCGAGGATGCGGCGCAGCTCGCGCGGCCGCTCGTCCGGGGCGGGACCGCTGGGGTCCAGGGATTCCTTCGAGGGTTCCCACTCGGGTTCTTTGGGGCGCATGGGCCTCCTTCATGACAGGTGACGAGACTCGAATGAGCATAGCTCATTGTTACCTATACTCACAATGAATCTGGTCCTGATATCGTTCCCATTATGAGGACCGCAGCATGAGCACCGCTTCCGAGACCGACAGCAGCCAGGGCGCCGGCACCGACGGCACCGACACCACCGACGGCGTGCTCGCCGAGCAGCTGCTCCGCCTGACCCGGCGGCTCCACCGCATCCAGAAGCGCCATCTGGAGCCGCTCGGCATCACCCCGGCCCAGTCCCGGCTGCTGCGGACCGTCGCCCACCTCTCCGCGGTGCGGCCGCCCCGGATGGCGGACCTCGCCGCCCGCCTGGAGGTGGTGCCCCGCGCCGTGACCACGCTGGTCGACGGCCTGGAGAGCGCCGACTGCGTCCGCCGCGTGCCCGACCCGGAGAACCGCCGTGTCATAAGGATCGAGCTCACCGACACCGGCCGCGCCACGCTGCGGCGCCTGCGCAACGCGCGAACCGGCGCCGCAGAAGAGATCCTGGCTCCATTGACCGCCGATCAGCGCGAGGTGCTCGGCGGTCTGCTGAACGCTCTGGCGGACGCTCCGGCGGAGCACGGCTGCTGACGGGCGACGGTCCGGCCGGGACCGGGCCGGGACTGCGCCGAACGAGTGAGAGCGACTGAGCGGGACCGACCGACACGGCGCGAGTTGAGGGGCTGCAGATGCCACTGCTGGAACCGAAGCCGGGGGCCCTGCGCCCGCGCACCATCAGCGGTCCCGCCCCCGACCGGGTGCCGGACCGCGGCGCGGCGGGCACTCCCGAGCCGCTGCGGAGCGAGCTGTGCGAACTGCTGGGCGCCGGCAAGGTGCTCTCGGGCGTCTCCGACCTGGTCCGCTACGCCTCGGACGCCTCCCCGTACCGGTTCCTGCCCCAGGTCGTCGTGATCGCCGAGGACATCGACGACGTCTCCGCCGTCCTGTCCTACGCCCACGGCAAACAGCGCGAGGTGGTCTTCCGCGCCGCCGGGACCTCGCTCAACGGCCAGGCCCAGGGCGAGGACATCCTCGTCGACGTCCGCCGCCACTGGGCCGGGGTCGAGGTGCTGGAGGAGGGCCTGCGGGCCCGGATCCAGCCCGGCACCACCGTCGTGCGCGCCAATGCCGCGCTCGCCCGGCACGGCCGCGTCCTCGGACCGGACCCGGCCAGTGCCATCGCCTGCACCCTCGGCGGAGTCGTCGCGAACAACGCCTCGGGCATGACGGCGGGCACCACGAGGAACTCGTACCGCACCCTGTCCTCCCTCACCTTCGTCCTGCCGAGCGGCACCGTCGTGGACACCGCCGATCCGCTTGCCGACGAGGAGCTGGCGCACGCCGAGCCCGCCCTGTGCCACGGCCTGATGGAGATCAAGAAGGAGATCGAGGCCGATCCGGAGCTCGTCGCCCGCATCCGGGCCAAGTACGAGATCAAGAACACCACCGGCTACCGCCTCGACGCCTACCTCGACGGCGCCACCCCGGTGGAGATCCTGCGCGGGCTGATGGTCGGCTCCGAGGGCACGCTCGGCTTCATCGCCGAGGTCGTCTTCGACACCCTGCCGCTGGACCGCGAGCTCACCAGCGCGCTGCTCTTCTTCCCCTCACTGCCCGCCGCGGCCGCCGCCGTACCGCTCTTCAACGAGGCGGGGGCACTGGCCGTCGAGCTGATGGACGGCAACACCCTGCGCGCCTCGGTGAGCGTCGCGGGCGTCCCCGCCGACTGGGCCGCCCTGCCCAAGGACACCACCGCGCTGCTGGTGGAGTTCCGGGCCCCCGACGAGGCCGGCCGCGCGGAGTACGAGCGGCGGGCGGCCGAGGTGCTGGCCGGGCTGGACCTGGTGGCCCCGGTGGCCTCGGTCACCAACGCCTTCACCCGCGACGCCGGGACCATCTCCGGCTACTGGAAGGCCCGCAAGGCCTTCGTCACCGCCGTCGGCGGTGCCCGCGCCTCCGGCACCACCCTGATCACCGAGGACTTCGCGGTCCCCCCGTCCCGGCTGGCCGAGGCCTGCGAGGCCCTCCTCGCCCTCCAGGCGGAGCACGGCTTCGACGCCGCCGTCGCAGGCCACGCCGCCCACGGCAACCTGCACTTCCTGCTCGCCTTCGACGCCGGCCGGCCCGCGGACGTGGAGCGGTACGCCGCCTTCATGGACGCCTTCTGCCGGCTCACCGTCGAGCGCTTCGACGGCTCCCTGAAGGCCGAGCACTCCACCGGCCGCAACATGGCCCCGTTCCTGGAACTGGAGTGGGGGCCCCGGGCCACCGAGATGATGTGGCGCACCAAGCGGGTCATCGACCCGGACCTGGTGCTCGCCCCGCGGATCCTCCTGGACCGCGACCCGAAGGCGCACCTGCGCGGCCTCAAGACGATCCCGCAGGTGGAGGCCGTAGCCGATCCCTGCATCGAGTGCGGGTTCTGCGAACCGACCTGCCCCAGCGAGGACCTGACGACCACCCCGCGCCAGCGGATCGTGCTGCGCCGGGAGATGATGCGCCAGCAGCCCGGCTCCCCCGTGCTCGACGGACTGCTCGACGCCTACGGGTACGACGCCGTGGACACCTGCGCCGGCGACTCCACCTGCAAGCTCGCCTGCCCCGTGGGCATCGACACCGGCGCCCTGATGAAGGACTTCCGACACCGCCGGCACAGCCCGCGCGAGGAACGCGCGGCCGAGCTCGCCGCCCTGCGGTTCGGCGCCGTCGAAGGGGCCGCCCGGCTGGCCGTGGCCGCCGCCGACAAGATCACCGGCGCCGTCGGGGACGGAGTCCTGCGGGCCGTGACGGGGGCCGCGCGCAGGGCCGTACGGCCCGACCTGGTTCCGCAGTGGCTTCCTCAGGTCCCGGGTCCGGCGGCCCGCACACTGCCCGCCACCCGGCGCCCGGGCGCCGCCGCGGTCTACTACCCGGCCTGCGTGAACCGGATCTTCGGCGGCCCCGACGGCGCGTCCGGGCCGTCCCTGCCCGAGGCCGTGGTGGCGGTGTCGGAACGGGCGGGCAAGCCGGTCTGGATCCCCGGCGACGTCAGGGGAACCTGCTGCGCGACGATCTGGCACTCCAAGGGGTACGACGCCGGCAATCGCGTGATGGCCAACCGGATCGTGGAGGCCGCCTGGGGATGGACGGCCGGCGGGCGGCTGCCGCTCGTGGTCGACGCGTCCTCCTGCACCCTGGGCATCGCCCACGAGGTGGTCCCGTACCTGACGGACGACAACCGCGCGCTCCACGCCGAGCTGCGGATCGTCGACTCCATCGTCTGGGCCGCCGAGGAGCTGCTCCCCCACCTGGAGATCCGGCGCACGGTGGGCTCGGCGGTGCTCCACCCCACCTGTTCGATGCGGCACCTGGACAACGAGGCACAGCTGCGGGCGGTCGCCGAGGCCTGCGCGGACGAGGTGGTCGTCCCGTACGACGCGGGATGCTGCGCCTTCGCGGGCGACCGCGGCATGCTGCACCCGGAGCTGACGGAGTCGGCGACGGCGCGGGAGGCCGCCGAGGTGACGGCGCGGGAGTTCGACGCGCACCTGTCGGCGAACCGGATGTGCGAGGTGGGCATGGACCGGGCCACGGGCCGCAGCTACTACTCGGCGCTGCTGGAACTGGAGCGCGCCACCCGGCCCTAGGTCGTCCCCTTCGGATCTTGCCGGATCAGACCACGGTCACCCGGTGCTGCACCACCGCGTCGAACAGGTAGCCCTGCGTGTTGTGGGCCGTGGTCGCCGGCTGGGTGCGGCCGGTGGCGTCGGTGGCCCGCGCGAGGAGCGCGGCCGGACCGGTGGCCCGCGGGGTCCACGGCAGTGACCAGCGCACCCAGCTGCCGCGGCGCGGAGCGTCGTGCAGCCGGGCCCGGTGCCAGCGGGCCCCGCCGTCGGTGCTGACCTCCACCCGGTGCACGGGCGCCGCGCCCGACCACGAGCGCCCGGTCAGCAGCCGCGTCCGGTGGACGGGCACGCTCGCGCCGTGTTCCAGCTCGAAGGCGCTCTTGAGGGTCTGGCGGGTCAGCGGGACACTGCCCTCCGGCGGCTGGCCGGGCCCGAACAGCCGGTACAGGTCGGTGTTCCACGGCGTGTAGAGCGGCTGTGCGCTCACCTCGATGTCCCCGACCCACTTGATCGAGGAGATCCCGATCCAGTCCGGTACGACGACGCGGACGGGACCGCCGTGGTCGGGCGGCAGCGGCTCGCCGTTCATCTCGTACGCGAGGATCACGTCGTCGAGGGCCTTGGAGACGGGGAGCGGGCGCCGCACCCGCCCCAGGTTCACCCCGTTGGTGACGACCTCGTCGTCCAGTCCGCGGGGCAGTACGTCCACGGCCCCGCGGGTCAGCCCCGCCCGCCTCAGGACGTCGGACAGCCGGGCGCCGCGCCAGTGGGCCACGCCGATCGCGCCGAGGGTCCACGCGGTCCCGGTCACCTGCTGCCCCTGCTGGGTGGTGTAGAAGCTGCGGCCGTTGCCCGCGCACTCGATGAACAGGGTCCGCTCGACCGCCGGCAGCGAGCGCAGCCGGTCGTAGGAGAACTCGACCGGGCCGCCGGTCAGGGCGTCGCCCCACACCGTGAGCCGCCAGTCCTGCGCGTCGAGGCGCGGGGTGACGGTGTGGTTGCGTACGAAGAACCGGTCGACGGGGGTCAGCGGGCCGGTGCCGCGCAGGGCGGCGAAGTTCGTCTCCGCGTTGGTGCCCCGGAGGGTGAACAGCTCGGGCGGCAGCGGCTTCACGGTTCCGGGCGCCGCGGCGGCGGTCGTCGTGGCGGCCGCGGTCGTCGCGCCACCGGTGGCGGCCGCGGCGGTCGTGGTGGCGCCCAGGCCCAGGGAGCCGGCCGCGGTCCCCGCGGCGAACAGCTTCAGCAGGTCGCGGCGGTCCACCCCGGAGGAGCGGGCGCGGCCGCGCGCCCACTGCCGCAGGCGCGCACGGTCGTACTGGCTCTCGTCCGACAGGTCGAGGGGCATGGCGGGACACTCCTTGGTCGTGATTCCCGACGGACCGTAGGAGCCCGGCCCCACCTGCGGGAACCTCCTCGCCCGGATGGCCACGAACCTGCAACACGGCTGCAATGGCATCCGGTTCACAGCGCCGGGCGCATCAGGAGCCACAGCCCTCACGGGCGACCGCCCCCGGGCCGCAGCACCGCCCGCGGAAAGCCGTGGCCAACGGAAAATCGATTGCCCCGGGCCGGTCCGGAACGCGAACCTTGCACGGTTTGGAACACTCGACCAGTCATGGGGCGTCATGCAGATCAGCGATCTTCCGTATCCGGACCCAGGGGTACCCGATGCTCGCTCCGGCCCCCGCTTCCTCTGGTGGCTGGGGCGGGGCCAACTCGGCGGACAGGCCAGAAGCCTGGGCTGGGGGCTGCTCCACTTCGGCGGCGTCGCGGGGCTGCCGTACACCGTGGGCCTGGGCATCGACGCCGTCGTGGACGGCGACGGCGGCCGGCTGCTGTGGGTCGGCGGTCTGATCGCGCTGCTCGGCGTCGCGATCTCGCTCGGCGACGCGATGCTGCACCGCACGGCCGTCACCAACTGGATCACGGCCGCCGCGCGGGTCCAGCAGCTGCTCGCCCGCAAGACCGCCGAGCTGGGCTCCGCCCTGACGCGGCGGGTCGCGGCGGGCGAGGTGGTGGCCGTGTCCACGGGTGACGTGGAGAAGATCGGCTGGTTCGTCGAGGCGGTCTCCCGCTTCCTGGCCGCCGCCCTGACCCTGGTCATCGGCTGCGTCGTCCTGCTCTTCTACGCGCCCACGATCGGCGTGGTCGTGGCCATCGGCATGCCGGTGCTCGCCCTGGCCGTCCTGCCGCTGCTGCCGCGCGCCACCCGGCGCGCCGACGTCCAGCGGGAGAAGGCGGGCAAGGCCACCGAGCTGGCCTCGGACACCGTGGCGGGGCTGCGGGTCCTGCGCGGCATCGGAGGCGAGGAGCTGTTCCTGGGCCGCTACCGCGAGGCCTCGCAGCAGGTCCGCGAGGCGGCCGTGCACAGTGCCCGGATGTGGGCGCTGATCTCCGCGATCCAGGTGCTCCTGCCGGGTGCGCTGCTGGTCACGGTGGTCTGGTACGGATCCTCGCTCGTCCTGGACGGCCGGCTGGACGTCGGCGAACTCGTCGCCGCCTTCAGCGCGGTGGCGACCATGCTCTACCCGCTGCGGCACTTCGAGGAGATCGCGATGGCGTACTCCTTCTCCCGCCCCTCCGCCAAGCGGGCCGCCCGGGTGCTCTCGCTGACCCGGACCGCCGCCATGGCCCAGGACGGCGGGGACGCGGAGGCCGGTCCGCAGCCGCCCGCGGTCACGGAGCCGGCCGCGGAGCGGGCTGCGGAGCCGGTCCTCGACGCCGAGGCCGTGCGGGCCCCGGCCTCCGGCGCCGACCTGTACGACCCGGAGACCGGGCTGCTGGTCCCGGCGGGCCGGCTCACCGCCGTGGTGTGCGGGGACCCCGACCTGGCGGGCCGGCTCGCCGAGCGCCTGGGCGGGCACCCGATGGACGCCGCGACCGGGCCCTCCGTCCTGCTGGGCGGGGTCGCGCTGGACGAGCTCCCTCTCGGCACCGCGCGCGAGCTGGTCCTGGTACAGGACAAGGATCCGGTCCTGCTGTCCGGGACGCTGCGCGAGCTGTTCGACGTACCGGCGTCCGGAGCGGTCGCACCGGCGGCGGCGCTCGCGGCGGCCCAGTGCGCGGACGTACTGGACGCCCTGCTGCAGTCCGCCCCGGACGGGGTGGACGACCCGATGGACGCCAGGATCACCGAGCGCGGCCGCTCGCTGTCCGGCGGGCAGCGCCAGCGGCTGGCGCTGGCGCGGTCCCTGGTGACGGACCCGGAGGTGCTGGTGCTGGACGAGCCGACCTCGGCGGTCGACTCGCACACCGAGGCGCGGATCGCGGACGGCGTCTCGGCGCTGCGCTCCGGCCGGACGACGGTGGTACTGGCGTCCTCGCCGCTGCTGCTGGACCGCGCCGACCGGGTCGTCCTGATCCACGAGGGCAAGGCGGCGGCGAGCGGCACGCACCGCGAGCTGCTGCACGGCGACCGCCGCTACCGGGCGGTCGTCACCCGCGAGACCGAGGAAGAACAGCGGGCCGAGGAAGACCCGCGGGCCGAGGGAGACCAGCGGGTCGAGGAAGACCAGCGGCTCCCGCGGCTGGAATCCGTACTGACAGAGATCGAGGAATCCGCATGATCGGCGTGGCGCCGCCGGACTATGATCCGGCCGCCCCGGAAACGGCCGCGACCCTGCCCGTGGGCAGCTCCGCGACGGTACGGGGCTACGTGCGCGGCCTGTTCAGCCGCCACCGGCGGGCCTTCCTGGTCCTGGTGGGGGTCAACACGGTCGCCGTGATCGCCTCCATGGTCGGCCCGTATCTGCTGGGCCAGGTCGTGGACCGGCTCTCGGAGGGGGCCCGCGAACTCCATCTGGGCCGGGTGGGGCTGCTGTTCGCCCTGGCTCTCGGCATCCAGACCGTGTTCGTGCGGCTCGTGCGGCTGCGCGGGGCGATGCTCGGCGAGGAGATGCTGGCCGATCTGCGCGAGGACTTCCTCGTGCGGTCGGTGGGACTGCCGCCGGGCGTGCTGGAGCGCGCGGGCACCGGTGACCTGCTGTCGCGGATCACCACGGACATCGACCGGCTGGCCAACGCGATGCGCGAGGCCGTGCCGCAGCTGGCCATCGGCGTGGTGTGGGCCGGGCTCCTCTACGGGGCGCTCGCGGTGACCGCGCCGCCGCTGGCGCTCGCCGCGCTGGTGGCGCTGCCGGTGCTGGTGATCGGCTGCCGCTGGTACTTCAAGCGGGCGCCGCGGGCCTACCGGTCCGAGGCGGCGGGGTACGCGGCGGTCGCGGCCGTGCTCACCGAGACGGTGGACGCGGGCCGCACCGTCGAGGCGCACCGCCTCGGCGGACGCCGGATCGAGCTGTCGGAGCGGCGGATCAAGGAGTGGACGGCGTGGGAGCGGTACACGCTGTTCCTGCGGACGGTCCTCTTCCCCGTCGTCAACGTCACCTACGTGACGATCCTCGGCTCGGTGCTGATGGTCGGCGGGTACTGCGTGATCCAGGGCTGGATGTCGGTGGGGCAGCTGACCACGGGGGCCCTGCTCGCGCAGATGATGGTGGATCCGATCGGCCTGATCCTGCGCTGGTACGACGAGCTGCAGATCGCGCAGGTCTCGCTGGCCCGGCTGGTGGGCGTGCGGGAGATCGAGCCCGACGCGGGCGATGCGGGCGTCTCCCCGGACGGCCGGGACGTCCGGGCGGACCGGGTGCACTTCGGGTACCGCGAGGGCGTCGACGTACTGCACCAGGTGTCGATGTCGGTGCCGCCGGGCACCCGGATGGCGCTGGTCGGTCCCTCGGGCGCGGGCAAGTCCACGCTGGGCCGGCTCCTGGCGGGCATCTACGCGCCGCGGACCGGTGAGATCACCCTCGGCGGGGCGCGGCTGGCGCAGATGCCGGCGGAGCGGGTGCGCGAGCACGTGGCCCTGGTCAACCAGGAGCACCACGTGTTCGTCGGCTCCCTGCGGGACAACCTGCGCCTGGCCCGTACGGAGGCGGGCGACGCCGAGCTGTGGGCGGCGCTCGGCGCGGTCGACGCGGAGGACTGGGCGCGGGCGCTGGACGCCGGTCTGGACACCGAGGTCGGCTCGGGCGCCTCGGCGCTGACCCCGGCTCAGGCGCAGCAGATCGCGCTGGCCCGGCTGGTGCTGGCCGATCCGCACACGCTGGTGCTGGACGAGGCCACCTCGCTGCTGGACCCGCGCGCGGCCCGGCATCTGGAGCGCTCGCTGGCCCGGGTGCTGGACGGCCGGACCGTGATCGCGATCGCGCACCGGCTGCACACCGCGCACGACGCGGACGTGATCGCGGTGGTCGAGGGCGGCCGCATCACCGAGCTCGGCTCGCACGACGCCCTGGTCGAGGCGGACGGCGCGTACGCCGCCCTGTGGCGCTCCTGGCACGGCTGACCGGGCCGACCGGACCCCGCCTGCCCTGGATCCTCGCCCACGAGGTCCAGGGCAGGCTCCTGTGCGGACCTATCCGACGCGGACCCCGTCTGGGATGCTGAAGGCCGGGCTGAACGGGGGGCGGACGGTGTTCACAGAACCCATGGCGCGAGCCGTTGTGGAACCAGCGGTGGCCGAGCTGGTGCGGAGGTACCCGCGCGGCAGGCCGTTCTCCACCACGGTCTCCCTCGGCGGGGACGACTTCAGCATGTGCGCCCACGTGCGGGCCCAGTGGGCGGCGCCCGGGCAGGTGAGGATCGCACTGGCCTGCTGGGTCGTCAATAAGGACACCGCGCGCTATCTGGGTGGCAGCCCGCCGGCCGTGGAGGAGATGCGTCTGCCGCCGGAAGGCACGGCGCAGTGGGACGAGGAACTGACCGGCCGGGTGATCGGCCACCTCGCAGCGCGGATGAAGGCCCTTTCCGCCGCCGTGCCGACCGGCGACGACCACCTCACCATCACGGTGCCCCTCGTCCTGACGTAGTCCGGGGAGCGGAGGGGAGCGGAGCGGGATCGGCCGACGGCCCGGCGAACAGGCCCGCCCGTCAGAAGAAGCCGAGGGCCGAGGCCGCGCCTGCTCCGCCGAGGAGCATGAAGACGGGCATCAGGACCTTGAGCTCCACCCAGCTGCCGGCGCGGAAGCGCATCATCTTCGGCGGGCCGATGGGGTACCAGCGCTTGCCCGCGATGGGCAGGGGCCACAGGATCGGGCAGCCGGAGACGGTCAGGGCGTCGCCGATGTCGTGGACCAGGGCGCCGAGCACGATGGGGATGCCGAGCCACAGGTATTCCTGGCCGGGAGCGGTGAAGAGCCAGTCGGATCCGTTGCCGGGCTGGTCGAGCACGCCGGCCAGTATCCAGGCGCTGGTCGCGCCGAGCAGCCAGACCAGGACGTCGCTGGACATGCGGGCGGCCCGCCACAGCAGGCCTTCGACGGCCAGGACCAGGTGGACGAAGAGGAGCGCGAGGACGCCCCACCGGTCCGTGGTGACGGCGAGCGCGGAGGAGCCCGCGCCGATCAGGACGGCCCAGACCCACGTGTGGGTCAGCGTGCGGTGGCCCCCGGTGCGGCGGGCGTCGCGCGGGGCCCGGGTGGCCTTGTAGACCCCGTAGGAGATCTTGTCGACCACCTCGCACAGGCCCCGGGAGAGCGGGCCGAAGGCGCGGGAGATCGTCGCCGACTTGTGGTCCAGGTCGGGGGCGAGGGCGGCTCCGGCACAGATGAGCGCGCCGACGACGAGGACGGGCCACGGCATCGGGTGCCCCCATGCGGCCGCCGCCGCGCCCACCCCCAGCCAGGCCGCTGCCCCGGACAGTGAGTGCGCCGGACCCATCATGGTCGTTCCCCGCCCCGGTGGTGTGCTGGTCGGGCCCTGGTGACGGTGTCGTTCGGGCCGCATCGACGGCACAGCGTACCGCCGATGATCTTCCTTCCGTCCTCCGGTTCCCTCATCCGGGGGTAAGCCAGGCAAGATGGGGGGTGTGACCCTCATTGATCAGCTCCCGCCGAACGCCGACCCCGACGCCCTCTTCGAGGCTTTCTCCTCGTGGGCGGAGGACCAGGGCATCACCCTGTACCCGGCTCAGGAGGAGGCGCTGATGGAGGTGGTCACCGGCGCGAACGTGATCCTTTCCACCCCGACCGGCTCCGGCAAGAGCCTGGTGGCGGCGGGCGCGCACTTCACGGCCCTGGCCCAGGACAAGGTCACCTTCTACACCGCGCCGATCAAGGCGCTGGTGTCGGAGAAGTTCTTCGACCTGTGCAAGCTGTTCGGCACCGAGAACGTCGGCATGCTGACCGGCGACGCCTCGGTGAACTCGGACGCCCCGGTGATCTGCTGCACCGCCGAGGTGCTGGCCTCGATCGCGCTGCGCGACGGCAAGTACGCCGACATCGGCCAGGTCGTGATGGACGAGTTCCACTTCTACGCGGAGCAGGACCGGGGCTGGGCCTGGCAGATCCCGATCCTGGAGCTGCCGCAGGCACAGTTCGTCCTGATGTCCGCGACGCTCGGCGACATGAAGCGGTTCGAGGAGGACCTGACCCGGCGCACCGGCCGGCCCACCTCGGTGGTCCGCTCCGCGACCCGGCCCGTCCCGCTGTCGTACGAGTACGTCACGACGCCGATCACCGACACCATCACCGAACTGCTGGAGACCCGGCAGGCGCCGGTCTACATCGTGCACTTCACGCAGGCCCAGGCGGTCGAGCGGGCGCAGTCGCTGATGAGCATCAACATGTGCACCCGCGAGGAGAAGGACAAGATCGCCGAGCTGATCGGCAACTTCCGCTTCACCACCAAGTTCGGCCAGAACCTCTCCCGTTACGTCCGCCACGGCATCGGCGTGCACCACGCGGGCATGCTGCCCAAGTACCGCCGCCTGGTGGAGAAGCTGGCCCAGGCCGGTCTGCTGAAGGTCATCTGCGGCACCGACACCCTCGGCGTCGGCGTCAACGTCCCGATCCGCACGGTGCTGTTCACCGCGCTGACCAAGTACGACGGCACCCGCGTCCGCACGCTGCGCGCCCGCGAGTTCCACCAGATCGCCGGCCGCGCCGGCCGGGCCGGCTTCGACACGGCCGGTTATGTGGTGGCCCAGGCCCCCGAGCACGTCATCGAGAACGAGAAGGCCCTCGCCAAGGCCGGCGACGACCCGAAGAAGCGCCGCAAGGTGGTCCGCAAGAAGGCCCCCGAGGGCTTCGTGGCCTGGTCGGACACCACCTTCGAGAAGCTCATCGGCGCCGATCCGGAGGCGCTGACCTCGCGCTTCAAGGTCACCAACATCATGCTCCTGTCGGTGATCGCCCGGCCCGGCGACGCCTTCAAGGCGATGCGCCACCTCCTGGAGGACAACCACGAGCCGCGCAAGGCCCAGCTCCGCCACATCCGCCGGGCCATCGCCATCTACCGCTCGCTGCTGGACGGCGGTGTCGTCGAGAAGCTCGACACCCCGGACGCGGAGGGCCGCACGATCCGGCTGACCGTCGACCTCCAGCAGGACTTCGCGCTGAACCAGCCGCTGTCCACCTTCGCGCTGGCCTCCTTCGACCTGCTGGACCCGGAGTCCCCGTCCTACGCGCTGGACATGGTCTCGGTGGTGGAGTCCACGCTGGACGACCCGCGCCAGATCCTCGCCGCCCAGCAGAACAAGGAACGCGGCATGGCCGTGGGCGCGATGAAGGCCGACGGGATCGAGTACGAGGAGCGGATGGAGCGGCTCCAGGAGATCACCTATCCGAAGCCCCTCGAGGAACTGCTCCTGCACGCCTACGACGTGTACAGCAAGAGCCACCCGTGGGTCCGCGACCACCCGGTCTCCCCGAAGTCGATCATCCGCGACATGTACGAGCGCGCGATGACCTTCACCGAGTTCACCTCGTACTACGAGCTGGCGCGCACCGAGGGCATCGTGCTGCGCTACCTGGCGAGCGCCTTCAAGGCCCTGGACCACACCATCCCCGACGACCTCAAGTCCGAGGACCTCCAGGACCTGATCGAGTGGCTCGGCGAGCTGGTCCGCCAGGTCGACTCCAGCCTCCTCGACGAGTGGGAGCAGCTGGCGAACCCCGAGGTGGAGACGGCGGAGCAGGCCCAGGAGAAGGCCGACCAGGTCAAGCCGGTCACCGCGAACGCCCGCGCCTTCCGCGTCCTGGTCCGCAACGCCATGTTCCGCCGGGTGGAGCTGGCCGCCCTGGATCACGTCAACGTGCTGGGCGAGCTCGACGGCGACTCCGGCTGGGACGCCGACGCCTGGGGCGAGGCCATGGACGGCTACTGGGACGAGTACGACGACCTGGGCACGGGCCCGGACGCGCGCGGCCCCAAGCTGCTCCAGATCGAGGAGGACGCGGCGCACGGCCTGTGGCGCGTCCGGCAGACCTTCGCCGACCCCAACGGGGACCATGGCTGGGGCATCAGTGCCGAGGTGGACCTCGCGGCCTCCGACGAGGAGGGCCGGGCGGTCCTGCGCGTCACCTCGGTCGGCGAACTCGGCCAGCTCTGACCCCCCTCCGGCACCGCACGGGCGGGCATCCGCCCCGCAACCGACCCCCGACCCGCAACCGACCGGCGCCCGCGCGGCGGCCGGCCCCGACCGTGGAGATCCTCTGATGACGAACCCCGCCGAGAGGCTGGTCGATCTGCTCGACCTGGAGCAGATCGAGGTCAACATCTTCCGGGGCGCCAGCCCCCAGGAGTCACTCCAGCGCGTCTTCGGCGGCCAGGTCGCCGGCCAGGCGCTGGTAGCGGCGGGCCGCACCACGGAGGGCGACCGGCCCGTCCACTCCCTCCACTCGTACTTCCTGCGCCCCGGGATCCCCGGAGTGCCGATCGTGTACCAGGTGGAGCGGGTGCGCGACGGGCGCTCCTTCACCACCCGCCGGGTCACCGCGGTCCAGCAGGGCAAGACCATCTTCAATCTGACCGCTTCCTTCCATCAGCCGGAGGAGGGCAGCATCGAGCACCAGCTGCCTCCCCGCCTCGACTTCCCGCATCCGGACGCGCTCCCGAAGGTCGTGGACGAGATCCGCGAGCACCTGGGCACGCTGCCGGAGGCGCTGGAGCGGATGGCCCGCCGCCAGCCCTTCGACATCCGCTACGTGGACCGGCTCCGCTGGACCCCCGAGGAGCTCAAGGACGCCGATCCGCGCAGCGCGGTGTGGATGCGCGCCGTCGGCCCGCTGGGCGACGACCCGCTCGTGCACACCTGCGCCCTCACCTACGCCAGTGACATGACCCTCCTCGACGCCGTGCGCATCCCCGTGGAGCCCCTGTGGGGCATGCGCGGTTTCGACATGGCCTCCCTGGACCACGCCATGTGGTTCCACCGGCCCTTCCGCGCGGACGAGTGGTTCCTGTACGACCAGGAGTCGCCCATCGCGCACGGCGGCCGGGGCCTGGCCCGCGGCCGCATCTACGACCTCGAAGGCAAGCTGCTGGTGTCGGTGGTCCAGGAGGGTCTCTTCCGTCCGTACGGCGCCAAGGCCTCCACGCCGGCCGTGTCCCCTCAGTAGTCCCTCACCTCCCCGAAGAACTGAGTGCTTCCATGCCCACCCCGGCTCCCGCTCCAGCCGTTCCCTGCCCCTGCGGGCTGCCCGCCGCCTACCCGGAGTGCTGCGGCCGCTTCCACTCCGGCGAGCGGCAGGCGCCCACGGCCGAGTTGCTGATGCGCTCCCGCTTCAGCGCCTTCGCCGTCGGCGACACCGCCTATCTCCTGCGCTCCTGGCACCCGTCGACCCGGCCGGGAGCGCTCGACCTGGATCCCGGACAGCGCTGGGAACGGCTGGAGATCCTGGCCACCGAGCGCGGCGGGATGTTCGAGACGGAGGGCTCGGTGGAGTTCCGGGCCCACTACCGCGAGGGCCGGCACACCGGCTCGCTGCACGAGCACAGTTCCTTCGCCCGGGAGAACGGGGCCTGGGTCTACGTCGGCCCCCTCTCCCCCGTCGACTTCGACTGACCCCTGGCTCCGGTCAGGGCGAAGTCGAGGCTGGTGCGGTACCACCCGATCTCCTCCGGCGGCCCGGCCCGCAGCAGCCGGGCCGCCACCTCGGCGGCCGCCGGAACCTGTGGATGCCCGTAGGGCGGTGGCGGGGCGAGCGCGCAGAGCAGGATGCGTTCCGCCGGGTCGGGCACGGTGGCGCGCACATCGTCCTCGGGAAGCACGGAGGCCAGGACGGCCGCCCGCTCCCAGGGGTCGGCGGTCCGTCTCAGCAACAGCCCGACGTGCCGTTCGCGCCACTTCCGGGGGCGCAGGTCGGCCCTGGCCGCCATCAGCTCCCGGTCCGCCGGCGGCGCGCTCCCCGTCAGCATCGCGGGCTCCCGGGCCGCGAAGTCCCGTAGCTCCACGGTCAGATACAGCCACACCACCGCCCGGTAGCGGTTGATCCGGTATCCCACCGGAACGAGGTGTCCGCAGCGGGCGAGCCGGGTGAACCGGCTCGGGCCGACCCCCAGCGCGGCGGCCGCGGCCTCCGTTCCCGCGACCGTCGCCACGCGCTCGCGCAGCGCCTCCGGGTACCCCGCGGCCGAGCGGACCCGGTCGAGCTCGGTCCGGGTGTACCGAGCGGCCCCGGAGACCCCCGGCGGGCCGGCCCGTACCAGACCCAGCTGCACGGCCCGGGCGAACTCGACCCGGCTCAGTCCCAGTTCCCCCGCGGCGCGTCCGCCGCCCAGCAGCCCGGCGACCTCGTCGCACCCCGCCGCCACCGCGGACTCCGCCGTCGCCGCCACCGCGGACTCCGCCGTCGCCGCCACCATCGCAGCCGTCGCCGCCGTCCGCGGCGCCTGGACCGTCTGTGTCATCGCGCTCTCCCCACCAGAGTGATTACTGTGTGTGAAGAACGTAACTCAGAGCAACGACACCTCGCAGGGCCTGTGGACAACCGCACAGGGCAGGCCCCGGACCCCCTCAGCCGCCGGTGATCCGCCGCTCCGCGACACCGAGGTGCTCGCCCACCCGGTTCACCAGCAGCGTCATCTCGTACGCCACGTGCCCGATGTCGGCCTCGGAGGCGCTCAGCACGCACAGGCAGCTACCGGCACCCGCCGCCATGACGAACAGGACCCCGTCGTCGTACTCGACCATCGTCTGGCGGACCTCGCCCGCCCGGAAGTGCCGCCCCGAGCCCTTCGCCAGGCTCTGCAGTCCCGCCGCGACGGCCGCCAGGTGCTCCGCGTCCTCCCGTGCCAGCCCCGCGCTCGCGCCCGTCACCAGGCCGTCGTTGGAGAGCACCACCGCGTGCCGCACCTGCTGCACCCGCCGCGTCAAGTCGTCCAGCAGCCAGTCCAGCTGCTTGTCCAGCGCCATATCCAGTCCCTCCCCGTCGACGCGGCCGGGCCGGCCGCGCCCCACCCCGCATGGTCGTGCCGCCAGCCTTCCCCACCAGCGGCTTTCCGGCAAGGAGGATGGGCCCATGGTGAAGAAGATGACTCAAGAGGAATGGCGGGAGTTCGTCTCCCACTCCACCCGCACCGGAAAACTGTCCACCGTCCGTGAGGACGGAAGCCCGCACATCGCTCCCATCTGGTTCGTTCTCGACGGCGACTCCTTCGTGTTCAACACCGGGAAGGACACCGTCAAGGGGCGCAATCTGGCCCGCGACGGGCGCGTCGCCCTCTGCGTGGACGACGACCGGCCGCCCTTCGCCTACGTCGTCCTCCAGGGCCGGGCGGAGATCAGCGAGGACCTGGACGCGATGCTGCCCTGGTCGACCAGGATCGGCGCCCGCTACATGGGTGCGGAGAACGGCGAGGCCTTCGGCCGCCGCAACGCCGTCGCCGGGGAGCTGCTCGTGCGCGTCCGCATCGACAAGGTGATCTCGGCCGCCGGCGTGGCCGACTGACGGCGTCCCCCACGGCGCCGTCCTCCCGCAGCGCCGCCGGGCCCCGCGCCACGCCCGCGACGCGCCCCCGCCGCGGGCCGGTTCACACCGAATCGGCCCGCGGTTCCACGGATTCCAGCAGGCGCGCCGTGTGCACCCGGCCCGCGTACTCCACCAGCCGGATCAGCACTTCCTTCCCCGAGTCCTTGTCGCGCGCGTCGCACAGCACCACCGGCGTCCCCTGGTCCAGGTCCAGCGCCCGCGCGACCTCGTTCGAGGCGTAACGCCGCGCGTTCGCGAAGCAGTTGACGGCCACCACGAACGGGATCCCGCGGTGCTCGAAGTAGTCCACCGCGGGGAAGCAGTCCTCCAGGCGCCGCGTGTCGGCGAGGACCACCGCGCCGAGCGCGCCCTGCGACAGCTCGTCCCACAGGAACCAGAACCGGTCCTGTCCCGGGGTCCCGAACAGGTAGAGCGACAGACCCGACCTGATCGTGATCCGCCCGAAGTCCATGGCCACGGTCGTGGTCGTCTTCTGGTCGACCCCTCCCGTGTCGTCGACCAGCTCGCCCGCCTCGCTGAGGAGTTCCTCGGTGCGCAGCGGCCGGATCTCGCTGACCGAACCGACCAGGGTCGTCTTGCCGACACCGAAGCCGCCCGCCACGAGTATCTTCAGCGCGAGGGCGGCCAGTTCCTCGCCGCCCTCGGCGGCCGGCGCCGGCCCTTTGTCCTGCAGTCCCATCACAGCGCTCGCAATCCCTCGATGACTTCACGCAGAATCCGCTCGTCCGGCAGCTGTGCGGGCGGCACCGGCCGGCTGACCTTGACGTGCCCGGCCTCCAGCAGGTCCCCGAGCAGTACGCGCACGACGCCCACGGGCAGGTCCGCGTCCGCCGCGAGTTCGGCCACGGACTGGGTCTCGTCCCGGCACAGGCCGAGCAGCGCCCGGTGCTCCGGTCCCAGCAGCGACTCCGCCGCCTCGTCCGTTCCGGCCGGGTCCACGACGACCAGCGCGATCAGGTCGAAGCGGACCCCGTGGGGTCCCGGCTTTGTCCGTCCACCCGTCATGGCGTACGGACGGACGAGCGGGCCCGCGTCGGCGTCGTACCACTGGCCGTTCGTGCTCAAGGCCGCCGCCCTCAACCGGCGGCCGGCGGGCGCGCCGCGAACCGGGCCGGGGTGTAGAGGTGCTCGCCGACCCGCTTGACCAGCCGGGCCATCTCGTAGGCGATCAGCCCCATGTCGGCTCCGGCCCCGCTGAGCACGGCCAGGCAGGAGCCGTCTCCGGCGGCCGCCACGAAGAGGAAGCCCTCGTCCATCTCGACCATCGTCTGGCGCACGCCCCCGGCGTGGAAGTGCCGGCCCGCGCCCTTGGCCAGGCTGTGGAAGCCGGATGCCACGGCCGCCAGGTGCTCGGCGTCCTCCCTGCTGAGTGCGCTGGAGGCGCCCACCGCCAGGCCGTCGTTGGACAGGACCACGGCGTGCCGGACCTCGTGCACCCGGACCACGAGGTCGTCCAGCAGCCAGTCGAGTTCGCCCGACCTGCGGGCGCCGTCGAGGTCGATCCTCTGATGTTCGATCATCATCGTGCTCCTTCGCCTTCGCCAGTACTGCCTGTGCCGCCCGTGGGCCCCGTCGGCCCGGCACCGCCCGGACCGGATGCCCCGGCCTCGCCGCTCGCCTGGGTGCCCCGCACCCAGCCGGCCCGGTACGCCGCCATCCGCTCGCGCGCCTGCTCGGGGCTCCGGCCGGGCGGCCCCTCCGCCCCCCGGACACCGGCCGGGGCCTTGGGGGAAGGGGCCTCGCGCAGCTGCGGGACGAGGCTCGCCTGCCGGACCCGGCGCGGCAGTTCGGTGACCGTGGCGGCCGGGCCCGAGGGGGCCGACCTCGACGGCGCCGATGAGCCCGGGGTGGCCGCCGTGACCGCCGGGGCGGGCGTACGGGGAGCCGCGCCCGCGGAGCCGCGCGGCCGCAGCGGGGCCACCGGGGAGGGCCGCGGTTCCTCCCGTACGGGGCTCCGGTCCGGGACCGGGACCCCGCGCGCGTCGTCCCGTACGACGCTGATGGCCTGGGAAGCCTCCCGGAACCGCTCCCGTACCGGTTCGGTGACCGGCTCCGGAATCGGGGTCGGCGCCGTGGCCGGGGCCGCGGTGTGCTCGGCCTCGGGCTGCGGGGCGGCGGCCGTCAGGGCGCCCTGGAGCAGGGAGTTGGGGAGGAGCACCACGGCCGTGGTGCCGCCGTACGGTGACATGCGCAGGTGCACCTTCACACCGTGGCGGGCCGAGAGGCGGCTGACCACGAAGAGCCCGAGCCGGTCGCTGTCGAAGAGGTCGAGGGCCTCGGACTGCTCGATGCGGCGGTTCGCCTCCTGGAGGGATTCCCGGCCCATGCCGAGCCCCCGGTCCTCGACCTCCAGGACGTAGCCCGCGCCGACGGGCTCCCCGCTGACCCGGACCTTCGTGTGGGGCGGGGAGAACTGGGTCGCGTTCTCGATGAGTTCGGCCAGCAGGTGGGTGAGGTCGGCGACGGCTCCGCCGACGACCGCGGCCTCGGCGAGCTGGCGGACCTCGACGCGCGGATAGTCCTCGATCTCGGAAACCGCGGCCCGTACGACATTCGTCAGCGGGATCGGCATCCGCCACGCGCGCCCGGGAGCGGCGCCCGACAGGATGATCAGGCTTTCCGCGTGCCGCCGCATCCGGGTCGTGAGGTGGTCGAGCCGGAAGAGGTCGCCGAGCTCGTTCGGGTCGTCGGCGCGCCGCTCCATCGAGTCGAGCAGGGTGAGCTGCTTGTGCACCAGGACCTGGCTGCGCCGGGCGAGGTTGACGAAGACCCCGCTCACGCCGCTGGCCAGTTCGGCGCGTTCGACGGCGGCGCTCAGCGCGGCCCGGTGGACCGTGTCCAGGGCCTCGCCGACCTGGGCGATCTCGTCGTCCGCGGCCGGACCCCGCGGGGTCTCGGCGGCCACGTCGATGTCCTGGCCGGCCCGCAACCGGTCCATGGCCCGCGGGAGTTTGCGGTGGGCGATCTCCAGCGCGGTGTTGCGCAGGGAGACCAGCTCGACGACGAGGGCCCGGCCGATGCGGACCGAGATGACGAGCGAGGCGGCGACGGCGGCCAGGCCCAGGAGGACGGCGGCTCCGGCGGGACTCAGCGCACCCGCGCCGAACGGGTCGGCGCGGTCCGCGGAGGCCGCGTGGGCGGCGTCCCCGATCTCCCGCATCGAACCGGCGACCGAGGTGTACGCGGCCTCCCAGCCGGCGGGCGGACCCGCGGCGCCCGCGCCGCCCGCGGCGGCCAGCGCCCGGTCCTCGGCCCCGGTGAGCTCGGCGTAGGCGGCGCTCTTCGCGACGGACTGCCAGGCGTCCTGCTGCGCGGCGGGAAGGTCCCGGGCGGCGGAGGCGGTCAGGGCCCGCCGGGTCTCGACCGCGCCGGTGAGCCGGCGAAGCGTTTCGGCGGTGCGCGGCCCCGGCGCCGTCAGCAGGGCGTCCTCCCGCGACAACTGCTCCCCGGCCCGCGCGAACTCCAGCAGGATCCTGGCGTCGACGCCCAGTTCGGCGTCCTCGCCTCCTCCGGAGAGGGCTCCGCCGACCTCCAGCGCCGTGTCGATCACCCGGCTGTACGTCTCGTACGCCGCTTCCGGGGTCGCCCGGTGGGCGGCGACGTCCTTGCGCACCGGGCCCAGTCCCTCGGCGGCGGCGACGAAGGCGCGCAGCCGGATGACGATGTCGGTGCGGTAGTCGCCGGAGTCGGCCACGGTGTTGCTGTCGCCGAGCCGCAGGGCCCGTACGGAGCCGTCGGTCCGGCGCGCCTGTTCGTCCAGGGCGGCGGCCTGCCCGGGGGCCTGGGCGGCGGCCGCCTGGCCGCTGGTGGGATCGGCCAGCAGCCGTGCCGCCGTGCGCCGTTCGGCCTGCAGCGCGGAGACGGCGGCGTCGACCGGGGCCCGCAGTTCCCGGTCGACGCGCTGGACACGGCTGAGGCGGGCGACGTCCTGGGCCGCGTCGACGGTCGCGAAGGCCCACAGGGCGAGGAGGGAGACCACCGGCACCATCAGCAGCGAGACGATCTTCGCCCGGACGGTGGCGGGACGCAGCCGCAGGCGCGGACCTCCGCCGCCGCCCCCGGCCGCGCCGGATATCGCCCCGGGCATCCCGGAGGCCGCGCGGCCCACCGGCTCCTCGGCGGGCGGTCCGGCGTGCGCCCGGCGGCCCGGACCCTTGGCGCGGCCGCCCGCCGGCGCGGGCGGCCGCGACGCCGCTGCTTCCGGTGTTCTGCGGGGTCTGCGCATGGGCTCCTCGTTCCGGGCGGTGCGTACGTACGTGACGGGCGCGGGGGCGGTGACGGTGGTCCGCGGGTGGGGGCGGTGGTGTGCCCGCGTCGGCGTGATGGCGGCATCGACGGGGCGGGGTGGCGGCCTCGCCGGGGGCCGTCACGCCTCAGCCGGTGGGCGCGGCGGCGGCCCGCTCTCCCAGGCGCAGGTCGGCGGAGGCCACCGCGGAGGCCTCCCGCTCGTCGGCGGTCGGCGAGAGGGCGACGAACGCGGAGGTGATGAAGAGGTAGGAGCCGAGGCCGACGGCGAGCGGGAAGATGAACTGCATCGCGGTGGCGCCCGGCAGGGCCGCGTCCGAGGGCGTGACCTCGACGGCGACCGCGAGCATGCCGGTGTAGTGCATGCTGCTGACGGCGGCGCCCATCACGAGCGAGGCGACGGCCACGGCCACCGGGGACTTGATGTTCAGGACGGCCCACAGGGCGGCCGTGGCCGCGACGACCGCGATGGCGACCGAGAGCCCGACGGTGAGCGGCGCGTAGGAGACCGAGCCGTGCAGGCGCAGGGCCGCCATGCCGAGGTAGTGCATGCTGGCGACGCCGAGGCCGGTGGTGAGGCCGCCGACGACCAGGGCCCGGCCGCGGTCCTTGCCGTAGCCGACGGCGAACACTCCGGCGCCGACGACGATCATCGCGACGAGGAGGCTGAGGATGGTCAGCGGCACGTTGTAGCGGATCTCGGTCCCCGTGACGTGGAAGCCGAGCATGGCGACGAAGTGCATCGTCCAGATCCCGGTGCCGATGGCCGAGGCCGCCGTGAGGAGCCAGTTGCGGCGGGAGGTTCCGGTCGTCGCGGCGAGCGCGCGAACGGTGCAGCGCAGGCCGAGGGCGGCGCCGATCGAAGCCATCACGTATGACAGCGCGGGGGTAAGCCAGCCATAGGCGGCGTGGTCCAGGTGTCCCATGGCCACGGAAGCTAGTCCGGGTGAGGGAGCGAACACGGGCCGCATTTCGAAAGCCACTGGAACTGCTGGAATATGACAGAGATACGTTCTTCTTCGATCACGCCGCGTACCACCTTGCACACGTTCCGCAGGCATGTGCCGGAGCGTGGGTGAGGGATCATGGGCACATGAGCGAAGACCGCACACAGGACCCCACCCGGAACGGGCCGCAGGACCGGGCTCAGGAACGCTCCCGGGAGCAGGTGCAGGAACGCTCCGGGGAGCAGGTTCAGGACCGGGCTCAGGAACGGCCCGGGGATCAGACCCGGGACCGCGGCCACGTCCAGGAGTTCTTCGGGGCGCGCGCGGCCGCCTGGGACCGCAAGTTCCCCGGGGACGGGCCCGCCTTCCTCACCGCCGTGGGCGAGTTCGGGCTGCGCCCCGGTGACCGGGTGCTCGACGCGGGCTGCGGCACCGGCCGTGCGCTCACCGCGCTCCGCGCGGCCGTCGGCCCGTCGGGCACGGTGCTCGGCGCCGATGTCACCCCGCAGATGCTGGCCGCCGCGCACGAGGCCGGCCGGGACGCGGAGGGCGCCCTGCTGCTGGCGGACGTGGCCCGGCTGCCGCTGCGCGACGGGGTGCTGGACGCCGTGTTCGCCGCCGGCCTCATCGCCCATCTGCCCGACCCCGGGGCCAACTTGCGCGAGCTCGCCCGCGTCGTCCGCCCGGGCGGACGGCTCGCCCTGTTCCACCCCATCGGCCGGGCGGCCCTCGCGGCGCGCCACGGCCGCGAGCTCACCCCGGACGACATGCGCGCCGAGCACAACCTCGGCCCGCTGCTCGCCGGTTCGGGCTGGCGGCTGACCTCGTACGCCGACGAGGACTCCCGCTTCCTCGCGCTGGCGGTCCGTTCTTCCTGAGCGTCGCGGCACGCCGTCGGCATCGCGCCGGACCGCGTCCGTGCCGGGCGGCCGGCCCTCCGTGCAGGTGGCGGGCCCGGAAATCGTCTCCCGCCACCTCTCGACGCGGTGGTTACTCGCTGGTTAGGGTGCGCCGACGAGAGAACGACCGGGAGGTCACGTGTCCGAAGAGGAGGACGGCGGTTCGCTGTACGTGCTGACCGCCGTGCTGCTGACCCCCGCGCAGTTCCCGAGCATCCTGGGTGACGACTATCCCGAGGCCTGCTCGCTGCTCGGCGTGCCGTCGGCAGCGGCCGGGTACGGCCTGGTGATGGGGCAGGACGAGGAGGGCGCGCGCTGGACGGTCGTGATCGACGACGTCTCGCTCGTGGCCACGGCCATCGCCTCGTGGGACTGCGGGATGGAGTACGACCTGTCCCCCGACGAACGGTCCATCGTGGTCTCGCTGGCCGGCTGGCCGCTGGACCTCACGGTGGCCACGGCCGGGATACCCGACCCGCACGATCCCGAGCAGGGCGCGGACGGCACGGGGCGGGTGCCGCTGTCCCCGCCGTCGGCCGAGGTCTGGGGTCCGGTGCAGCGGCGCATGGGAGCCGACCAGATCGCCCGGGAGTGGACCGACTGGAGCGAGCGCGTGGCGACGGACGGCGGGGCCGCGGCCGCCGCGCACCCGGGGCTGGCACGGGCCCTGGAGGAAGCCCTGGGGTACACGCAGAGCCCGCCGCCACCCGGCAGGGTCCGGTCGGCCTTCGCGGGGGAAGAGGCGCGGACACTGCGCGCCGACGGACCCGGGTGGTCGCTGGTGGCCCGGACGGACGGGGCCGCCTTCGTCCTGCTCGACGAGCAGCCGAGCGAGGTGCTGGCCGTACCGCACGAGGCCCACGGAAAGCTTCCGGAGCTGTCGGAGCTGCTGGCGGCCCTGGACCGGGTCGCCCTACGGCCCGCCTGAGCGTTGCCGGGGTGAGCGTTGCCCGGGTGAGCGTTGCCCGGGTGCGCGTTGCCCGGGTGAGCGTTGCCTGCGCGAGCGTTGCCGGGGTGAGCGTTGCCGGGGTGAGCGTTGCCCGGGTGAGCGTTGCCCGCGTGAGCGTTGCCTGCGCGAGCGTTGCCGGGGTGAGCGTTGCCGGGGTGAGCGTTGCCCGGGTGAGCGTTGCCCGGGTGAGCGTTGCCTGCGCGAGCGTTGCCGGGGTGAGCGTTGCCCGGGTGAGCGTTGCCGGGGTGAGCGTTGCCGGGGTGAGCGTTGCCCGGGTGAGCGTTGCCGGGGTGCACGAACCGGCCCGCCCCACTGCGTCGCGCGGGGTGGGAGCGGGGCGCCGAGTGTAGGCTCCGGGGTTCCGTCGGCAGGTGCGCGTGCGTGCGGCAGGCCGTGGCGCGAGGCTCGAGGCAGGGGTGCGGCATGACCGTGGTGAGCCGCTTGGTGACTTACACCGATCTGGACGCCGGCAACACGAACGCCCGGCAGCTGGCGGTGTCGGCCCGGCTGGAGGCCGTACTCGCCGACGGCCGCAGCGTGGTGCTGCTCGACGACCGCGGCTGGAGCAGTTCGGGCCCGTCGGGCCTGCCCGCGCGGACCTCCACGGAGGACATCCAGGAGACGGCCCGGACGGTCGTCGGGCCGGACGAGCCCTTCGACGGCATGACGCAGGAAGAGATGGCCGCCGGACACTGGGGCTACCTGTCCGGTGTCCTGGGGCAGCACGGGGTGGACGTGCCTGCGCACGAGCTGGAACGGCTGCCCCACGACGTGGTGCTCAGCGAGCGTCTTCGGGCCTGGCTCGGCTGATCTGAGGTCAGACCCGGTCGAGCGGGACGTGCGGCGTCGGCGGGAGGGTGACCTCGATGGTGTCGCCGGGGTGGATGGTGCCGCCCCGGTGGACCACGCCCATGATTCCGGCCTTGCGGATCAGGTTGCCCTCGTCGTCCCGGCCCACCACCTGCTTGAGCAGCCCGTGCTGGAAGTTGTCGATCTGCAGGCACGGATTGCGCAGCCCGGTCACCTCGACCACCGCGTCCGCGCCGAGGCGCAGCAGGGTGCCGGCCGGCAGGGCGAGCAGGTCGATGCCCTCGGTGGTGACGTTCTCCCCGAGCTGGCCCGGTTCGACGTGGTGACCGGCCCCGGCCACCTCCTCGAAGAGCTCCCGGTGGATCAGGTGCACCTGACGGAGATTCGGCTGCGTGGGGTCCTGGGCCACCCGGGAACGGTGCTTGACCGTGACCCCCGCGTGGACGTCCCCCTCGACCCCGAGCCCTTCGAGGAGCCTGATGCTCCCGCGCGTGGGCTTGGTGAACGAATAGACCCCGTTGCTGCTGACGGCCGCGACCTGCGCCGCGCCTGCCGTGCGTGCGGCGCCTGCCGTGTTTCCCGTGCTTCCCGTGCTTCCCGTGCTTCCCGTGCTTCCCGTGCCCATGGTTGACCCCCCTGCCGCCGTCAGCGGCCGATCTGCTTCCTGGATATACCCCGCAGCCTACGACGCTGGGAGGAGTCCAACAGCAGGTAGGCGGCCACGGGGACGCCGATCAGGACCAGCAGTCCGGCCCAGAAACCGACTGCCCAGAACAGCACGATGGCTGCCACCACACCGGCAACCGCGATCTTTCCGCTCGTGGACATCTGCGGCACCCTCTTTCTCCGACGGCTCGGCCACTACCCCGCACAACGCGCGCTCCCGCCCCCGCGTTCCCGCACCGCACTTCTTCTCTTCCCTTCTCTTCTCGCCCACCCCGAGGCGGACGTGACCCGGGTCACGGTGTCGTCGCGGGCCGGGGCGGCCGCGGGTGGGTTACCCTCGGCCACCTCGCCTCCAGTAGTCAAGTTTGAGGAATGCGTGCTCCCGACGATCTCCGGTCTCATCCCCTGCTCCGCCGTCTTCCTGCCCGCCGAACCCGCCCGTGAAAGCCGCATCGCCTTCTGGCGGCTGGACCCGGACGAAGGCCTCCACCTCGACGGCCGGGGCACCACCGAGCAGCTCACCGTCATCACGCCCGACCTGCGGCACACCACCGTGACGGCCCTCGTCCTGCCCCTCGCCGAAGCCCTGCCCCTGCTCACCCGGGTCCGGTCCGCCGCATCGGCCGGGGCCACGCCGTTCTGGGGCGCCGCCGCCCTGCTGGCCCTGCGCTTCGCCGCCCGCGGGCTGCTACTGCCCGGCCTGAGTCCCGCCGGGTACGACGCCTGGCGGCTCGGGCCGCTGGACGCGGCCGCCCTGGCGGAGGTACGGGAGCTCGCGGCGGCCATGCCGCCCGACGCGCACTGCGTACCGGTGGACCCCGGCGCCACGGCCACGGCCTCGGCAACCGCCACCGCCACCGCCAGCGCCAGCGCCACCGCCGCCGCACCGCCCAACGGCGGCCAGGGCGATCCCGCCGCACCGCCACGGCTGCCCGCCCCGGAGCCGCTGCTGCGCGCCTTCCTCGACGCCGTCGCCGACACCCTGCCCCGCTCCCCCGCCGCACCCGCCGCCGCCGGCGGGTCGGCCTACGCCGCCCGCCCGGCCCGGCTCCACCCCGAACTGCGCGACTGGGCCGCGGAGGTGGCGGCCGGGCACGACGCCGGGGTGCGCGTCTCGCTCCGCATCGAGGTGGACCCGGACGCCCGGCCCGCCGCCTTCCGTGCCGTCCTGCAGATGCACGGCCTCGCCGACGCCGCGCTCGTCGCGGACGCGGCCGACGTCTGGGCCGGCTCCGGACCCGCCGCGGCCGCCTTCCCGCCCCGTGCCCGCCTGGACGCGCTCCGGGCGCTGCGCCGCGCCGCCCGGCTGTGGCCGCCGCTCGCGCCCCTGCTCGGCGCCGCCGTCCCCGACGCCGTGGACCTCGCCGACGAGGAGGTCGTGGAGCTGCTCGGGGAGGCCGCCGGAGCCCTGGCGGCCGACGGGGTGCAGGTGCACTGGCCGCGCGGGCTCGCCCGTACGCTCACCATGCGGGCCGTCGTGGGCGGGCCCGCCGCCGGCTCCGGCCCGCCGGGCCCGGCCGGCCCGCTCTCCACCACCTCCGCGCACCCCGTCGGCTGGCGCTACGCCCTGGGCGGCCAGGGCGATCTGACCGCCGACGAGCTGGACCGGCTCGCCGAGGCGAAGCGGCCGCTGGTCCGGCTGCGCGACCAGTGGGTCCTGATCGATCCGGCCGAGGCCCGCCGGACCCGTGCCCTCGCCCGCCAGGTCCGCGAGGTGACGGCCGCCGACGCGCTGGCGGCCGTACTGACCGGCACGGCGGAGCTCGACGGCACGCGGTACGACGTGGAGGCCGCCGGTCCGCTGGAGCGGCTCCGCACCCTCCTCACCACCGACCCCGAGCGGGCGGAACCCCAGCAGGCGGAACCCGAGCGGGGTGCTCAGGGCGACGCGCCCGCCGACGCCGTACAGGCACCGGCAGCCCTCCGCGCCTCCCTGCGGGACTACCAGCTCCGCGGCCTGCGCTGGCTCGCCCGCCTGACCGGACTCGGCTTCGGCGCCTGCCTCGCCGACGACATGGGCCTCGGCAAGACCGTCACCCTGATCGCCCTGCACCTGCACCGCCAGGAGCACGGGCACGAGGGCCCGACGCTGGTGGTCTGCCCGGCCTCGCTGCTCGGCAACTGGCAGCGCGAGATCGAGCGGTTCGCCCCCGGCACTCCGGTGCGCCGCTTCCACGGCGCCGGCCGCGAGCTCGACGACCTGACCGGCCGGCCCGCCGGGGAGTTCGTCCTCACCACCTACGGAACCATGCGCCTGGACGCGCCCCGGCTCGCCGCCGTGCGCTGGGGCATGGTCGTCGCCGACGAGGCCCAGCACGTCAAGAACCCGCGCTCCTCTACCGCCAAGGCCCTGCGCACCATCCCCTCGGCCGCCCGCGTGGCCCTCACCGGTACCCCGGTGGAGAACAACCTGTCCGAGCTGTGGGCCGTCCTCGACTGGACCACGCCCGGTCTCCTCGGCCGCCTCGGCACCTTCCGCACGCGCTACGCCGAGCCGGTCGAGAGCGGCCGCGACCCGCGGGCGGCGGCCCGGCTCGGGGCGCTCGTCCGGCCGTTCCTTCTCCGCCGCAAGAAGTCGGACCCGGGGATCGCCCCCGAACTGCCGCCCAAGACCGAGACCGACCACGCGGTGTCCCTGACCCGCGAACAGGCCGCGCTGTACGAGGCGGTCGTGCGCGAGACCCTCGCCGCGATCGCCGCAGCGGACGGGATGGAGCGCCGCGGGCTCGTCGTCAAACTGCTGACCTCGCTCAAGCAGATCTGCAACCACCCCGCCCAGTACACGAAGGAGCCTTACACGAAGGAGCAGCACGGCACGAAGGAGTCCGCCGGTACGGCCTCCGGCAAGCTGGAGCTCCTCGACGAGCTGCTCGACACGATCCTGGCCGAGGGCGGCTCGGTGCTGGTCTTCACGCAGTACGTGACGATGGCCCGCATCATCGAACGCCATCTGACCGCGCGCGGCATCGCGTCCCAACTGCTGTACGGAGGGACGCCCGTTCCGCGCCGCGAGGAGCTCGTGGACCGCTTCCAGGCGGGTGAGGTGCCCGTGTTCCTGCTCTCCCTCAAGGCCGCCGGCACCGGCCTCAACCTCACCCGCGCCGGGCACGTCATCCACTACGACCGCTGGTGGAACCCGGCCGTCGAGGAACAGGCCACCGACCGCGCCTACCGCATCGGCCAGACCCAGCCCGTCCAGGTCCACCGCATCATCGCCGAAGGCACCGTCGAGGACCGCATCGCCGAACTCCTCGCACGCAAGCGGGCCCTGGCCGGCGCCGTGCTCACGGGCGGCGAGGCCGCGCTGACCGAACTGAGCGACGCGGAGCTGGCCGCACTCGTCGCCCTCCGCCCGACCGCCTCCGGGAAGTGACACGGATGACCCCGCAGGACCCGTATACGCAGGACCCGTACGCGCAGGACCCGTACGAGAAGACCTTCCCGCCGCTCCCGCCCGCCCCCGGCCGCGGCTTCGCCCGCACTTGGTGGGGCCATGCCTGGCTGCGCGCCCTGGAGGACAGCGCGCTCGACGGGCAACAGGTCAAGCAGGGCCGCCGGTACGCGCGTTCGGGTGCGGTCGGCGCCGTGTCCGTACGGCCGGGCGGGCTGACGGCCGTGGTGCGCGATCCGGACGGGACGGCGCACCGGACCGACGTGCTGGTGCAGGAGTTCACGGAAGCGGAATGGGACCGGCTGCTCGGGATGGCCGCCGCCGAGTCCGGCCACATCGCGGCGCTGCTCGACCGGGAGGTTCCGCCGGAGCTCGTGGAGGACGCGGCGGCCGCCGGGGTGGAACTGCTGCCCGGGATAGGGGAACTCGACCCGCGCTGCGACTGCGAGGAGTGGGACCACTGCCCGCACACGGCGGCGCTCTGCTACCAGGTGGCGCGGCTGCTGGACGAGGACCCGTTCGTGCTGCTGCTGCTCCGCGGGCGGGCGGAGACCGGTCTGGTGGCCGAGCTCGTGGAGCGCAGCTCGGCGGAAGCGGAGGCAGAGGCGGAGGCGGGATCTCCTGACGCCGCCGGCTCCGCACCCGGCGCCGGTGTCCTCGCGTCCGAGGTCTACGCGGCGGCTTCCGCCCTGCCCCCGCTGCCCCCGCCCGCGGCGCTGCCGGACGCGCCGGGCCAGCCTCCGACGCTGGACACGGAGACGGGGACGGAGCCGCCGGGCCTGGACGTGGACGGGGTGGAGTTCCTGGCGCAGGCGGCCGCGACGCAGGCGTACCGGCTGCTCGCGGAGGCGCTCGCTCCGGCCCACGCGGAGCGCGCCCCGCAGCCCGGGCCCACGCTCGCGCAGGACGCCGTACGGCTCACGGCGCAGGCCCACGACCTTCGGGTCCGCTCCCGCCTGTCGGCGGCTTCCGGCAGGAACCGGGCCGCCATGGACCGGGCCCTCCTCGCCTGGGGCTTCGGCGGGGCACAGGCCGTCGCGGTGCTGGAGGAGGACTGGACCCCCGACCGGGCGTCGCTCGCCCGGGCCAGGGCCGCGCTGGCGTCGGCCTGGGCCGTCGGGGCGGACGGGGCCGACGCCGAGGGGGCCGACGCCGGCTCCCCGGCCCCCGTGCTGCGCCGGGTCCGGTCCCGCTGGACGGAACAGGGCGGCAACCGCCAGCTCCGCCTGGGCCGCGAGGGCCGCTGGTGGCCGTACCGCCGCGCGGCGGACCACTGGCTCCCGGCCGGCCCGCCGTCCACGGACCCCGCGGCCGCGCTGGCCGCACTGGACCCGGAGGAGCCGGTCGAGCAGGGGACGGTCCAGGAGGAGCTGGAATAGGCCGGGGCGCCCTGCCGGCCGGGACCGGCCGGGCTTCGTCCCGCACTGGCCGACGCACGGCTTGCCGGGGCGGTGGGCCGGTACGACGATGGGGCGCTCCGGGTACCACGGCACCGCGAGAGGGCGACATGGACGATCCTTCGGTGGCTCTGCCGGGCGGGGCCGACCCCGCCGAGCGGACGCGGGAACTACGGGCGGCCCACGCCGCGTTCACCCAGGACGGGCGGGTCGAGCCCCCGGTGCGGGCGGTCATCGCGAGGTCCTGGCGCCGCTGCGCCCGGGCCCGGGTCAGCCCGGAGTGCGCGCCCCGGATGGAGCTGGCCGGGGCGGAACTGCGGTCGTACCGGGAGCAGCACCCGCTGGCCCGGGTACTGCCCCTGTTCCGGGACCTCGTGGGCGCCTTCGCCTCGGACGGCGCCCATCTGCTGGCGGTGTGCGACGCGCGGGGCAGCCTGCTCTGGGTGGAGGGCGAACCCGCCACGATGCGGCGTGCGGAGGGCCTCGGCTTCGTGCCGGGCGCCCGCTGGGCGGAGACGGCGATGGGCACCAACGCCCCCGGCACGGCGGTGGCGGTCGGGGAGCCGGTCCAGGTCTTCGGCGCCGAGCACTTCAGCCGCCGGGTGCACCCGTGGACCTGCGCGGCCGCGCAAGGCACCCTTCGCTGACAACCTAACCGCACCCTCGCCGAGCCGGGTAATCGGCGCTGCTTCGTCATCCGCTCAGCTCCTGATCTCCTCCACCAGCATCCGAAGCGTGAGGCTGTGCTTCTCCGGCGGTAGGGCAGACATCGCGGCCTCTGCGTAGGCCACACCCCCGGCACGGTCCCCGGACCGCGCCAGCATCAAACCCCGGTGCAACTCCAGGTGAGTTGCGAACCTCGGCAGCTCCTCCGGAAGCTCCGTACGGGCCTGCTCCTGGGCTTCGACGGCCCCCTTCTCGTCGCCGAGCCTGGCGAGGAGGAGCGAGCGGAAGACGTTCAGCCGCCAGTACGGCACGGCGTAGTCAGAGGTCTGCTCGTACGATCCGGCGGTGTCGAAGATCCGGCGGCCTTGGTCGTCCAGCCGGTGAGCGGTCGCAGTGTCGCCCCGTAGGGCGGCAGCGTGCGCCTTGCCGTAGATCGCGTTTAGCAGACCTAGCGAAGGCTTGTCAGAGCCGATGGCTAGAGCCTGGTCGGCAAGCACGTCCGCGACTCCGAGAGACGCACCCTCGTACCCGAGGGCGATGGCGGCACGGCCCCGAACCCACACCCGCGTATCGGCGTCGCCGGACTCGTCGGCAGCCTGCGCGGCCAGCCGATACCACTCGACGGCCTTCGTCCCGTCCGACCCCGGAAACGTCTTCGCGTACAACGTCATCAGCCTCGCAGCGACCGACCACAGTCGGGGTTGGTCGAGCTGCTGCTGTACAACGACAAGCTCACCCGACACCCGGCGCTGAATGTCGGCGGCACCCATCGACATGTACTCGGTGCCGTAGGTGGCTAGCTTGGCTTCCCAGGCGTCCGGGGAGGGCCCGCCAGCGAGGCGGGCGGCGAACCCTTGGGCTAGCAGGTCAGAGGCCACCACAGGGGCTATGGCGACCCCGGCCACATCGGTGAGGAAGGTACGTCGCTGCACGTCGTTCTCCAGGACAGCTAGGGGTACGTCCAGAACGGCCGAAAGGGCAGCAAGGTAGAAGCCGCCCGGCTTCACCTTGGAACACTCCCAGTTGCTCACGTACTCCCGCGTGAGCGTCGTCCCGTACGCCTCATTGACCGCTGACGCTAGCCGCCCTTGACTCCAGCCGCGAGCCTTGCGGAGATCCCTGATCAGCTCCCCGATTTCCATGCGCCCACCTTGCCACTACAGGTCGCACTAGACAGCGAAATCCCTGCTCCCTGAAGTCGGTTCACACTACGGATCACACTAGGCCGTGCAATTGCACGGGCCGATGGTTAGAGCACACTCCACAGGCTTGGCGGAAGGGTGCGTGATGGCGGCGACGGCTGAGCAGCTATGGCGGCAGGTGCCGCAGCGAGACCCGTTCGAGCGGCCGGACGCGGAGCCTTACCCCGGGTGCGATGTCTGCGCGGCCCTGGCAGGACAGCGGTCGGAGTTCCGGGCGGCGGGCAACGCCAGCGGGGTCACTGACTGCAACATCGAGATCCGGCAGCACCCCCACCCCTCAGGGTCGAGCGTGCTTAGGGCCCGGAAGCGGGCGGGTCAGTGATCCGCAGTGTCTACCGCTTCGAAGACCTCTCGATAGAGCACGTGCCCGAGGCCGGCGTCAGCTGGGAAGTCTTCTGTGCCGCCTACCAGTGCGGGCAGGGCTCCGGACCCCACGACGACCAGGAACCTGCCCAGCGGTGGGCCCTCCGCCACTCCGGGGCCACGGGTCACAACCTCTTCCGCCGAGTTGTCACCGACCACGCAGACGTGATGTACGCCGACGCCCCCGCAGCGGAGAAGGAACGTGACTCGCTACTACCTCGGTGACATGGTGATCGACCGTGAGAGGCAGTTACGGGGAGAGGTAGTCAAGCTCTACCCGTCGCCTGAGGTTCTTCGACTCATGGACGCGGGCGGGTTCCAGTGGATCGCCCGAAGCCGTGCCTGCCGCAACCTACGGAAGCGTGACCCACGTACCAAGCCAGGTGACCGCATCCGTATCCCGCCCGGTACAGCTCCCGTGGACTGCCCGCCCCACGAACTCAAAGTCGGTGATCACGTCCTAGCCGGGGGGCACCTGATCCCTATTGCTGACCTTCGGTACAGGGCCGGAGCCACCCGGACGATGATCCTGCGGAACGGCGCCGTGTGCGTCGCGGAAAGCACCATCCGGGTCTACCGCCGCTTCGTCTGAGAGACCGCCCCACCCGGTCGGCCGGGTGGGGCTCCGCTACATCGAGTTGAGAACGCCTCTCCCGGAACATGGCAGGTCAGTGCTCGTGCCGGCTCAACCGCGGAAGCGTCAACTCGCATCAGCGAGTGATGATCGTGTAGCTCGCGTACCCCGTGAACGGATCGCCGTCGTTCTCGTGCGGTAGGGGCGACGGCGCGGCCACCTCGGTCACCTTGCCCAAGCGGCCGTCCTTAGCCGCGAACTGGTCCCGCTCAGCCTCATACAGGCTGGTCCGTACGGCCTGGCCGAGCTCAGCAGCCTCGCGGAACGAGGGAGCGAACAGGTTGATGACGTACATGCCGTTGTCCACCTGGCCCGGGTTCCGGGCCACACCGCCGACGCGGTGAACGTAGACCGCCTGACCCTTGAGGGCTCCCTCAGGGGGCACGAGGGAGACCCGGACAGCCTTCGGGAGGTAGTGCTTCAGGGCCTCGCCAACGACGTACTCGCCGAGAGGCAGCACACGGGTACGCATTACGCGGCCTCCTTGACCTTGAACTCATCCGGGTACTTCTCGGTCATGAACTCTTCCTGCTCCTTAAGGAACTTCTGGCCGTCCTCGCTAAAACCCAGCCACCTAGCCGCCACGCCGTGCTTATCGTCGTCAGAGAATGCCTTCACCTCGTAGATCTGATCGGCTGTAAGCGTGCCCGCCGGAAGCATCTCCACGAGGACCCGCGTCGGGAAGCCGATGTTCTTCAGGTTCATCAGGCCCTGATAAAGGGACAGTGGATCGTGAGACCGATTGTCGTACCAAACGACGTTGGCGCTCATGCTGAACGCCTTCACATAACCGGCCGCGAAAGCTGCCAGACCCATCACCGTTGCCCAGGCTCGACCGTACGAGCGCTGCCGGTCGGCAACCTTCTGGTTCAGGTCCTTCTCGGCGAATTCGAGAGCGTCGCCGGAGACGTTGACCATGTCCGGAGACATGGCTCGCATAGGCAGAGACGACCTAGCGGCAAACTCCTTGAACGTGAGCTCAATGGCCTGCTTGTAGCCATCCATCTGTGTAGCCGGGAAGTCTCCGAACTTGCCCGGCGCATCGCTCGCGCCGTTCGTCTGTGCAGCCCACACAGCGCCCGGGTTCGCCTTGAGTGATCCCGGCTTAAGGTCCAGGTTGATTGCGTACTTCTGTCGGAACGCCGAGAACTTACCCGCAGTGGCCATGTCCAGGTGAAGGTTCGTAAGTCGTTCCTGGATAGGGAACAGCGGCTCGACCTCGCTTACCGGAGGCTGGGACTCGGAGAACGACTCCTGGTTAACGAATCGCACGACAGGGCACACACCCATACCGTGTGCGTACGCGGCCGTCTCCTTGTACTGATCCCCAGCCTCGTCAGGGTTTCCGAGGAACACGCGGACGTGCGTACGGTCGATAACCGTCCACTCTTCAAGCTCCGGCTCGCCGCCGTTGTAGACCTTTGTCTTGAAGCCGGCCAGCATCGGGAAGCGGTCCTGCGCCCGCTCGTAGATGGCCGTCATCTGCATGGGGGAGAAGCCCTTGATGGACGGGCCTTCCTCGCCGCGAGGAAGCACCAGAACGAAGCTGACGCCGTACGTAAGCGAGGCTCGGTGAACGAGGTCCTGGTGATCCTGCATTCCGTTCTTGACGAACAGGTCCCAGCCCTTGGCGTCATTGCCGGTGTTCGGGTCCCGGAAGCCCACCACGTTCAGGCGCTCCCCGATCGCCTCAACAACCTTAGGGAGCCAGTTCGTCTTGGACTGTTCCACGAGGGCCTTAAGGTGCCGCTTAAGCTCCTCAGGCACGTACGGGATCGGATGATAGCCGGCCATGCGAGAGTCGATAACCGACAGCCGGCCGTACTCCTTGCTGCGGAACTCCCGCAGCTTGTCAATGTCATGCTTCATGTCTTAGTCCTCAAACTCGTAGGTGTAAGCCGTGGGTACCTGCCTGTTCTTGACACCCTGCTCAATAACCTTCTGGCGCGCTTCCCAGGCCAGGCTTAGCGCGTGAACTCCGTCAACCTTGTCCGGCGACCTCTTATGGGCCTTAGCCGGGAAGATTCCTTCGCGGCGAACCTGTCGCATAGCGTTCTTGCAATGCCGGGCAAGACGCTTACCGCTAACCCGCACCATGCCTTTAGCGAAGGCATCCTGTAGTGACTCGGCGGATTCGATGAAGCGACGTTGGTTCTGGCCCATCGGGTAGGCGACGGCGCACGACCCGGAGGCGCGGACAGCTCGCTTGCCTCGCCGGTTCACTACCGGCGCCATCAGGTCCGCTGACCACTTCCGCACGTACGCGTCCCACAGGTAGGCGTCAGCGAAGAACGCCTGCACCTCGTAGTCCTCGAAGGTGTTGCGAACCGCAGCGTCGATCTCGGCGGACGGGTGGATGTAGTCCTTGCCCGCGTCCTCGGGCCGCTCCCACACCGCTACCTCGTGGCACCGGTCAGAGTCGATCTCACAGGCCACCAGGGCCACGGAGTCGTGCTTCAGGGCCCCGTCGAAGCCGAGGGCAACCCGAGTGCCGGGCTCAAGGCGCTCGGTCGTTACGGCCTTGTCCACGTCCACCGGCGACACCCACCGGTCGCCGTTGTCTACGACCTGCGAGAGGAAGAAGCGGCGGAAGTCCGAGACTGACTCCTTGCCCTCAATGAACCGCTGAGCGATACCGGCGATGTCCGCCCAACTTGCGTCGGAGTAAGCCTCCTTGAGGCCCTTGAGGAGCCCCGCGGCCGTCGTCAGATCCGTGTCGGCCGGCGCCTGCCGCGCCATGAACAGAGTGGACGTGGGCTTACCCTCTCGGAGGGCCCCGTCAACGTGGTCGTAGAGCCGCTCCATGACGGACCCGAGGCCCGGAACGTGGGCGTTGCTCGTCGCCATCGGACGGGTACCGACCTTGAGCGCGTTCCGACTCATGGTCCCGTAGACCTGTATGGCCTCGGACGTGTGCCAGTGGTGCACCTCGTCGAACAGGATGAACGACGGCACGTTGCCTTCCTGAGAAGCGCCCGACGCCGTCACGGCGTGGATCTTCCCCGGGATGGACTTGTCCCGGAAGGACACCTGCTTGGTGTCCACCTTGAGGCCGTAGCGCTGGATCGCACGCTTCGACAGCATCGAACGGATCTGGATCGTCGTGTTCGCCGACTGGTCCTGAGAGACAGCAGCGATCTGCACCAGGGCCTTGCGCGGGTCCACCGGCCGCGCCCTCGGGCGGCCGTCAGGAAGCCACCCTGCGAACCGCACCGGCCCCAGGAACTCAGCCAGGCACACAGCACCAGCGAACGGCGTCTTCCCGGCCCCCTTCGGGCCCGAGTAGACCGCCTCCTTCCACGTCCACCCTCCGGCCTCGTCAAGGCCGTAGTAGTGCCACAGGAACAACCGCTGCCCGGGAGTGAACTCCCAAGGTCGCCCATCGTGGATCAGGTACCGGCGACACCAGTCGTACACGTACGGGGCCAAGCTGTGCTGAGGGAGCGCGTCCGGCACGCTTCCCCAGATCACGGACCCTGCCAATCCGACTCCGGCGGGGCCGTCGTGTCCGCCTCGACTCCGGCGGTATCCCGCTCGTAGTCCCGCTGAAGCTTGTAGAAGCCACGAAGGTCCGTCTCCGCCCGCGACGCCTCAGCGAGGAGCGGGTGAGAGATCAGGGACTTGCCCGGACCTGACCGTGAGGCCAAGCCGCGCTGCTTAGGTGTCGCCTCCATGATGGCTTCCAGACGGGCCTTAACCCTTGCTATGTCTGCCTTGTAAGGCATGACGAGACCTCCAATCAGGTCGGTATCTGAGAAAAAACACCCCTCGAAGGCCGAGGCTCTATTACGTCTTGGTCAGGGGCCCTCTTGGGGCCGGGGAGTCATAGGGGGGTGCTATTGGTTAGGACTCTTTGAGATAGGCGGAACGATAGGGTTCGAGTAGCTCTCGAACCTCGACGTAATCTTGCGTTTCGCTTGCTCCGATAAGCCTTGCCTTGAGCCTCTTAAGCTCTAGTGCATCACTGTGCTTGTTCCTGCCTAGTGCTGCTCCACCACATCGAAGTACGTGAGAGGCTTTAGCCCACGTCTTACAGGCTTTGTGGTTACCTGCCCGCTTCTTGGGGTGTTGGCAGATTGCGCAGCACATCGTGTAGTCGAGTTGCTCTTCTGTCATTAGCGTGCCCTGGATACGAGGACAGACCAGTGACTAAGGTGTCCGGTGTCGGTTAGCCGGGCAATGGGCTTGCCGTCCATGTACCAGTAAGAAGGCCCTTCGACACCAGGGTCAGGCTTAAGCTCAAAGCGGGGCTTCTTAGCCCCCTTAGGCAGGTTAAGGAAGGCCGGGGGTTCAAGGATGAGCTTGCCGGTATCAAGGTCCCACCACTTGTCATCCGTGGTCTTAGGATTCGACAGCCGGCCCCTGATAGTCACGGCGTGAATCGGCTTGTCGTAGTCGGTCTTTTGGTCAAAGCCGTCATCGCTGATGGTTGGCCAAACAATGGCGACCTTACGGTTAAGCAGGAGTGCGCCCGTTAGATCCACGGATTCACCTCCGGATCTCGTAGCCGCTTAACCGGCTTGTACTTCAATGACCGGGCCTTAGCGCGCTCTGTCTTGGTCTTTGTCGAGTGGCACGGCTTGCAGACAGCAGCCAGGTTCGAGAGGTCATCCGTACCGCCCTCCCACAGGGGGCGGACGTGGTCTATCTCCGAGGCTTCGCCGTTGCAGCCGTAGCAGCGGAAGCCGTCCCGCTCCATGACCCGATGCCGCTTGCGTGCCCACCCTCGCCGGGCTCGGCCGGCACTCCAACCACTCATGCCATCCACACAGTTCGGAACTGCTGCCCGAAGATCCGGGCTAGCTCCTGCCGCTCAGCGGCCGTAAGCCGCATGCCCATGCCGTTGCCCGGGGAGACGCTGTAAGAGGCGTCGCCGGTGGACTGCTGAGTGATCTGGTTCGGGTTGGCTACGGAGCGGGCGATAAGCCGGTTCATCAAGTTGTGCATAGCGCCCCGATAGCCCACCTCGGGCTTAGCCATGGCGGACTGATAGCGCTCCCCGGCCCAGTAACCGAAGTCCACTACCGGCGCTTCGGCCTGTAGAACGCCCTGAGCTACCCGGTAAAGAGCCGTGTAGCGCTCCTTCTTCACTTGCTCTTCAAGGTGGGGGTATAGGGCTATGAAGTCCTCGTAGCCCTCACTAACAGGGTCGTAATCGTTAGACATGTTGCCTCCACAACAAAGAGGGCCCCGCACCGTTCCGCGGGGCCCTCACAAGTAGCGTTAGTTAGATTCGGCAGCAGCCTTAGTCGGAACCTTGACCGTGCGCAGCTTGGCGACCGAGGTAACCAGCCAAGAGGCGCGGAAAGTGCCACGGACGCCGGTAGCGTCGAACTCGGCGTAACGCTGGTCGAAGAGCTTCACGTCCATGGTCTTGCGGACGACGGCGGTAACAGCCTCACGGTCCGCGATAAGGGCCATGCCCTTCTTCATCGCCTTGTGCTCGATAACGGTCAGACCGTCAGCGATCTGGTCACCGGCAAGAAGGTAGAAGTTGCCTTCCGACTTGTCGGCCAGCTTCACCTTGATCTTGCGCATCTCGGCAGCGTCAAGCGGGTGGATGACGAACAGCGACGCGTTGCCCTCGGCGTCCGCAATAGCGGCCTTAGCGTCCATCACGGCGTCAAGGTTGTCCTTGACCTCACCGGCCGACTCAAGGCCGGTCACGTTGAGGATGCCGGTCGGGGCCGTCGCGTTCTTGTCGGTCTGAACCTTGGCGGTAAGGAAGTCCTCGTCGATGCCCTTGTAGATGGCGGAGGCGAGCTTCCGCGTGTTGCGCTCAAGGATGCCCGGGGTGGTGTCCGCGATTGCCTCGTTCGAGATCTTCCGCATCTGTGCGTACTTCACCGGCTCGGACTTGACCTCGGTCTGATCGGTGTCGGCGGTCGGGATCTCCTTGTTCTCACCGACGACACCGGCGCGGGTGACCTCGTTGCCGACGAGAAGGGTCACGTCCTTCTTGTCGGTGGTGACCTTGTCGAAGGCGGACAGGAACACGGAGCCAGAGACGACCTGGTCGTGCAGGATCTTCGCGATCCGGTCGGTCGGGGTGAGCTGCTCGTTACCAGTACGGAGCTGGGTGTTCGGGTTCTCGGCCATGTGGATGGCTCCTCTCATAAAAGAAGGCCCCTACGGCGGACGCCGGGGGCCTGAAAGTCGATGGGTGCCGCCTGATGCGGCGGGGGTCAGTCGCGGTTGAGCGCAGTCCGGAACAGGGCCGCCTGAGACTGCGGAGGAGTAGGCGCTTCGGTGCCGGAGGCCGCGCCCACAGGTCGGCCCTCACCGATGTGCACGGGCACCGACGGCGGGTTCGTCCGCAGCTCCTCGATCTGCTGCGACATGGCCGCAAGGGCGGCCTGCATCTCCCGGTACTCATCCATCGACGGCCCCGGCTCCGAGTGCTGCTGTGCGGAACCGGCGACGCTGCCGCCTGTGGGCTTCCCGGGCTGCTCTTGGACCTGGGGAGCCTCCGAGGGCTCCTCGGCCGGCTCAGGGGTCCCGGCGGCTTCCACGGCCTCGTTCTCGACCTCAGCGGCAGTCATAAGCGTTCTCCTTCTCGATCCGAGCAAGCTCGGGGAAAGCGGTCGTGTAAGCGATCAGAACGTGACGGCGCTGAGCGTCCGTCTCGCAGGACTTCAGGGCGTCGTTCACGTCTACGTCCAGCAGGTAGCAGGCAGCGCCCCAGGAGCCGTCAGAGACCTTGTTCCGGCCCGACTCCCAGTGCCCGACCGCAGCCGGGCTGACGGCGAGGCGCTCGGCAAGCTGCCTTTGCGTCCAACCGCGTCGCACCCGGTAAGCGTGGATGATCGTGGCTCGCGTGTTCATAGGTCACCCCTTCCGGGTGCTATTGCCTACTCGGTAGGCAGGCGGGGAAATGAAGAAGCCCCCGGCGCCTCACGGCGAGCGGGGGTGTATGCCCTCTACTAAAAGGAGTGCGTCACTCATGGCTGTGAAGCGACGCTAGGAACGCACCGGCCATGGGTCAGAACCGATGCGCTCTTAGCGCTGCTTCCACTAGGTATATAGATGTCGAGATCCGGAATCTCGACACTGTAACCGGGTGGCCTTCCTCACTAGGTACATAGATGAGTCATTTTCGGATCTGAGCCATGTGACTCAGTGACTCCTCTCACTATGTATGTAAGGTGAGGGGGCGAGCGAAATCGACCCTTCATGCGCCGTGAACTACGCCACTAGGGCTCCCGCTCTCACTAGGTTTATAGGTGACCAGATCCGAAACCTGGCAGGTGAGGTCCCTCACTAGGTTTATAGATGCGGCTATCGCGAATCGGGCATGTTGCGTGCATCACTGCTAGTTAACTCGTCAGTAGCGAAGGTGGGTATCGTCTGCCGCTTCGCTCTGAATAGGCCCAGTCTGTGACGCCCCTCTGCGGGCGTCATCCGGGTACAGCAACGGCCACCCCCGGAAGGGTGGCCGTAGGTCTGGAGTTACTAGTCTTTATTGTTAGTCACCATGACCAAAGAGCTTTAGTCGCTATGACCAAAGCTGAGGGTCGGTACTGCCGACGATCAGAGCCAGGCCGGCACGGTCGGCCGGTACTTCGCGGTGGGGCTCTTCCCGGCCTTGACGGCCTTGGTGTAGTTCGCCCGGCGAAGCCACTGCTGCTTGATGGCCACATCGACGGCCCGCTGTGCTGACGACGGGGAGCAACCGGCCATGTCAGCGATGCGCGAGTAGGACAGTTCCGTCACGCCACCCTTGGCGTGCGCCGACTTCGACACCACCATGATCACGGCCTTGGCGGTGGCGTTCAGGTCCTTGTTCCTCGGCGCGTTGATGAGCGCCCACAGGTGCTCATTCTCGTTCGCAGGCTTCCGGGGCTCTCGGTGGGCCTGTGTGGGCTTCTCCGCTGCTGGGGAAGGGGACGGAGCCTTGCGGGGCTCCGGGGTCCGTGTGGGGGCGGCCACGGCGACGCGCTCCACGCAGTGCTCAAATTCGCCCATGCCGTGCTGCGCGTGCCCGCAGAACGGGAAGTCCAGGCACACCTTGCGGTCCGCCGTGACCGGCTTCGTCTCAAACATGTTGGCCTCTCCTCCTCCCGGCCTCTCCGGGGATTGCTTTAGTCATGGTGACGTAAGGGTGTTGGGTGGATCTTCCGCGAAGGTCCCGGTGCGTAGGGCCGAAAGTCCCTATCTGCGGACACGAGAAAGGGCCCCGACTTCGGGGCCCTCGTCTCACGGCTGCTTGCGGAGTTCTTCTAGCTGGCGCTCCAAGCGCTCCAGCGTCATTCTCGCGGCCTTTCGCTGCGCGATGCCATCCACGGTAGGGGCGGCGCGTCGCAGGCGCCTCACGGTCGCCTCAAGGCGTTCTATCTCGGTTATCTGATCTGCCACTCGATTACGAGAACATGGAGTGCACTGTGTAGGCAAAGTGCTCAAGCCGCCTTACGGGGCTTGCCGAGAACTCTCCACCGGTCCCACTGCGACGGGGTTTCGAACCGCAGGCGTCCGGTTGCTGCCGGGCCGCCGTCGGCCAGCGTTCCCCGGGGCATACCGGCATCCACGTACAGCTTGGCGCCGATGCGTCGAAGTTCCTCGCCCTTGTCGAGCTCTGTGCAGCGCTTCCAGAAGTCCCGGTAACTCTCGCCGGTCGGCTTCCATACGTCCCTATCCGGGACTACAGGCTCTTTCTCCAGGTCCTTCAAGCGAGCCCGCAGGTCGGCCATACGCCGCTTGTAAGCGGCCCTGTCGTCGTCCCAGTCGCCGTCTTCGTCCTGGCGCCTCAGGCGGGCAACACGGGTCTTTACGTCCCGAATCTCAGGCCGGTTGTCCAGCCCTGGAATCACAACGTGTTCGTGTCGCTCGACGCCGGAAGACATGAGCGTCATCCAAGCTTCGATGAACTCCCACAGCTCAGCCGTCGCAATCGACTTCATCGGACAGTTAATCGTGTGGCACTGGGTACGCTCACGGATCTTGTGGAGTCGCTTGGTGCACAGGGCGCAGTACGCGACTCCTAGCAGGGGTGCGGCACCCTGGCGGGGCTTCTCCCTGACCGGCGCCTTGCGCCGCTCCGCTTCCTTCTGGACCGCCTGCCAGACCGGGACGGGCACGACGCCCTCACACCGGATGTTCCCCTTACTGTCCTCGCCGAGTAGGCGCCGAGAAGCCAGGATGCGTCTCACGGTCTGCCACGACCACTGACCCCGGCCCTTGGACGTGGGCACCTTCCGGCGGTCAAGGTCCTCTGCGATACCCATGTAGGTCCAGCCCTCAAGGAACCGCTCGATCATCCAGAAGATGACCTTCTGCTGCTCCTCGTCGATCGCATAGCGCCAGTCGCCCTTGGCGCCAACGATGCGGTATCCATACGGAACGTCCCCGCCGTGGTACCGGCCCTCAGCCCTGGCGCGCGAGACAGAGTCAGAGTTGCGCTCCTGGATCGCCTCCCACTCCCACGACCCGACCATGCCCATCAGTTCGGCATAGCGCTTGCCCGCATCCGTACGGGTGTCGATGCCGTCCTTGTGGGTGATGAGGAACTTGCCGTGGTCCTTCAGCCACTCAAGGAACAGGTACAGGTCGGAAGGCCGGCGGGTGATCCGGTCCATCTTCTGAGCGGCGATTCCGTCGAACTGGTTCGCCTGCTTGAGCCACGGCCCCAGGTCGGGCCGCTGGAACAGTCGGACTTCACGGCCGGACACGTCGCGGTCGTGGGTCACATGGACGAGGTGGGCTTCCTTGTAGTCCACCAGGCGAATGACATCGTCCTCCTGGCCCTCGAAGGAGTCCGACCACTCACGCAACTTTGACTCCCGCAGCGCACCCAAGATGCGCACGGGCTCTTTGACCGATACTCGCGCGTTCCGGCGGGGCGTACGGGTAGGGCTTGCAGCCATGAACTTAGATTCCGTTCCGGCCGCAGGTTGTGCATGTCCAGAGACCCCGTGCGGGGTGCGTCTGGCCCTGATCAGGGTCTGTCAGTGTGGGGTGACCTGTGCGGCGGCTCCGGTCCGCGATCCGCACACCGGAAGGCTGCTCGGCGCCGTCGACGTCACCGGGGGCGACTGGCTGGCCCATCCGCACTCCCTCGCCTTCGTGCGGGCGGTGGCGTACGCGGCGGAGGCCCGGCTGGCCCTGCTGGATCCGCTGCCCGGGGCAGCCGGGGACCGCCTCACCGCGCTCGGCCGCGACGAGGCGCTGCTGACCGGGGGCGGCCGCGAGCTCCGGCTCGGGCGGCGGCACAGCGAGATCATGGCGCTGCTCGCGCACCACCCCGAGGGGCTGTCGGGGGAGGAACTGTCGATCGCCCTGTACGAGGACGAGTCGGTGTCACCGGTCACCCTGCGCGCCGAAATGTCACGGCTGCGCGGCCTGTTGGGCCCCGGGGCCCCGCTCTCCCGCCCCTACCGCACGGCCGCGCCCCTGGAGGCCGACTTCACCGCCGTCACCCGACACCTGGCCTCCGGCGCCGTCTCGGCGGCCCTGGCCCGCTACCCGGGCCCGCTGCTGCCCGCCTCCACGGCGCCCGGCATCGTCCGGCTCCGGCGCCGCATCGAGGAGCAGGCCCGGGCCGCGGTGATCGCGCGGGCCGATCCGGGGCTGCTGACCGACTGGGTGTGCAGTCCGTGGGGCGCGGAGGACGCCGAGGTCTGGCGGGCCCTGGCGGCCGTCCTCCCGACTGCCGGCCGGACGGCCGCGCTGGCCCGCGTACGGGCCATCGACGCGGAACTAGGGGGTGTCCTGCCGACCACCGGGCCGACCGCTCAGCGTCGCCCCACCCCCCAGGGGGCCGCCGGACAGGGGTCCGTCCCGGCAGGGGCCGCCACCGCGCCACCGGCCGCGGCCCGTTCACCGCGCGGCCGTGCAACGTACCGGCAACCTGCCCGCCCCTAGCCTCACGGCGAGCACCGGCCGACGGCGGCCGGCGCCCGGCAAGGGAGGACCAGCCATGGCCCGTTACGCTGCGCCCGGTACCGAAGGCGCGCTGATGTCGTACGCGTCCCGCTACGGCCACCTCATAGGCGGCGAATACGTCGAGCCGGCCCTCGGGCGGTACTTCGCCAACCCCTCCCCCGTGACCGGCGAGACCTTCACCGAGGTCGCGCGCGGCACGGCCGAGGACGTCGAGCGCGCACTGGACGCGGCGCACGCCGCCGCGCCCGCGTGGGGACGTACCTCGATCACCGAGCGCTCGACCATCCTGCTGCGCATCGCGGACCGCATGGAGCAGAACCTGGAAGCGCTCGCGGTCGCGGAGAGCTGGGAGAACGGCAAGCCGATCCGCGAGACCCTGGCCGCCGACATCCCGCTCGCCGTGGACCAGTTCCGCTACTTCGCGGGCGCGCTGCGCGCCCAGGAGGGCGCGCTCAGCCAGATCGACGAGGACACGGTGGCCTACCACTTCCACGAGCCGCTGGGCGTGGTCGCCCAGATCATCCCGTGGAACTTCCCCGTCCTGATGGCGGTGTGGAAACTGGCGCCGGCCCTGGCCGCGGGCAACACGGTGGTGCTGAAGCCGGCCGAGCAGACCCCGGTGTCGGTGCACTACCTGATGAGCCTGATCGCCGACCTGCTGCCGCCGGGCGTGGTGAACATCGTCAACGGCTTCGGCGAGGAGGCGGGCAAGCCGCTCGCTTCCAGTCCGCGCGTGGCGAAGGTGGCCTTCACCGGGGAGACCTCCACCGGACGGCTGATCCTGCAGTACGCGGCGGAGCACCTCAAGCCGGTCACGCTGGAGTTGGGCGGAAAGAGCCCCAACCTCTTCTTCGACGACATCTGGACCACCGACGACGACCTGCGGGACAAGGCCCTGGAGGGCTTCACGATGTTCGCCCTCAACCAGGGCGAGGTGTGCACCAGTCCGTCGCGCGCCCTGATCGAGCGCGGCCGGTACGGCGACTTCCTCGACGCGGCCGTGGCCCGTACCGAACTGATCGTGCCGGGGCACCCTCTGGACACCGACACGATGATCGGAGCGCAGGCCTCCGCGGAACAGCTCAAGAAGGTCCTCTCCTACGTGGAGATCGGCCAGCAGGAGGGAGCGAAGATCCTGACCGGCGGCGGGCGCATCGACCACGGCGGTGAACTGGCCGGCGGTTTCTACGTCCAGCCGACCATCTTCGAGGGCGACAACCGCATGCGGATCTTCCAGGAGGAGATCTTCGGCCCGGTGGTGTCGGTGACCTCCTTCCAGGACTTCGACGACGCGGTGCGCATCGCGAACGACACGGCGTACGGCCTGGGCGCCGGCGTCTGGACCCGGGACATCAACACGGCCTACCGCGCGGGCCGCGCGATCCAGGCGGGCCGCGTCTGGACGAACTGCTACCACGCGTACCCCGCGCACGCGGCCTTCGGCGGCTACAAGCAGTCGGGCATAGGCCGCGAGACCCACAAGATGATGCTGGAGCACTACCAGCAGACGAAGAACTTGCTAGTCAGCTATTCCCCCAAGAAGCTCGGCTTCTTCTAAAAGTTGAGCACGGTGCCTGACCTGCACAAATGACCGGTCAGGCACCGCGCCCTGCTCTCCTGACAGCTACCGAAGCCGCGTTCCAGGGTTCATTTGCCTCCGGAATCCCACTTCCCGTGCGGAGCGAACCATGACGGAGGAGGGGACCGCGGTGGAAACGCGCGGAGCCCACGAGCGTTCCCACCGAGCCCACGGCCGACCCCAGTCCCGACATCCCGACGTGTGCACCGGCAGCACGAGCGGCGTCAGGGGTTGACCCATCCGAGCAGGACCCGACACCCGGACGGCGTATCTGCCGCCCGGGGTGCGGAGCCTTGGCACGCCCTGCTGCCACAGTGGCGGCACGGCCACCGACATTGCCCTCGCGGTTTCTCGGGGCCAGTCCTGCGACCGATCCGGAGGCCCTGTGCCCGCCCACATGGAACGCGCTCCGAACGGGTCGACGCGCTGCGCCGCCGTGCCCCGACGGCCGCGGACCCACTCATGAAGAGTGTGCCGCGATCGACGTGTCCCGAAGATCGAACTGCCACACACGCTGCGGTATGCGCAGAGGATTTGACATGCAGGCACCCATCGAAGGAGGAGCCATGGTGAAGGTAGGGCTGTTGGTCCGGGTACAGGCAAAACCAGGCAAGGAGGCAGAAGTTGCACAGTTCCTGACGGACGCGCAAGCGACCGTCGACCAGGAGCCCGACACCCGCGCCTGGTTCGCAATCCAGTTCGACACGTCCACGTTCGGCATCTTCGACGTGTTCCCCGACGACGCTGGACGACAGGCGCACCTGGCCGGAGGCGTGGGCACGGCGCTCGGAGAGCGGGCAGCGGAGCTGTTCACCGTGTCACCCGCGGTCGAGTACGTCGACGTACTCGCATCGAAGCTCCCGACATGACCAGGGGCGGATCGGCAGGACACAAGAGATGACGCAGCGAACAGACGGCCGGACTCGTCGCCGCGTACCTCGCGGGGCGCCGTGCCCTGCGCTCCGCGCGTGCGATGCGTTCTGGTGCGGCGAGCACCCGTGGCCGTCGGGGAAACCAGTCGCCACAGACGCCGATTCCTGGGCCGGCACACGCTTCGCCGACACGCGCTATACGCTCTGGGAAACCTCGAGGGCACTCCCGTTGCCATCGCGGGCATGCGAGCGCGGCGGTGCGGGATGACCAGTCCGGTGCCCGAATAGCCGCCATGGGAGATCGTGAGGTTCCTGCCGACGGCGGCTTTGGCGCCGGACTCCTCCCACGCCGTGCAGTCGTTGCGGTTGCCGGCGAGCGGCCGGCCGACCACGACGGTCAGGCGGGTGTCGGCGTCGATGACGACCTGGTGGTTGGTGGAGTACCGGTGGTTCTTCGACCGCTCGGCGATGGTGTGATCGCGGGTGGGCACCAGGGTGCCGTCCACGATGAGCACGCCGTCCTCGGCGAACACCCGCGGGGTTGGAGCACCAGCATCGACCCCAGACGGTCGATGATCCGGTCCGCTCCAGACTTCGAGACCCCGAACAACGGGGCGAGCTGCACGCGGACTCAGCCTGAAGGTCGGAACTCGACAGCTGTCCAGATCAACTCCACCCCGCACCCTTACCAGCCATCCCCCACCGCGGCCAGGGGCGAGGTCGGGCAGCTCAGAGGGCGGCAGCTCACAGGTCCAGGGCGGGCGGGAGGACAGGGAAGCAGGTCCGCAGGGCGGGCTACCTCCCTGTGTCCATGTGGAGGCGGATCGCGGTCCCCTGGTCGCGGGTGGAGCGGATCTCTACGAGGTCGCAGAGCTGGTGCGCGAGCCAGAGCCCGCGGCCGCCGATCTGTTCGGGGGGCGGGCCGGATGCGGCCTGCCATGACGTCCGCGATGTAGCCGGCGTCGCGGAACTCGCACAGGAACGTCGCGCCCTGGGTCCAGGTACGGCCACGCCGGTGGGAGATCAGGGAATCCGTGGCTCCCCGTCGCCGGCGCCGTCACCCACCCCGATGGGCGGGTCCTGATCCGGCAACTTCCTCCGCCGCGGCCGCCCGTACCCGTTGCTCCTCGCGGGCGGAGCCGACGTCCCGTTCGAGGGGTGTACGGCTCACTGCCGTCGCGAAGTCCTCCAAGGCCCGCTTCTGCATTGCCGCCCCGCGCCGCACCACCGGGCTCCCCTCTCCGGCGGCGGAGCCCTCCCACCCGTGGAGCGCTTCCTCCACCCGCGCCCAGTCCGGATTCCTGTGCTCGCGCACGTCGGCCGCCGCCTGCGCGGTGTCCGCCTCCAGGGCCTCGGCGAGCCGCTCCGCCTCGGGGACGGGACGGCTGTCGGCCCGCGGGACGTGGCTCTCCATGAGCATCGCCGCGCGGTCGAAGCCCTTGATCGCCTCCTGCGCCTCCTCCGCCTCGCGTGACGTCAGGCCCCTGGGGCGGACCGGTTCCTGCCTTGCCCGGTCGTACGCCTCCTGCCAGGCGGCGCGTGCCTGCCTGCTCGCCAGCAGTGCCCTGCGCAGGTCGGCGTGATGTTCCCGGGTCGGTTCGGCGTAGCTGCGGAGCACCGCGGCCGCGTAACGGCCCTCGGCGGCGAGCCAGTCCGCAAGCCGGCCCGGCAGTCGGGGTGTCTCCCATGCGGGGAACACCACGTACGCCAGCATCGCGAGGGCCCCGCCGAGCAGGGTGAGCACCACCCGCTCCGGGACCGTCTGCTCCCACGCCTGGCCGCCCATGCCGAGCAGGAAGACGACGTATGCGGCAGTGAAGCACTGGGAGTAGGCGTAGCCGGTACGGTTCAGCATGAACGACAGGCCCGCCGAGACCACCGCCAGCAGGCCGGACACCTGGGCGTCCGGGCCCAGGGCCCGCACCATCCCGGTGGCGAGCGCGACCCCCGCCAGGGTCCCGGCGAGACGGGCCACCGCCCGCGCGTACGTCTGGTGGAAGTCCGGCCGCATCACCATCACCGAGGTGATGGGCACCCAATAGCCGTGGCCCACCGGAAGCCGGGCGGCGATCAGGTAGCCGAGCGTGGCCACCGCCGCCAGGCGGACGGCGTGCCGGAACACGGGCGAGTCCCGGCGGAGCTCACGTCGGACCGCCCGGACCACGACCGGGACCAGCCGGAACATGGTCGGGCGCACCAGGACCTGGGCGTACTCGGGGACGGACGGCGCGGGCGTCCTCCCGGGCGTGCCGCACCGGGCGATCTCCAAGGCCTCGCCGAGCAGTTCCACGAGCCGCTCGGCGGCCTGCCGCGCGGGGCCCTCCAGCACCTCGTGATCCTCGCCGACGCACAGGGCGTCCGTGCTTCCGGGCGACACCTCGGCGGGAGTGCCGCGGCGGATCGAACGGGCGGCCGCATCCAGGACCTCCCCGGCGGCGTCGAGCAACTCCCTTGCCCGGTCCCGCCCGGGCCCCTCCGGCGGGGCGCCGACGCCCGGGTCGGCGAGTGCGGCGACGACGGGCCGCATGCGCTCGGCGAGTCCCCTGGGGCCGTGCAGGACGGAGGGACGGGTGCGGGCCTGCGACGGCGTCACGGCGGCCGCGTCCCGGGCCGTCATCAACGGTTCCGGGTCGAACGGGGCGGTCGGGTCGTGCCGCAGCCGGCGGGCGTAGTCCGCCACGGCGGCCAGGGCGTCGGCGAGCGCGTCACGATGCGCCCCCCAGCGGCGGATCGGGAACAGCAGGATCAGCAAAGCCTGCGCCACGCCCCCGAGCGCGATGATCCCGGCGTGCTCCAGGGCCCGCCCGATGCTCGTGGGCAGGGTGACGGTCACCAGCATGCTGCCGACCGTCGTCGCCGCGACGATCCCGGCGGTCGATCCGACGGCCCACGCCATCCCTGCGGCAAAGGCCCATACGGCCAGCAGTGGGAGGAACGTCTCGAGTCGCCCCGCGGCCAGATACCCGAGGAAGGTGCCGAGTGCCAGACCTGCGCCCGCGCCGAGCGCGATGACTTTGCGGGGACGCCAGGTGCGCTGGAGAGTGGACGCGCCCGCCGAGTAGGCACCGAGGGCGGCCGACGCAGCATACGCCGGGGAGGCCAGCCACAGCGCCGGCCCGATGACGATCGCCACCCCCACAGCAGTGCGCAGTGCGAGCAGGGGCTCCAGTCGCGTCTCCTCGATCGTGAGTCCGGATCGCACGACTTCCCGGAGGGCCCGCAGCCACGTCACTCAGGTCACCAGCTGTTCACCGTGGTCGCCTTGGAGCATGTGGCGACGTTCCTTTTCGCGCGTGGAGTAGGCGGCTGCACGGATCGCCTCGTCGCTCTCCAAGCCTGATCCCAGCGCGCCGGCCACCGTTGCGACCGAAGCGACGAACCAGGACAGCGTCACGTACTCCGTGACGTGCAGCGGGGTTCCGGTCATGGAGGCGAACACCCGGTCGTTGAGGATGAACAGCGCCCAGACCAAGTTGACGGCCATCAGACCCACGTAGCAGACGAGCGCCCCGATACCGATGGTGAGGACCGTCGAGGTGTTGTAGAGCCGCGCCTTCTGCCTCGCCTCCGGCGAGCCTTCTGTCGATCGATGCCACAGCTCCCCGTCCACGATCAGCCAGCCGATCATGAGCCCGACGGACCCCACCATGGCGATCACGAGGCGTGGCGTGCTCAGGGCCCCGGAGAGGCTCCAGGTGGTGGAGTCCAGGGTGGCGATGGCCCCCGTGGCCAGTGCGGCCGCCAGGGCTTTCGACAGGCCCGACACCAACCGCCAGGGCCGGTTGGCGCGGACCATACCGACGAGCACCCGCAGGTAGCCGCGCGGCCCGCTGACGACGTACCGCAGGTCGGCGGTCTCCTCCGCACCGACCCGGCCCGGACGGATGGGCGCGAGACGACCGGCGAAAGAGCCCAGAAGCGGCTGACTGACCGCAAGCCCCTCAGCGCCGTTGGCCCGCGGGCCCGCCAAGCCGAGCACAGCTTCTTCCACGGCCCGCCGAGCCCTCGTCTGCAGCCGCAAGCCCCCCAGGGAGGGAAGGGACAGCAACGCCAGACCGTGTTCGTGACTCAGATCGACGACGATCTTGCGCCCGTGCGAGTGCAGCGGAAGGTCGGTGAGGGCCACCACGATGTCCCAGTCCTCCGCACTCGCGCGGTTCATGATCCGGCGCATCAAGGTGGGCGGGTCCTCGGTCCCTGAGGTGAATGGCTCACTGACCACCTTGACGTCGAACCGACTGCCCTGACCCACCTTTTCGGCGAGCCGATCAGGAAGTATCCGGGCCATGCGCTGCGCGATGTCCGTGGGCGCGTCCGGATCCGCCAGGAGAGCCACGACCGTCACGCCCTGCGACGACACCCGCACGACTGGACCATCCTCCTCGGCTGCCCTCCGCGATTGCAAGGGTTCACAGAATGCCCCGGGGTAGGGGCGAAGCCGCGGTGACACGCTGTTCACACGGATCCGCCCGCTTCCGGCGGGCGTCCCTCGGGGCCGGCGGTGACCAGGTTTCCCCTCCGTTCCCGGTGCTCGTGCACGAGGCGGATCGCCATGGCGCCTTCACCGGTCGCCGAGGCCACCCGTTTCACCGAGCCGCTCCTGACGTCGCCGGCGGCGAAGACCCCGGGCAGGGTGGTCTCCAGCAGCATCGGATCGCGGCCCAGCGAGGCCCACCGGTTCGCGTCAGCCAGGACCTGGGCGTCGGCGCCGGTGAGGACGAAGCCCCTCTCGTCCAGGGCCAGCACGCCCTTGAGCCATTCCGTGCGGGGCCGGGCGCCGATGAACACGAACAGCGCCGCGGCCTGCAGCTCACGGCGCTCATGGCTTGCGTTGTCCTCCACCGTCAGCGACTCCAGCTTTTCCTTGCCGGCGACGCCCCGTACTTCGGTGTGGAGCAGCACCTCGATCTTGGGGTGCTGCTCTACCTGGTCCACCAGGTAGCGCGACATGTCCGCGTTGAGGTCGCTGCCCCGGACGAGGAGGTGGACCCCGGACGCGTGTCCGGCGAGGAACAGCGCCGCTTGCCCGGCTGAGTTCCCGCCGCCGACCACGGCGACCGGGTCCGCCCGGCAGAGGCCGGCCTCGTGGACCGTCGCCGCGTAGTAGACGCTGATGCCTTCCAGGCGGTCGATGCCGGGCACTTCGAGCCTGCGGTACCGCACGCCCGAGGCGAGCACCACGGCGCCGGCCCGGGCCCGGGAGCCGTCCGTGAACGTGACGATGTACTCATCGTCCTGCGGGGTGAGCGTGCTGACCTCCGCCGGCACCATGAGGCGGGCGCCGAACTTGTGGGCCTGGAGCACCGCACGTTCGATGAGTTCGCCCCCGGAGATGCCGGACGGGAAGCCGAGGTAGTTCTCGATGCGGGACGAGGTCGCGGCCTGGCCACCGGTGGCCACGGCGTCGACGGTGACCGTGGTGAGGCCGTCGGAGGCACCGTAGACGGCAGCGGCTAGTCCTGCGGGGCCCGCACCGACCACCAAGACGTCGCACCGTTCATTCTGGGGCGAGGGCGCGGGGGCGGGCAGCCCGATGAGCCGGGCCAGTTCGGCGTTGCTCGGATTGCGCAGGAGCCGCTCGCCCTGCCACAGGACCACCGGCGTCTCCTCGGGACCGATCTCGAACCGGCGCAGCAGCGCCTCGGCCTCTTTGTCCCTCTCCAGATCCACCCAGCGGTGGGGCAGCCGGTTGCGGGCGGCGAACTCGCGCAGCCGCAGCGTGTCCCGTGAATAGCACGACCCCAGGATCCGGAAGCCGGCGCCGAGGCCGATGAGCAGGTATCTGCGGCCCAGGTAGGCGCGGAGGATCAGATCGCCGAGGACGGGGTCGCTGCCGACCAGGGCGCGTTGCCGCTCCACCGGTACGGCCAGGATCTCGCCGGCCTCGCGCACCACTGCGGTGTTGAACGCTGCCTGGCCCTCCAGCAGCCCGAGTTCGCCCAGGAACCTGCCGGGTCCGTGGACCGCCACCGTCCGCGCGTCGGGGCCGCCCTGGTCGTGGAGGATCTCGACGGTCCCGCTGAGGATCACGAGGAACTCCCGGAAAGGCTCACCCTCCCGGTACAGCACCTCGCCCTCGGCCGTCATGCGGCGCTCGCCGTGCGCGCTCAGATCCTCGAGCTGCTCCGGCGTCAGGCGCGGGAACGCCCCGTACCGGTCAGGTGTCTCGCGGACCGCACCCTTCTCGTGCTCGGCCGTGCTCATCAGACCAGCGCCTCGTGGACGAAGCACCAGCGCCAGTCCTCTCCCGGCTCGAAGGACTGCACGACGGGGTGGGCGACGCTCCCCGCATGCCGCCTGGCGTGCTTGAGGGGGGAGGAGTCGCAGCAGCCGACGTGCCCACAGGTGAGACAGAGGCGCAGGTGCACCCACGGGGACCGCTCCCTGAGGCACTCCTCGCAGCCCTCTGGGGTACGCGGCGTCACTGGGCGCACCATCGCCAGGTGCGGGTCGACAATCGTGGCCATGAGATTCTTCCTTCCGTGAACGGGCCTGATCGGCCGCGGTCGGCGATGGTCTTCTTCAGCACCGTCGCCGTCACCCTCCCGCAGTGGTCTGCCGGCCCGCCAACGCCTGCTCGACCCACGAGCGCAGCACGTGCGCGGGCGCCGCGCCGGCCTGCCGGGCGAGCGTCTTGCCCCGGTCCAGGACGAGCAGGGTCGGCACCGCCTGCACCTCGAACCGCCGACTGAGCCGTGGGTTCTGGTCGACGTCGACCTTGACGAGCTTGATCTGTCCGGCGAGGTCCCGGGCGACCTGTTCGAGGGCTGGGCTGACCATGCGGCAGGGGCCGCACCAGGTGGCCCAGAGGTCGACGACGACGGGCACCGTGGCGTTGTCGGCGACCTCGGCGAAGTCGCCGTCGCCCGCGTCGACGACCCAGGGCAGGGGCTGCTTGCAGTGGCCGCATCGGGGCCGTCCCTCGGCGGCCACGGGTATCCGGTTGCCTCGACCGCAGTTCGGGCAGGTCACCGTGGTCGTCCGGGTGGTGTTCACGCCGCCCTCGCTTCTCGGTCGCCCTGTTGCTGGTCGTAGGTGACCACCAGTTCTCCGTGCTCGGCGTCGACGCGCACCGTCGCGCCGTCCTGGACGTCGCCGCGCAGCAGGGCCCGCCCGACCAGTGTCTCGACCTCGTGGGAGATGTAGCGCCGCAGCGGCCGGGCCCCGTACACCGGGTCGTAGCCCTGATGGGCGATCACCACCCGCGCAGCATCGGTGAGTTCGACGGTGATGCGGCGCTCGGCGAGCCGCCGCCGCAGCTCGTCGAACTGCAGCTCCACGATCCGCTCGATCTGCCGTTCACCGAGCGGCTTGAACAGCACGATGTCGTCGACGCGGTTGAGGAACTCCGGGCGGAAGTGCCCGCGCAGCTCGCCCATCACCAGGGCGCGGGCGTCGGGCTTGATCTCACCCTCGGCGGTGGCGCCGTCGAGGAGGTGCTCGGAGCCGATGTTGGACGTCATGATGATCACGGTGTTGCGGAAGTCGACGGTGCGGCCCTGGGCGTCGGTGATGCGACCGTCGTCGAGCATCTGCAGCAGCGTGTTGAAGACATCGGTGTGGGCCTTCTCGACCTCGTCGAACAGGACGACCGAGTACGGCTTGCGGCGCACGGCCTCGGTGAGCTGGCCGCCCTCCTCGTAGCCGACGTATCCGGGCGGTGCGCCCATGAGCCGGCTGACGGTGTGCCGCTCCTGGTACTCGCTCATGTCGAGGCGGACCATGTTGTCCTCGGAGTCGAACAGGGTCCGGGCGAGGGTCTTGGCCAGCTCGGTCTTCCCGACGCCGGTGGGGCCGAGGAAGATGAACGAGCCGATGGGGCGGCGCAGGTCGCGGATGCCGGAGCGGGCGCGGATGATGGCGTCGGTGACGAGCCTGACGGCCTCGTCCTGGCCGATGACGCGCTCGCGCAGGATGTCGTCGAGGCGCAGCAGCTTCTCGCGTTCGCCCTCCTGGAGGCGGGCGACGGGGACGCCGGTCCAGGCGGCGACGATCTCGGCGATCTCCTCCTCGGTGACGACCTCGCGCAGCAGCCGGTTCTGACCTTGTTTGGAAGCCAGTTGCTCCTCCTCTGCGGCGAGTCGGCGCTCCAGGTCCCGGAGGCGGCCGTAGCGCAGTTCGGCGGCGCGGTTGAGGTCGTAGGCGCGCTCGGCCTCCTCTGCCTCGTGGCGGACCTGTTCCAGTTCCTGGCGCAGTTCCTGCACGCGGCGGATCGCCTGCCGTTCGGCCTCCCACTGGGCGTGTTTGGCGTCGGCCTCGCCGCGCAGGTCGGCCAGTTCCCTGCGCAGCTCCTCCAGGCGTGTTTTGCTGGCGGGGTCGGTCTCCTTGGACAGGGCGGCATCCTCGATCTCCAGCCGCGTGACACGACGGGTGATCTCGTCGAGTTCGGCGGGCATCGAGTCGATCTCGGTACGCAGCCTGGCGCACGCCTCGTCGACGAGGTCGATGGCCTTGTCGGGCAGGAACCGATCGGTGATGTAACGGTGGCTGAGGGTGGCCGCGGAGACCATCGCGGTGTCCTGGATCTTGACGCCGTGGAAGACCTCGAGGCGTTCGCGCAGTCCGCGCAGGATGGAGATGGTGTCCTCCACGCTGGGCTCCTCGACCAGGACCTGCTGGAAGCGGCGTTCGAGGGCGGCGTCCTTCTCGATGTGCTTGCGGTACTCGTCGAGGGTGGTGGCGCCGATCATGTGGAGTTCGCCGCGGGCCAGCATCGGCTTGAGCATGTTGCCCGCGTCCATGGCTCCTTCGGCGGCGCCCGCGCCGACGACGGTGTGGAGTTCGTCGACGAAGAGCAGGATGCGCCCTTCGGCGGCCTTCACCTCGGACAGTACGGCCTTCAGGCGTTCCTCGAACTCGCCGCGGTACTTGGCGCCGGCGACCAGGGAGCCCATGTCCAGGGCGAACACCGTCCTGTCGCGCAGGCCCTCGGGGACGTCGCCGCGAACGATGCGCTGGGCCAGGCCCTCGACGATGGCGGTCTTGCCGACGCCGGGGTCGCCGATGAGGACGGGGTTGTTCTTGGTCTTGCGGCTGAGGATCTGGGTGACGCGGCGGATCTCCGCGTCACGGCCGATGACCGGGTCCAGCCGACCGGACCGAGCCTCGAGGACGAGGTCGCGTCCGTACTTCTCCAGGGCCTCGTAGGCCACTTCGGGGTTCGCGGAGGTGACGCGCTGGTTGCCGCGGACCTGGGTGAGCGCGCTCAGGAACGAGTCCCTGGTGATGCCGGCCTGTTTGAGCAGTCGCCCGGCGGCGGTCGAAGAGCTCTCCTCGGCCAGGGCGAGGAGGAGGTGTTCCACGGACACGTACTCGTCCTTGAGGCGTTTGGCCTCCCGCTCGGCGGCGTCGAGCAGGTGGGCGAGGCGCTGGGTGACGAAGACCTGGCCGGGTGCCGCGCCGGGGCCGGTGACCTTCGGGCGGCGGGAGAGTTCCTCGCGCACGGCCTCGCGCAGTCCCTTCGGCTCCTTGCCGGCCTGCTCCAGCAACCGCGGGATCAGACCGTCCTCCTGATCGAGGAGTGCGAACAGCAGGTGTTCCCCGTCGACCTCGGTGTGCCCCATGCGGCCGGCCGCGGTCTGGGCCTCCTGGAGGGCTTCCTGGGACTTCTGGGTGAGACGGTTCATGTCCATGGGGGTGTTTCACTCCTCGTGCCGCGGCCGCGCAGGGCGGCTTCGAGCAGGCTGATGCGGTCGAGCAGATCGAGCACCAGGCCGATGGATGCGTAGTTGAGGCAGAGACCGGTGCGCAGCCGCTGGATGCGGGCGAGCACCGCCGGGGCCGCGGGGTCGAACACCAGGTGTCCCCGGGCGTCGCGTTCGGCGTCGATCAGGCCGAGGGCGACGAACCGGCTGATCAGATCGGGGTGGAGGCCCGAGCGACGGGCGACGGCGTCGAGGGAGAGCCTGGGGGCGGCCACGAGCGCGTACCGGACGGCCGTCGAGGCGGTGAGGTCGGCGCCCGTTCGTACCGGGCGGTTGCCCACGCCGGCCCGGCCGGGACCTGCCGCTCCCGCGGGTGGTTCGTTCATCGCGTCCTCCTGGGGTCGTACGAGGAGGCGGCGGCGAGCTCCTCGAACAGTTCGCGCTCCCGGTCGCCGAGGGTGGGTGGCACCACGATGCGCAGTTCCGCGTACAGGTCTCCGTTCGCGCCGCGCGGGTTCGGCATGCCCTCGCCGCGCAGCCGCAGCCGCCGGCCGCTGGACGAGCCGGCGGGAACCGTGACCTTGGCCGTGCCGCCGCCGGGGGTGGGCACCGGCACGGTCGCGCCCAGGGCCGCCTCCCAGGGGGTCACCGGGACCTGGACGTGCACGTCGCGGCCGTCCAGCCGGAATCGGGGGTGGGGCTGGATCCGCACGCGCAGGTACAGGTCGCCCGCGGCGGCGTCACCACTGCCCCGGCCGCCCTCGCCCGCCAGCCGGATGCGCTGCCCGTCGGTGACGCCCGGCGGCACGTCGACCTCGTACCGCCGCGGCTGCCCGGTGGGACCGGCGAGCGTGACGGTGCGACGGCCGCCCCGGTACGCCTCCTCGACGGTGAGCGGCAGTTCGGCCTCCTGGTCCGCTCCGGGGACGCTCCCCCGGGCGGCGCCGGCTCCGAACATGGAGCCGAACAGGTCCTCGATGTCGATGCCCTCCGCTGCGAAGTCGTCTCCGAAGCCGGCGTACCGGACCCGCGGACCGCCGCCGCCCGCGGTCGTCCGACCGCGGAAGCCGCCGCCCGCTCCCGCCGCGGCCCGTTCGTCGAAGTCCTCCGGGATCTTGCGGAAGTCCTCGCCGAAGCGGTCGTAGCGGGCCCGGGTCTTGGGATCGGACAGGACGCTGTATGCGTCGTTGAGGTCCTTGAAGCGCTCTTCCGCCCCGGGGTCCTTGTTGACGTCGGGGTGGTGCCTGCGGGCGAGTTTGCGGTATGCCTGCTGGATCTCGTCCTGGCTCGCGGACCGCGACACCCCGAGCACCTCGTAGTAGTCCCGCGCCATGGCCGGTCACTCCCGCTTCGCGACGGTGACGGCGGCGGGCCTGAGCTGCCGCTCGCCGTCCCCGTAGCCGGGGCGCAGTACCTCGACGACCGTGCCCGGTGGGGCATCGGGGGCCTGGACGACGGCGACGACCTCGTGCCGGGCCGGGTCGAAGGGGACGCCGGTCTCCGCGTGCCGCGGGTAGCCGAGCAGTTCGAGGACGTTCACCGCTTGGTCGCGTACGGCCCGGATGCCCTCCACGATCGCGCCCGGATCGGCGCCCGCGTGGGTCAGGGCGAGTTCGAGGTTGTCGAGGACGGGCAGGAAGGCGGCCGCCGTGCGGGACCGCTCCACCGCCCGTTCGCGCTCGAGTTCCCTGGCGTGACGCTTGCGAAGGTTGTCGAGGTCGGCGAGTGCACGCCGCCAGCGGTCCTCCAGTTCCCGGATCGCGGTCGTGTACTCGTCCTCGGCGAGCGCGGGGCCGGCGGCATCGGGTCCCGGCTCGCCGTTCGCCGCTCCGGGCCGGGGCGGGCCCGGTTGGGGCAGATCCCCGCGAGGCGGGGGTCCGGCGCCTTCGGGGACCGGGTCGACCGGATCCGGCGCGGCCCGGACGGGTTCCTGGGGGTAGACGGGCATGGCGCGCCTCAACCCTTGTCGAACTCGGCGTCGATGACATCATCGTCACCGCCACCGCCACTCGTGGGACCGCCGGTGGCGGCGTCCTGGGCGGGACCTCCGCCCGTGGTGGCGGCGCCCTGGTGGGCCGCCAGCCCGGCGAGCACCTGCTGGAGTTCGGAGGTCAGGGGGCGCACGCGTTCCACGCCCGCCTCTTCCTTGACCGCCGCCCGGGCGTCCGACACGAGCATCTCGCCGCGTGCCTTCTCGTGCGCGGGCGCTGCGTCGCCCAGTTCGGCGAGACGCTTCTCGACCTGGTACGCGACGGCGTCGAGTTCGTTGCGGGCGTCGACGGCCTCGCGGAGTGCCTTGTCCTGGCCCTGGTTGCTTTCGGCCTCCTGGACCATCCGTTCGACCTCGCTGCGGTCCAGGTTGGAGCTCTCGCTGATGGTGATGCCCTGTTCCTTGCCGGTGTCCCGGTCACGGGCCTTGACCTCGAGGATGCCGTTGGCGTCGATGTCGAAGGTGACCTCGATCTGTGCTTCGCCCCGCGGCGCCGGCCGGATGTCGGTGAGCTGGAACCGGCCCAGCACCCGGTTGTCGGCGGCCCGCTCGCGCTCGCCCTGGAGGACCACCACGTCGACGGCCGGCTGGCTGTCCTCGGCGGTGGAGAAGGTCTCGCTGCGGCGCACCGGGATGGTGGTGTTCCGCTCGATGATCTTCGTCATCACTCCGCCGCGCGTCTCCACGCCCAGCGACAAGGGGGTCACGTCGAGCAGCAGGACGTCCTTGACCTCGCCCTTGAGCACCCCTGCCTGGATCGCGGCACCAAGGGCCACGACCTCATCGGGGTTGACGCTCATGTTGGGTTCCTTGCCGCCGGTCAGCCGGCGGACCAGGGTCTGGACAGCGGGGATGCGGGTGGATCCGCCGACGAGGATGACCTCGTCGATGTCGCTCTCGCCGACCTTGGCATCGGCGATGGCCTGCTGGACCGGTCCCAGGCAGCGCTCCACCAGGTCGCCGGTGATCTGCTCGAACGTGGACCGCATGATCGAGTCGGTGAGGTGCTTGGGCCCGGAGGCGTCGGCGGTGATGAACGGCAGGCTGACCTGCGTCTGCGTCACCGAACTCAGCTCGGTCTTGGCCTTCTCCGCCGCCTCGAACAAGCGTTGCAGCGCCTGCGCGTCCTGACGCAGGTCGATGCCGTTCTCCTTCTGGAAGTCGTCCGCGAGGTGATCCACCAGACGCCGGTCGAAGTCGTCGCCGCCCAGGTGGCTGTCGCCCGCGGTGGAGCGCACCTCCACCACGCCGTCGCCGACGTCGAGGATGCTCACGTCGAAGGTGCCACCGCCCAGGTCGAAGACGAGGACGGTCTCGTGCTCCTTCTTGTCCACGCCGTACGCGAGGGCGGCCGCCGTCGGCTCGTTGATGATCCGCAGCACCTCCAGTCCCGCGATCCGGCCTGCGTCCTTGGTGGCGGTGCGCTGGGCGTCGTTGAAGTAGGCGGGCACCGTGATGACCGCCTCCGTGACACGCTCCCCGAGCTGCTTGGAGGCGTCGTCGGTGAGTTTGCGCAGCACCTGTGCGCTGATCTCCTCGGGCGCGTACAGCTTGTCGCGCACCTTGAAGCGGGCCGCCCCGGCGTCACCCTCGACGACGTCGTACGCCACCGCCCTGGCCTCGTCGGAGATCTCGTCGAAATGCCGGCCTATGAACCGCTTGGCCGAGTAGATGGTGCCCTTGGGATTGAGGATCGCCTGGCGCCGGGCCAGCTGGCCCACCAGACGTTCCCCGGTATCGGTGAAGCCCACCACGGACGGTGTCGTGCGGTTGCCCTCGCTGTTCGGCACGACGGACGGCTCTCCGCTCTCCCACACGGCGATCACCGAGTTCGTGGTGCCCAGGTCGATGCCCACTGCCTTGGCCATGAGGAACTCCTCCCGGTACGGCGCCTGCGCCGACTGTCCGGATCACGTTCGTTCAGGTACGGGTGGGACCTCTGCCAGTGGTCTGCAGCCCGCCGATCAGCCCTGCGGCCTCGTCGGATACCTCCTCGACGAGGCAGGACACCGGGGCCCTCGCCACGGAAAACCCGTGGCCCTCACCAGGGTGGCGGGCCCCATGGCTCCACGCCTGCGCCTGGCGAGTCAGAAAGGCACGGGTCCGGTCGCCCCACGAGTACGAGAGGAAGAAGACGAACATCTCGTACGAGACGACCCGGCCAAGCACCACCCCTCGGCTGTAGGCTCGAAGGGAACGGAGTGATCCCATGGCCAGCAGCCGGCCGCACGACTTGTACCTCCGCCGCTGCGACCGGGAGAGCAGCCTTCCGCGGGGCAGCGGCGGGCGGCTCCTCATGGCCGCGCGGAGAGGGTCTCTCCCACCCCGCGGCAGCGGGTGGCGCCCCACGGCCTCGCGGCGAGGGCCCCGCCCACCCCCTCCGCCCCCGGCCGACCATGCTTCCCACGATCTGATGGTGCTCTCCAGGGCCCTGTTCGGTTCCCTGGACGAAGGCGAGATCCTGAGCCTGGCCATGGACCACATAGCCGCCGCAGGGCCGTACAGCGTCGAGGCCGGATACCTCGACGTGGACGGCGCCCTGGTCCCCAGCCAGAGGAACGGGCTGGTTCATGCCGTGGCCGTGGACCGGAGGGTGCGGGAGCTGGCCGGGGAGGACGGGATCGTGAGCGTGCCCGGTCGGCCCCGGGGCCGGGCCCTGGGGCTGCGCGGGCTCGAGAGGCTCCATGGCTACCTCGTGGTGACGTGCCTCTCCCGGCCCACCGAGGCCGATCGCTTCCTGCTCGCCACGCTGGTCCGGCACACCGCCGCCGCACTGTCGCTCGCCTTCGCACACCGCCGCCAGCGCGAGGACGCGCTGGAGCTGCACCGGCTGAGGGAAGAGCGGACAGCCCTCCAGGGACAGCTGATCTCCGTCGCGGCGGAGATGGGGTACCAGCGGTCCGTTCACGCGCTCATGGCCGACGTCGCCGCCTCGGGCGGCGGCGAGGAAGCCATCACCCGCGTCCTGTACGGGCTCACCGGACTCCCCGCGCTGGTCGAGGACCGCTTCGGTCGGCTGAGGTCCTGGACCGGTCCCGATCGCCCCGACCCCTATCCTGAACCGGACCCCGTGCGCCAGGACGAAATGCTGTACGCCGTCGGCCGTCAGGGCCGGCCGGTGCGGGTGAAGGACCGGCTGGTCACCCTGGTCCGGCCGCACGGCGAGATCCTGGGCGTGCTGGCCCTGGTCGACGTCCGGGGCGAGGCCGACGAGCACACCCTGCGCGCGCTGGAGGATGGCGCCGCGTCACTCGCCCCGGAGCTGGCGCACCTGCGCAATCTGGCCGAAGTGGAGTCGAAGCTGCACCGCGAGCTGGCCGACGACCTCCTGGCAGGAACGGACGAGGCGAGCGCCTACGCCCGGTCCGAGGCAGTCGGACACGACCTGCACCGCCGCCACTACGTCGTCGTGGTGCAATGGTCGAACCGGACCTCGGACGGTTCCTTCGCGCAGACCGTGGGCCGGGCGGCCTCTGCCGTGGGCATGCACGCGCTGCTGACCCGGCGCGGCGACCACGTGGTCCTGGTCGCCGACGACAGGCCGCACGCCCGCGCACTGTACGAGGCGCTCGTCCGGGAGACCGGGACACGGTCCGGGACCATCGGGGTGAGCGCCCCTTGCGACTCCCTGGACGACATCCCCCACCGCTACCAGGAGGCGCAGCGCGCCCTGGAAGTGCGCCGCCACTCCCGCGGCGAGCACTACGGCACGACGTTCTTCGACGAACTGGGCCTGTACCGCATCCTGGGACCCGGCAACGACTACCGGGAACTGGAGACGTTCGTCCACGAGTGGCTCGGACAGCTGATCGACTACGACGCCCGGCACCACACGGCCATGGTGGAGACGCTGTCCCAGTACTTCGACTGCGGAGGCAACTACGACGAGACCGCCGAATCCCTCGCGATTCACCGCAGCACGCTGCGCTACCGGCTCCAGCGCATCCGAAACATCAGCGGCAACGACCTCGCGAACGTCGAGGACCGGCTCAACCTCCAGGTGGCGACCCGAGTGTGGAAGATCGTGCTGGGCGAACAAGCAGGAGACCGGCGCCCTTGAGCGATGCGGCAGATTAATCACCCGCGCGCGAGCCGGGCCGCGAGGTAAGGCGCGGTGGCGCTGCGGCGGGCTTTCGCCACCTTGGCCGGCGGGCCTGCCGCGACCACCCGCCCGCCCACGTCGCCGCCGCCCGGCCCCAGGTCGATGACCCAGTCGGCGGTGGCGATCGTGTCCAGGTCGTGCTCGACGAGGACGACCGTATTGCCGGCGTCGACGAGCCGGTGCAACTGCCGCAGCAGCAGCGCGACGTCCGAGGGGTGCAGCCCCGCCGTCGGTTCGTCGAGCAGGTAGAGCGCGTGGCCGCGGCGGGCCCGCTGCAGTTCGGTGGCCAGTTTGATGCGTTGCGCCTCACCACCGCTGAGCTCCGTCGCGGGCTGCCCCAGCCGCAGGTACCCCAGTCCCACCTCGCGCAACGTCTCCAGACTGCGGGAGGCGGCCGGGACGGCGGACAGGAACTCGGCGGCTGCGTCGACGGACAACCCCAGCACGTCCGCGATGTTCTTGCCGCGGTAGGTGACTTCCAGCGTTTCGGCGTCGTACCGGGCGCCCAGGCAGGTCGGGCACGCTGCGTAGGTGCCGGGCAGGAAGAGGAGCTCCACCGTCACGAATCCTTCGCCCTGGCAGGTCTCGCACCGTCCTTCGGGCACGTTGAAGGAGAACCGCCCGGCCGAGTAACCGCGCGCCTTGGCCTCGTCCGTCGACGCGTACAGCTTGCGCACCGCGTCGAACATGCCCGTGTACGTGGCCAGGTTTGAACGGGGAGTGCGGCCGATGGGCCGCTGGTCGACCCGGACCAGCCGGTCGAACGACTCGACCCCCGACGCGTCCTGGACGTCAACCACCAGCTGCGCCTCATCGAGGTCCTCGGGTGCGAGTCCGAGGTGGCGGCGGACGACCTCGGCGAGCACCTGCGTCACCAGTGTCGACTTTCCGGAACCGGACACGCCCGTCACCGCCGTCAGTACGCACAGAGGTACGTCGACGGACACGTCGCGGAGATTATGGCGGGAGACGCCTTTCAGGTGCAGCCAGCCCTGGGGTGTGCGCGGGCGGTGATCGAGCGGTTCGGCGCGCCCGAACAGGTACTGGCTCGTGGCCGACTCCGCCACCCGCTCCAGACCGGCGACCGGACCGCTGTACAGCACGCGACCGCCGCCCTCGCCCGCGCCGGGGCCGATGTCGACCACCCAGTCCGCCCGCCGTACGACGTCCATGTCGTGCTCCACGACGAACAGCGAGTTGCCCGCCGCCTTGAGGCGCTCCAGCACGTCCAGCAACGGTTCCGCATCCGCCGGGTGCAGGCCCGCGGAGGGTTCGTCGAGGACGTAGACGACGCCGAACAGCCCCGAGCGCAGCTGGGTGGCGATCCGCAGGCGCTGCGCCTCGCCGGGCGACAGGGTCGTCGAGCGGCGCCCGAGGCTGAGATATCCGAGGCCCAGGTCGAGCAGCACGTCGACCCGCGCGACCAGATCGCCGCAGATCCGAACCGCGACCTCGGTCGTCTCCCCGGATCGGGCGGTCGACGTGGTGGCGTCGGCCTCGGACCGCCCCGCGACGGGCCGCAGCAGCCCCACGACCTCGGTCAGGGGCATCGCGTTGATCTCGGCGATGGACCGCCCGGCGAAGGTCACGGCGAGCGCCTCGGGCCGCAGTCCGCTGCCGTGGCACTCGGGGCAGGGCACACTCCTGACGAACCGGAGCGCCCGTTCCCGCATCTTCTCGCTCTTGGAGTCGGCAAGGACGTGCATGACGTGTTTGCGGGCGCTCCAGAACTTGCCCTGATAGCCGTAATCGACGCGGTCCTCCTCCGGCTCGACGTACACGGAAGGCTGCTCGTCCGTGTACAGCAGCCAGTTCCGGTCCTTCTTCTTGAGCCTGCGCCACGGTCGGTCGATGTCGATCCCCAGGCCGCTCACGACACTGCGCAGGTTGGCTCCCTGCCAAGCGCCCGGCCAGGCGGCGATCGCCCCCTCGCGGATGCTCAGCGAGGGGTCCGGGACGAGCAGGTCCTCGGCGACGTCGTGCACGACGCCCAGTCCGTGGCATTCGGGGCAGGCGCCGGCCGTGGTGTTGGGTGAGAACGACTCGGCTTCCAGCCGTGCGGCCCGGGGCGGATAGGTGCCGGCGCGGGAGTACAGCATGCGCAACAGATTGGACAGCGTGGTGAGGGTCCCGACCGTCGAGCGCGAGCTGGGCGACCCGCGCCGCTGCTGCAGGGCCACGGCAGGTGGCAGCCCGGTGATTTCCTCCACGTGCGGTGCACCGACCTGTTGCAGCAGTCTTCGGGCGTACGGTGCCACGGACTCGAAATAGCGCCGCTGGGCCTCCGCGTAGAGCGTGCCGAACGCGAGCGAGGACTTGCCCGAGCCGGAGACGCCGGTGAAGGCGACCATCGCGTCCCGCGGAACGTCGACGTCGATGTTCCGCAGGTTGTTCTCACTGGCGCCCCGGACATGCACGAAGGGGTCGGTCGCGTCCGTGTTCACCGTTCCTGATTACCCGATCGCGCCGGGAACCGCGCGACGGGCGCCGTCACGAGGCCCCGCTCATACGAGCGTCCGGGTCGTTGGGTCCATTCCAATGGACCCAACAGCCGCGTGCGGACCTGACCGGCCCCGCCACCGCGCCCGGCGGTGGGGCGGTTGTCGGCGCCAGACGAGTAGAAGGTCATGGCATCCCGGTGAATCCTGCGGGGGCTGCGCTCGCGGGCTGGCCTCCCCTCCTCGCCCTCGCACGCACGACCGGGGTCCCCCTCGGCCACAGGACCGCCGTCGGCAGCGACCTCTGCACCCGGCGTCCCGCCATCCCCCTTGATGGGGCGAGCACGAGTACCCGACGCGAGGCCGCCGACACGAACCCTCCGGGCGGGTCCGCCGACCGTAGGGCAGGGCAGGGCGGAGCGGGCGGGGCGCGCAGCGCGCACGAAGCTATCGGGCCACGCGCAGCGTCGGCCCGGCGACCTGATCGCAAGCGCCCGGTCCGCGGACCGGTCCGGGCGTACGCACCTCCGCCGGCGCATGCACGGCAACGGGAGCCTCGCAGCACAAGCGATACGAGAGAGCCTCGGCGTCCTGACCAGGAATGCCGGGGGAACGTCGCCTCTTACTGACGGGCAATCCGTCACGCATGGGTAGTCCTCACCGAAGGGCTGTGAGTAACCAATAGGGCAGTCGGTCAGCTCTCCTGGACCAGTCACGGACCAGAACCCGCACACGCGGGGCCTTCGCGTCCGGCTCGGCGGAGAACGGGCCGATGCCGGGCAGGTCTCGCGATGCCACCGGGCAGCGAACCCTCACCGTCGACTGGCCCCCCTCTCTGCCCTCCCGGTTCCGTTTCACCGTGAGGGCAGAGAGGAGCTGCGCACCACCAGTTCCGGCTGCAGCACGATGTGCCGGTGCTCGTGTGCGGCCCCGGCCTCCCCCGTCTCCTCGAGGAGCATCTCGGCCGCCAGCGTGCCCATCGTGACGGCCGGCTGCCGCACGGACGTCAGCGGGACCGCTGCCGCCGCGGCGAATTCGATGTCGTCGTAGCCGACGATGGCCACGTCGTCGGGGACCCGCACGCCGGCGGCGTACATGGTCTGGAGGAATCCGAGGGCCAGCAGGTCGTTGGCGCAGAAGACCGCGGTCGGCCGGTCGGACAGGCCCAGGAAGCGCGCTCCCGCGTCCCGGCCCGCGGCCACGTCGAGGGTTCCGGCCGGCAGCTCGAACAGCGCCGACCGCGCCAGGCCCGCTTCGGTCAGCGCGTTCCATGCCCCGGTGCGCCGGTCCCTGACCTGGCTGAGCTCCTCGGGCCCGGACACGTAGCCGATGGAACGATGCCCGGCATCGATGAGGTGACGCACGGCCAGGGCCCCGCCGACCACGTCGTCGACCGAGACCGAACACTGGTCGGAGCCCTCGGCGACCCGGTCGACGACGATGAAGGCAATGCCGTGCCGCCGGAACGCCTCGAGGTTGCGGCCGCTGGCGTCGGCGGGTGTGAGGAGCACGCCCCGCACCCGCTGCTCCGCGAAGAGCGCGAGGTACTCGGCCTCCTCGGCGGCGCTCTGCCCGCTGTTGCACACCATGACGCCCAGCCCCGCCCGGCGCGCGGCCCGTTCAGCACCCTTCGCGATGTCGACGAAGAAGGGGTTGGCCATGTCCAGGACGAGCAGCCCCAGGATGCGGCTGTGGCCGGCACGTAGCTGGCGTGCCGACTCGCTGCGTACGTAGCCGAGCCGGTCGATCGCGGATTGCACCCGGAGCCTGGTGGTCTCGGAGACCGAGTCGGGGCGGTTGATCACGTTCGAGACGGTTCCCACGGACACGCCGGCAGCACGGGCGACGTCTTTGATCCCCACCGATGGGGCCATGGGCCCAGACCTCCAGGCAGTACGGGCTGACAACGAACATCCAGGCTACTGGATGAATCGTTTTAAGTTCACCGCCCACATCGGCGGCACCTCGGCCGCCACTGTGCGAGAAGGACAGGCTTGACAGGCAGCTGGCCAAGCTCTTAGCTTCCGAGCAAGAAATTGAATCGTTTCATTTCATCTTCATGCCGCAGGAGCGCCCAGTGACCGACCGAGCCGCCGTGAAGGCTGCCCTGAAGACCCAGGCCATCGAGACGCCGTCGTGGGCGTACGGCAATTCCGGTACCCGCTTCAAGGTCTTCCCCCAGCCCGGGGTGCCCCGCACGCCGCAGGAGAAGCTCGACGACGCCGCCAAGGTCCACGAGCTCACCGGGGCCGCGCCGAGCGTCGCCCTGCACATCCCCTGGGATCGCGTGGACGACTACGGGGCTCTCGCCGCGGACGCGGCCCAGCGCGGACTGCGTCTGGGCGCGATCAACGCGAACGTCTTCCAGGACGACGACTACAGGCTGGGCAGCGTCTGCCACCCCGATCCGAAGGTCCGGAAGAAGGCGGTCGGTCACCTCCTGGAGTGCGTGGACATCCTGGACGCCACCGGGTCCAGGGACTTGAAGCTGTGGTTCGCGGACGGCACCAACTACCCCGGCCAGGACGACATCCGCGCACGCCAGGACCGTCTGGCCGAGGCCCTTGCCGAGGTCTACGGCCGGCTGGGCGAGGACCAGCGGATGCTTCTGGAGTACAAGTTCTTCGAGCCCGCCTTCTACGCCACGGACGTACCGGACTGGGGCACGGCCTACGCGCACTGCCTGAAGCTGGGCGAGCGGGCGCAGGTCGTCGTGGACACCGGGCACCACGCGCCTGGTACCAACATCGAGTTCATCGTCGCGACGCTGCTGCGCGAGGGGAAGCTCGGCGCGTTCGACTTCAACTCGCGGTTCTACGCCGACGACGACCTGATGGCGGGCGCCGCGGACCCCTTCCAGCTCTTCCGGATCATGTACGAGGTGATCCGCGGCGGCGGCTTCACGCCGGACGTGGCGTTCATGCTCGACCAGTGCCACAACATCGAGGCGAAGATCCCCGCGATCATCCGCTCGGTGATGAACGTGCAGGAGGCGACCGCGAAGGCCCTGCTCGTCGACCGGGACGCGCTGGCCGCGGTCCAGCGCTCCGGTGATGTCCTGGCCGCGAACGCGGTCCTCATGGACGCCTTCAACACCGATGTGCGGCCCCTGCTCGCCGAGGTCCGGGAAGAGCTGGGCCTGGACGCCGACCCCGTCGGCGCTTACCACCGCTCCGGCTGGGCGCAGAAGACCGCCGCCGAGCGAGTCGGCGGCGCGCAGGCGGGCTGGGGTGCTTGAGCCCCGCCACCGCCCATATCCCCACTCCACCCCCATCACGGACCTGAGGACACGTAGCGACATGACTCTGCACCCCGAAGCCGCCGCTCTGCTGGAGCGCTCCCACCAGCTCGGCGCGGACGCGCGCAACACCAACTACGCCGGCGGCAACACCTCCGCGAAGGGCACCTCCACCGACCCCGTCACCGGCGGCGACATCGAGCTGATGTGGGTCAAGGGCTCGGGGGGCGACCTCGGCACCCTCACGGAGGACGGTCTCGCCATCCTGCGCCTCGACCGGCTGCGCGCCCTCGTGGACGTCTACCCCCGTGTGGGGCGCGAGGACGAGATGGTGGCCGCCTTCGACTACTGCCTCCACGGCAAGGGCGGGGCCGCGCCGTCCATCGACACGGCCATGCACGGCCTGGTGGACGCCGCGCACGTCGACCACCTCCACCCGGATTCGGGCATCGCCCTGGCCTGCGCGGCGGACGGCGAGAAGCTGACCGCCGAGTGCTTCGGCGACACGGTGGTGTGGGTGCCCTGGCGGCGGCCCGGTTTCCAGCTCGGCCTGGACATCGCCGCCGTCAAGGAGGCGAACCCGCAGGCCATCGGCTGCGTTCTCGGCGGCCACGGCATATCCGCCTGGGGCGACTCCAGTGAGGAGTGCCGGCGCAACTCGCTGCACATCATCCGTACCGCCGAGCAGTTCCTCGGCGAGCGTGGCCGGCCGGAGCCGTTCGGGCCGGTCGTGAGCGGATACGAGCCGCTGCCGGAGGAGGACCGCCGGGCCCGGGCCGCCGCCCTGGCTCCGCACGTCCGGGCCATCGCGTCCCAGGACCGGGCGCAGGTCGGGCACTTCGACGACGGCGAGGCCGTACTCGACTTCGTCTCCCGTACCGAGCACCCGAGGCTGGCCGCGCTGGGCACCTCCTGCCCCGACCACTTCCTGCGCACCAAGGTGCGGCCCATGGTCCTCGACCTGCCGCCCACCGCACCCCTCGGCGAGGCCGTCGCCCGCCTGCGGGAACTGCACCTCGCCTACCGCGAGGAGTACACCGCCTACTACCGGCGCCACGCCACCACCGACTCCCCCGCCCTGCGCGGCGCGGATCCCGCGATCGTGCTGGTGCCAGGCGTCGGCATGTTCTCGTTCGGCAAGGACAAGCAGACCGCGCGCGTGGCGGGCGAGTTCTACGTCAACGCGATCAACGTGATGCGCGGCGCGGAGGCCGTGTCCAGCTACCTGCCGATCGACGAGGCCGAGAAGTTCCGGATCGAGTACTGGGAGCTGGAGGAGGCCAAGCTGCGGCGGATGCCCGCGCCCAAGCCGCTGGCCACTCGCGTCGCGCTCGTCACGGGCGCGGGCAGCGGCATCGGCAGGGCGATCGCCCACCGGCTGGCGGCGGAGGGGGCCTGCGTGGTGGTCGCCGACCTGAACGAGGACAACGCCGCGGCCGTCGCCGAAGAGCTCGGCGGCCCCGACCGGGCCGTGGCGGTCCGCGTCGACGTCACCTCGGAGGAGCAGATCACCGGCGCGTTCCGGGAAGCCGTGCTGGCCTTCGGCGGCGTCGACCTCGTCGTCAACAACGCGGGCATCTCCATCTCCAAGCCGCTCCTGGAGACCACCGCCAAGGACTGGGACCTCCAGCACGACATCATGGCCCGCGGCTCCTTCCTCGTCTCCCGCGAGGCCGCGCGGATCATGCGGGACCAGGGCCTGGGCGGCGACATCGTCTACATCGCGTCCAAGAACGCCGTCTTCGCCGGCCCGAACAACATCGCCTATTCCGCCACCAAGGCCGACCAGGCACACCAGGTCCGCCTGCTCGCCGCCGAGCTCGGAGAACACGGCATCCGCGTGAACGGGGTCAACCCCGACGGTGTCGTCCGGGGCTCGGGGATCTTCGCCGGCGGCTGGGGTGCCCAGCGGGCCGCCACGTACGGCATCGAGGAGGAGAAGCTCGGCGAGTTCTACGCCCAGCGCACCCTCCTCAAGCGCGAGGTGCTGCCCGAGCACGTCGCGAACGCGGTGCTCGTGCTCACCAGTGGCGACCTCAGCCACACCACCGGCCTGCACATCCCCGTCGACGCCGGCGTCGCCGCCGCGTTCCTGCGATGAGCACCGAGCCGCAGCCGTTCGCCGCGGTCGACCTCGGCGCGTCCAGCGGACGCGTCATGGTCGGCCGCGTCGGCCCCGGCACCCTGGAACTGGCCGAGGCCCACCGCTTCCCCAACCGGCCCGTGCGTGCCGGTGCCACGCTGCACTGGGACATCCTCAGCCTGTACGCGGGCGTCCTCGACGGACTGCGCGCGGCCGGAGCCACCACCGGCGGACGCCTCGCCTCGGTCGGGATCGATAGCTGGGCCGTGGACTACGGGCTGATCGACGACGACGGCGCCCTGCTCGGCAATCCCGTGCACTACCGGGACGCCCGCACCGAGCGAGCCCCCGAGAGGGTGTGGGCCGCTGCGTCGGCCGAGCGGCTGTACGCACAGACGGGCATTCAGCACGCGCCCTTCAACACGCTGTACCAACTGACGGCCGCCCGCGGCACGGCGCAGTTGGCCGCCGCCCGGCGACTCCTGCTGATCCCGGACCTGATCTCCTACTGGCTGACGGGCCAGGAGGGGACCGAGCTCACCAATGCCTCCACCACCCAGCTGCTCGACCCGCGCACGGGCAGCTGGTCGTACGCCGTCGCCGATGCCACGGACATCGACCTCAGCCTGTTCCCGCCCCTGCGGCGCCCCGGCGATCCCGCGGGCCTCCTGCTGCCCGAGGTCCTCGAAGCCGCGGGGCTGACCGGTCCTCTGCCGGTCACCACGGTCGCTTCGCACGACACCGCCTCGGCCGTCGTCGCCGTCCCCGCGGCGCGTGACGAGCGCTTCGCGTACATCTGCACCGGCACCTGGTCGTTGGTCGGTCTGGAGCTCGACTCTCCCGTCCTGACCGAGGCCGGACGCCGTGCGAACTTCACCAACGAACTGGGCATCGACGGGACCGTGCGCTACCTGCGCAACGTCATGGGGCTGTGGCTCCTGCAGGAGTGCATGCGGGAACGGGAATGGGAAGGCACCGGTCTCGTTCCGCTGCTGAAGGCCGCCGCGGAGGTTCCGGGCCTCGTGTCCGTGCTGGATGCCGCCGACCCCGCCTTCCTTGCCCCCGGCCGGATGCCGCAGCGCATTGCCGAGGCCTGCCGCAGGTCGGGCCAGCCGGTGCCGCGCACGCCCGCCGAGACGACCCGGTGCATCCTCGACTCCCTGGCGCTCGCCCACCGTGCGGCCGTCCAGGACGCGCAGCGCCTCGCCGATGTCGAGGTCGACGTCATCCACATCGTGGGCGGAGGAGCACGCAACGCCCTGCTGTGCCAGTTGACGGCTGACGCGTGCGGGCTGCCGGTGGTGGCCGGTCCGGCGGAGGCGGCGGCCCTCGGGAACGTGCTCGTACAAGCACGCGCCCAGGGTCTCGTCGGCGATCGCGCGGCCATGCGGGAGCTGTTGACGCGTTCCCAGCCTCTGACCCGCTACGAACCGGCCGGCGGTCGGGAGGCCTGGGCCGCCGCCGCCGAGCGGATCGCCTCTCCCTGACCGCCGCGGGCGGGCGCGGGTCGACGTGTCCCCCGCGCCCGCCCGCGGTCCAATCGTCGCTACGAAGGAGCACCATGCGCGTCGCCCTGTTCCTGACGTGTCTGAACGACATGTTGTACCCCGACACCGGCAAGGCGGTGGTGAAGCTCCTGACCCGGCTGGGCGTGGACGTCGACTTCCCCATGGCCCAGACCTGTTGCGGGCAGGCGCACTACAACACCGGCTACCGGCACGAGGCCGAACCGCTCACCGTGCGCTTCGCCCGCGTGTTCACCGGCTACGACGCGATCGTCACACCGTCCGGGTCGTGCGCCGCGATGGTGCGCGAGTTGTACCCGCGCATGGGCGAACGGGCGCGGGCCGAGGGCCGCGGGGAGACCCTGTCCGCCACCCTTGCCCCCGTGGTCCCCGCGACGTACGAGCTGACGGAGTTCCTCGTGGACGTGCTGGGGGTGACGGACGTCGGTGCGTACTACCCGCACACCGTTACCTACCACCCGACCTGTCACGGCCTGCGCAGCCTTGGCCTGGGAGAGCGTCCGTACCGGTTGCTGCGGGCCGTCAAGGGCCTGGAGCTGGTCGAGCTGCCGGGTGCGGACGAGTGCTGCGGCTTCGGCGGCACCTTCGCCGTGAAGAACGCCGACGTCTCGGCCGCGATGGGTGCCGACAAGATCCGCAACGCCGAGTCCACGGGCGCGGAAGCGCTCTGTGCGGCGGACAACTCGTGTCTGATGCATCTCGGCGGGACCATGTCCCGCCTGAAGGTGGACATGCGGTCGGTCCACATCGCGGAGATCCTCGCGAGCACGGAAGGGAGTTCCGCGCTGTGAGCGGGACCTTCGTAGGAATGCCGGCGTTCCCGAAAGCGGCCCGTGAGGCCGTCGGGGACGAGCGGCTGCGCGCCAACCTCCGGCACGCCACCCACACCATCCGCGACAAGCGGGCCCGCGCCGTCGGCGAACTGGAGGACTGGGCGGCCCTGCGGGAGGCGGGGAAGCAGATCAAGGACCACACGCTCCGTCACCTCGACCGCTACCTCGTCCAGTTGGAGGAAGCCCTCACGGCCGCCGGTTGCATCGTCCACTGGGCCGGCGACGCCACCGAGGCCAACCGGATCGTCGCCGACTTGGTGAAGGCCACCGGCGAGACCGAAGTCGTGAAGGTCAAGTCGATGGCCACCCAGGAGATCGGCCTCAACGAGGCTTTGGAGGCCGAGGGGATCCGGGCCTACGAGACCGACCTCGCCGAGCTCATCGTCCAGCTCGCCGACGACCGGCCCTCTCACATCCTGGTGCCGGCCATCCACCGCAACCGGGGCGAGATCCGCAACATCTTCCACGACACGATGGGGAAGTGGGGCCGTCCGGCACCGGAGGGCCTCACGGACGAACCGGCCGAGCTCGCGGAGGCGGCCAGACTGCACCTGCGGGAGAAGTTCCTGCGCGCGAAGGTCGCGATTTCGGGGGCGAACTTCATGGTCGCCGAGTCCGGCACCCTCGTCGTCGTCGAGTCGGAGGGCAACGGCCGGATGTGCCTGACGCTGCCCGAGACCCTCATCTCCGTCGTCGGCATCGAAAAGGTCGTGCCGACCTGGCGGGACCTGGAGGTCTTCCTCCAGACCCTGCCCCGCTCCTCGACCGCCGAGCGCATGAACCCGTACACGAGCACGTGGACCGGAACGGTCGACGGCGACGGGCCGACCGCCTTCCACCTGGTGCTGCTCGACAACGGCCGCACCGACACTCTCGCCGACGAGGTCGGCCGCCAGGCCCTGCGCTGCATCCGCTGCTCGGCCTGCCTCAACGTCTGCCCGGTGTACGAGCGCGCCGGCGGCCACGCCTACGGCTCCGTCTATCCCGGGCCCATCGGTGCGATCCTCAGCCCCCAACTGCGCGGCACCACATCCGAGATCGACGCCTCCCTGCCGTACGCTTCCTCGTTGTGCGGCGCCTGCTACGACGTGTGCCCGGTCGCCATCGACATCCCCGAGGTCCTGGTTCACTTGCGCGAGCGCGTCGCACAGGGTGGACCGACGGTAACCCGCGGCGAAAAGGTCGTTCTCAGGCCCGCCAAGGGACACATGGCGGAGCGAGCGGCGATGCGCGCGGCCCGCTGGGTGCTGGGCAGCCCGGGCGTCCTGCGCACCGGTCAGCGGTTCGCCGCCCGCACCCGGCGCCTCCATCCCCGTACGCTCCCGGGCCCAGGTCGGGCCTGGTCGGCGAGCCGGGACCTTCCCGCGATTCCCGCGGAACCCTTCCGCGACTGGTGGCAGCGTACGAACGGTGGAAAGGGAGAGGCGCAGTGAGCAGGAGAGAGATCGTTCTGGGCCGCATCCGGCGGGCGCTGGCCGATGTGCCCCCCGGCGACGACGCGTACGCGGATGCCGTCACCCGCGACTACCTGCGCGAGCACGGGACGCGCACCCTGGAGGAGAGCGCCGCGCTCCTCGCCGAGAACCTCAGCGAGTACCGGGCCGTGGTGCACCGCACCGATGCCGACGGTCTGCCGGCCCTGCTCGCCCGGCTGCTCACCGAGCGCGGTGCGACGAGCGTCCTGATTCCACCGGGGCTGCCGGCGCACTGGCTCCGGGCGAGCGAGGTCACCCGTGTCCATGATCGGGCTGCGAGCAGCGCCTACGAACTGGAGAAGGTCGACAGCGTCGTCACCGGATGCGCCGTAGCCATCGCTGAGACCGGCACCCTGGTCCTGGACGGCTCCCCCGACCAGGGGCGTCGTCGCATCACGCTGATGCCCGACCATCACATCTGCGTCGTCCGCGTCCCGGACCAGGTCGTCTCCTCCCTTCCCCAGGCCCTCGAACGGCTCGATCCGGACCGGCCGCTCACCTGGATCTCGGGTCCGTCCGCGACCAGCGACATCGAGCTGGACCGGGTCGAGGGGGTGCACGGGCCTCGCGTTCTGGAGGTGGTGCTGCTCGGCGGGAGCTGACACGCATAGTGCCTTCGTCAGGAACGGGTCTGGCAGCGGATGGCCGAGCAGATCGCCGCGGAGACGGCGGCGGCCGCATCGGCTGCGCAAGTCGCAGGCCACGCGGTCCTACTGGTCCCGCACCGTGGGGCCCGGCGTCGGAGGGGACGCGCTGCCGCCGGAATACCAGCGAATCATGGCCGTCGTGCGGGGTGCAGGCGGGCCGGTTTTGACCAAGCAGGTCGGCGAGGAGCTGGGGCTTCAGGCGGCGGTGCGGGCGCACTACCCCTCTCCTGCGCGCCCTGCTCGTCTGACCAGCCCTCGTAGTCAGTCGCTGACAGGCGATGAGGACCGCGGGCTGCCGCCCGCCACCAGCACGAGCGCGGCCACCGACCGCCACGCCGGCCCCGCCGACCAGCACGCTCGAAGATGGCCGATCGTCAAGGCAGTTACAGGTACTGGGCTGCAGTACTTCGCCGTCGCGCTGCTGCGCGCAGGCCGGTGGGACGGGTGGCGAGCTGGCGATGTGGCGCGTCCGGCGGCCCCGGCACGTCCGTGCCGGGGCCCCGGAGTGCCTGTTGGGTTCGGGGCTGTCTCAGATCAGGGGTTCCAGCCCCATACCTGGCTGCCGCCAGGGGCGGTGGGGCAGGACGTCATGCCCTGTGTGGTGGACAGGCGGCCCTTGGTCATCATGGTCGCGAACGAGGACCACATCATGTCGTGGCCCAGGCTGTAGTTGCAGACCAGGACACGCTTACGGAACTGGTCCCCAGCGTCCTTGAGCGGGCGGAAGTAGTTTTTCTGGATGCTCCTGTGGCTGTCGGTGGCGGTCAGGTTTCCGGACATGACGACCAGGCGGGCGTCAGGGTTCTGCCTCAACCACCACAGCAGGGTCTGGTCGGCCTGGACGCTGCCGCTGCTGGGGAGGTCGCAGCCACCAAAGTCCTTGTCCCAGCTGCCGGGGTCGAACAGGACGACATAGTCGATCTTCTTGGCCTGGGCGGTGTTGTTGGTGTTCTTGAGCTGGCGCAGGGCGTAGATCGGGCCGAGGCGGCCGAGGCTGTAGCCGGCGAGGCGGGTGATGTTCTTGCCCGCGAAGGCGGTGGCGTTGCCGTTGGGCACGCATTCGGTGCCGCTCGTCCACCGACCGTCGTAGGAGCCGTCCGCTGTCAGGACCCGGCCGAGGTTCAGCGTGCGGGCGGTGCCCGCACCCGCGCTGCCCAGCCCCGAGTAGTACGCGGTGTTCTGGGCGTAGTTGCCCGGCGTGGGCGTCGGGGTGGGAGGTGCGGCGTTGCAGGAGGGTACGCCGGGGGCAACCTGGTTGGCGCGCATCCCGTCGTCGACGTAGTGAGTGTTGAGCCAGCCGGAGTTGGGACGGCCGGCGGCGCTGGGACGGGTGACGTTGTCGGTCAGGTACCAGACCTGGTTCCCGTAGGAGCCAACCGCGTCGCCCATCAGGAAACACTTGGCCCGCACCTGCTCGCGCTGGTAGACGCCGAGGCCGGTGATGCGGGGCGTGTCGGAGGTGTGGGGGCTGTTGCGGAAGTAGACACCGTCGGGCAGGGACTCGCTGGTGTTCATCACGGTGAACACCGGACCGGCCGCGGCGCCGACGGGGGTGGCTCCGGTGATCAGTCCGCCGGCCAGCACGGATGCGGCGAAGGTGTAGGTGAGGGCTGTGCGCAGAGAAGGCAACAAGAGGTACCTCCGAGGGTGGAGAGGTGGATCCCCGTAGCTGCCCACCCTCTCCTACCTATTCGGCATTTAAACTGATTGATCATCACAAGCCCTGCTCTAGTGCAGAGTTGTGACATAGCATATGCCTGCGGGATGAGCCAGATTCATGCCTCGAAGGGGAACTCGTGTTACCGAGCGGCATCGGATGGTCAGCCCTTGCGGTTGGATGTGGCGTTGAAGGAGGGATGGCTGCATGCGGACGAACGTCGTCGACCAGTGCGGTGGCGCCGCCGTGAAGGCCCACGACGGATGCGGGGAACCAAAGCCGCCGTCGGAGCCGGGGCCGAAGACGGCGAAGGCACCACGTACTCGGGGACGTTCGTCAGCCCAGCTGGACTGCCTGCTCTCCCGTAAGGCTCCTCGAGGAGCTGCCCACCGCGAAGCTGTATGTGCCGGGGGTGAGGGACCAGGTCCCCGAATCCCACACGGTCAGGTCCTGGTCCGGGACGGTGGAGGTGAGGCGCGTGGACTCGCCCGCCTTCAAGGTGACCTTGCGGAAGGCCACGAGGCGGCGCGGCTCGGCTTGTGCGGCCTCGGGGAGGGTGGCGTACGTCTGGACGACCTCGGTGCCCTGCCGCGAGCCGGTGTTCGTGAGCGTGACCGAGACGGTGGTGCCCGTCCCGTGCTCGCCGCGAGCGACGGCCAGGGAGCCGTACGCGAAGGACGTGTACGAGAGGCCGTGGCCGAAGGGGAACAGCGGCTGCTGCCCCTCGGCGTCGTAGTGGCGATAGCCGACCGCGATTCCCTCGTCGTAGGAGACGGCGCCGTCGGTACCGGGGTAGGAGGCGGGCGCGGTGCCTGGCCCTTGTGAGGGAGCCGCCGGGAAGGTGACGGGCAGCCGGCCGGCGGGGTCGGTGTCGCCGAAGAGGACTTGGGCCAGTGCCGTGCCCATGCCCTGGCCGCCGTACCAGGTGTGCAGGACGGCCGCCACGTCGTCGAGCCACGGCATCGCCACGGGGCCGTCGGTGTTGAGGACAACGATGGTGCGCGGGTTCGCGGCGGCGACGGCGCTGATCAGCTGGTTCTGGTCACCGGGCAGGTCGAGCTGGTGGTGGTCCATGTCCTCGCCGGCGATCCGGTTGACGACGACCACGGCCGCGTCGGCGGCCCGCGCGGTCTCCACGGCGGCCGGGATGAGGGAGTCGGGGTGCCAGCCGAGGGTCAGGCCGCAGGTGTTGGTGTCCGCGGTGGCGTTGGTGTACTCCAGCTCCACGGTGACCGGGTGGCCCGCGGTCAGCTCGATGGCGCCCTGGAGGGGGTAGTCGTAGGTGCCGAGGAAGAAGCGGCGGCAGTGTCGGGTGCCCGAGACGACGGTGACGCCGTCGATCGTCAGCTTCGCGGTACCGGCGGGGAGCAGCGAGAAGCGGTGCAGGCCGTCGGTGGCGGGCATCAGCGTGCCGGTCCATGTCGCGGACCAGATCTCGGGAAGGCCCTCGTCCGGCGTGACGGCGAAGTCGACCGTCGCGTCGGTCCTTCTCAGCACGGGGGTGCCGGAGGCGTCGGGGCCGGCGTAGTAGGTGCCGTCCAGCCCGGCGGCGCCGTCAGCCGTCCGCAGGGAGGGCTGCGGGACGACGGCGAGCGGCAGGTCTCCGAGGGTGCCCTGGGCATGCGTGACGAGAACGTCCTCCTCGTCGGCGCGGGCGCGGATGGCCTGGAGGGGTGTGGTCCAGGCGCCGGGGTCGACGTAGGTGGATCCGCTGACGCCGGTGAAGGCGTCGGTGTCGGCCGGGCCGATGACGGCGAGGGAGGTCAGCGTGGTCGGCAGGGGCAGGGCCCCGCGGCGGTTGGTCAGCAGGACGGTGCTCGCGACCGCGGCCTCGACGGCGAGCGCTCGGTGCTGTGCGGTGCTGACGTCGGCGGCCGGTTCGGGCACGGGGTGGTCGAAGAGGCCGGTGGCGAAAAGGGTGATGAGGATACGGCGCGCGGCGTCGTGTAGACGGTTCGCGGGGATCGAGCCGTCCGTCAGGCCGCCGGCGGGAATCTTCACGCCGACCGGTCCGAGGCCCGCGAGGTCCATGCCCGACCGGACCGCGGCGATCTGGTCGTCGCCGGCCCAGAAGTCGGGCACGGTGTAACCGCGCAGCCCGAGGCCGTCCTTGAGGTCCGACAGCAGTGCGGGGCTCTGCGTCGCGAAGGTGCCGTTGACCTTCGGGTAGGCCAGCATGACCGACGTGTACGGGACCGCCGCCAGGACGTGGCGGAACGGAGCCTGGTAGATCTCGTACAGGGCGCGCTCGGGAACGTGGGTGTCGGTGGAGAGCCGTCCGGCCTCTTGCGTGTAGGCGGCGAAGTGCTTGACGGTCGCGGCCACGTGGCGGCTCTGCATCCCGGCCGTGAGGGCGGCTCCCAAACGCCCCGCGAGCAGCGGGTCTTCCCCGAGGGTCTCGGCCTGGCGTCCGAAGTGCCAGGTCCGGGCGAGGTCGACCGTGGGTCCCAGCAGGTTGTTGTAGCCCTTGGCGTGGCCCTCCTCACCGATGGCCTCCCCGAGCCGGCCTGCCAGTTCTTCGTCGAAGGTGGCGGCTTGGGCGACCGGCACGGGGAAGGCGGTCACGTTCTGCTCGCCCCGCAGGCCCGCGGATGCGTCGACCATGGTCAGGGCCGGGATGCCCAGCTCCTTCAGGGAGGTGAAGTCGGCGCGTACGAGCGACTCCTTCTGGTCGGTGGTCATGCGCGCGAGCAGGGCATCCGCGCGGTCCTCGGCGGAAGGACGCGAGGTGGTGGAGACCTCGGGAACGGGCTCGGCCGTGTGGGCGGTGTCTGGCGTGACCGCTGACGCGGCGTCGGGCGTGCGGCTGTTCATAGCGGGTCTCCGAACCGGATGTGCGGGCCGTCATGGACGGTGAAGAGGGGCCGGCCGTGTGTCAGGACACGGCCGGCCCCGGCCTGGGTGGGGCCTCTGGCCCCGGGGCGGGGGCGATCAGGAACGCGACGCCCTCATGCCGCCTTCGGACCGGCGACCGCAGTACTGAGCGTGTGCTCGCCGGGGCCCAGAGCATGCGGCGGGCGGCCGGGAAGTTCCACGGTTCCGGTGCAGCCCGCGGGCACGGTCACCTGCACGGACATCGTGTCGTCGGTCTGTTCCCAGAACAGTGCCGCGGTGCCGTAGGGGGTCTGATGGCGGGTGCGGGCCCAGGTGATGTCGCCCCCGGGACGCGGGCGGAAGACGAGTGCGCGGGAGCCGGGTGCGACGGGGACGATGCCGCCGACCACGCGGTGCAGCCAGTCGGCGACGGCTCCCAGGGCGTAGTGGTTGAAGGAGGTCATGCCGCCCGGATTGAGGCTGCCGTCGGGCCGCAGGCTGTCCCAGCGCTCCCATATCGTCGTGGCGCCCTGGGTCACGGGGTAGAGCCACGAAGGACACTCGGTCTGTCGCAGCAGCCGGTAGGCGACGTCGAGGTGGCCGGTGTCGGTGAGGGCGTCGCAGATCAGCGGCGTTCCCACGAAACCGGTGGCGATGCGGGCACCGCCGTCGGCGACGAGTCGGGCCAGCCGGTCACCGGCGGCCGGGCGCTGTTCGGGCGCGAGCAGGTCGAAGACGAGCCCGAGGGCGTAGGCGGTGGGAGTATCGCTGGTCATGCGGCCGGAGGACTGTACGTACGCGCGGCGGAAGGCGGATACGACGTCGTCGGCGAGCTTCGTGTACCTCTCGGCGTCGGTTGCGTTGCCGAGTTCCGCCGCGGACCGGGCCAAGTGGCGGGCGGAATGGGCGAAGTACGCGGTGGCGACCAGGTACCGGTCGGTGAGCCCGGCGGCGGGGTCTTCCGGTGGCGCCGCGGGATCGAGCCAGTCGCCGAGCTGGAAGCCGGTGTCCCACAGGCGGCTCGGGCCGGCCAGGCGCTCCTGCAGGTCGACCCATGCCTTGCCCATGGGGTAGTGGCGGCGCAGGAGTTGAAGGTCTGCGAAGCGCTGGTAGAGCACCCAGGGGGTGAGGGTGGCGACGTCGCCCCAGGCGGCGCCTGGCTGGATGGGCGTCCACATGGGTGCGCCGGGGATGACGGGTACGTACCAGGGGACCGTGCCGTCGGGCAGTTGTTCCAGGCGGACGTCGGTGAGCCAGGAGTCGAGCATGCCGGAGCAGTCGTACAGGAAGCTGGCGGTGGGGGCGAAGACCTGGATGTCGCCGGTCCAGCCGAGGCGTTCGTCGCGCTGGGGGCAGTCGGTGGGGATGTCGACGAAGTTGCCGCGCATGCTCCATACGACGTTCTCGTGCAGCCGGTTGACCAGCGGGTCGCTGCACTCGAACCAGCCGGTGCGCCGCATGTCGGTGTGGTAGACCCGGGCGGTCACGTCATCGGCATTCAATGCGCCGGGCCAGCCGGCGACTTCCGCGTAGCGGAATCCGTGCAGGGTGAAGCGGGGCTCCCAGGTGTAGGGCCCGTCGCCGGACAGGACGAGGGTGTCGACGGAGACGGCCTCGCGCAGGGGGCGCGTGGCCAGCTCCCCGTCCTGAAGCACTTCGGCGTGGCGCAGGGTGACGGTCGTGTCGGCCGGACCGTCGACGGTGATCCGGAGGCGGCCGACGAGGTTCTGACCGAAATCGAGAAGGTAACGGCCCTCGCCGGTCCGGGTGATGGTGACGGGGGCGATCTCCTGGGTCCGGCGTACCGGGGGACCCTCGGGTGCGACCAGGGTGCGAGGGTCTCGCAGTCCGACGCGTACCGGCTCCCAGGAGCCGGTGTCGGCCGCGGACGGCGTGGACCAGGCAGGGTCGTCGAGGCGCGCGTCGAACGCCTCCCCCTCGTAGAGGCCGCTGGTCAGGATCGGTCCTGGAGCGGCGCTCCAAGAGGCGTCCGTGGCGATGACGGTGGTGGTGCCGTCGTCGTGGGTGATTTCCAGCTGGGCGATGAGGGACTGGTCGGTGCCGTAGATGTTGCGGGTGCCGCCGTCGAAGCCGTACCGGCCCCGGTACCAGCCGTCGCCGAGCCAGGCGCCGATGGTGTTGCTGCCCTCGGCGAGGTGGTCGGTGACGTCGTAGGTGCGGTAGCGCAGCCGTTTCGGGTAGACGGTCCAGCCCGGGGCGAGTGCGTCGTCGCCGACGCGGCGGCCGTTGATCTCGGCCTCGTACAGTCCGTGCGCGGTGACGTAGAGGCGGGCCCGGCTGACCGCCCGCTCGACGCGGAAGTCCTTGCGGACGCGGGCCGGGCGCCGCTCGGCCTCGTGGTCCTCCGGCCAGGCGGCACCGACGGGGACGGCCCGCCAGTCGGCGGGATCGAGGAGGCCCGCCTCGACGACTGCGGGTTCGCTCCACGGTGACGGCCGGGCCGCGTCGCCGGTCCAGACCCGGACGCGGACGGCCACGCGCTCGCGTGAAACAAGGTCATCGCCGGGCCACGGCACGAGGACCGTCTCGGCGCCGTCGATACGGGCGGTGCGGTGGCGCTGGCCGCCGCGGTCGAGTTCGAGTTCGTACGCGTCCTGCCGTCCGGTGCCCGCCGGCAGCTCCCACGTCAGGCGGGGTGCGGCGGCGCCGATGCCGAGGCCGTCCGGCAGGTGCTCGAACGACACCGGGCCGGGCTGAGCCGACGACGCGGGAGGCCTTCCCGCGGGCGGGCGCGCGAGGTGGGCGGTGGTTTCTGCCGTCATCCCTTCACCGCTCCACCGGTCAGGCCCTTCATCACCTTCTGGTTGAGGAAGAGGTAGATCGCCAGGGTGCCGAAGACGTTGATGCAGATCGCCGCGAAGAGCGGACCGTACTGGGTCGCGCCGAAGTCGGCGGTGAAGTTGAGCAGGCCGACCTGGACGGTCCGCAGGTCCTGGCTGTTGGTGAAGGTGAGCGCGATCAGCAGGTCGTTCCAGATGAAGAAGAACTGGACGAGGGCGACGGTGAGGACCGCGTTGCGGACCACGGGCAGGCTGATGGTCCAGAAGGCGCGCAGGATGCCGGCTCCGTCGATGGTGGCGGCCTCGAACAGCTCCTTGGGCACGGTCTTGTAATAGGTGGCCATCATGAACACCGTGAGCGGCAGTCCGGTGCCCGTGTAGGTGAGGATCAGCGGCCACAGGGTGCCCGAGAGACCGGTCTGGAAGTAGATGGTGAACAGGGGCAGAAGGATCATCTGCGGGGGCACCATCATGCCCACCAGGAAGACCACCAGGGTGAGGCTCCGCCCCTTCCAGACCATGATCTGAAGGGCGAAGCCGGCAGCGGTCCCCAGGAGCAGGATGAGTGCCAGCGAGGGGATGACCGCCATCAGGCTGTTCTGGACGTAGAGGCCAATGTTGCCGGTGGTCCACGCCTCTGTGTAGTTCCCCCACTCCCACGTGGTCGGCAGGCTCCAGCTCGGGTTGTTCAGGTAGTCGGCGTTGGACTTGACCGAGGTGAGGAACATCCACACGAGGGGATACGTCTCGACGACCAGGAGCAGGGCGACGACGATGCGCATCACCCACGGTCGGGCTCTCCCGCGGCGGCGCGGCGGGCGGCCTGTGACCGGGAGGCTGCGGCGGTGCCCGCGCGGAGTGGACTTCTGGGGTGTGTCAACGGCCATGGGTCAGCCCTTCGTGAGGTCGCGCCGCGTGAGGCGGAAGACGACCAGCGACACCAGCAGGCTCACCACGGTCAGCAGGAGCGCGATGGTGCTGCCGTAGCCGTATTCGCCGTAAGTGAAGGACGTCTGGAACATGTACAGGGTCAGTGGGGTCGTGGAGCTGCCCGGGCCGCCGTTGGTGAGGGCGACGACGGCGTCGAAGATCTTCAGGGTGCCGTTGATGCTGAAGATCAGCGACGACATCAGGACCGGGAAGGACAGCGGCAGCACGATGTGGCGTACGAGTCGCAGGCCCGAAGCCCCGTCCAGGCGTGCGGACTCCAGCACCTCGTCGGGTATGTCCACGAGGCCCGCGAACAGCAGCACGGCGTAGAAGCCCATGGAACGCCAGATCTCCATCACGATCAGCACCCAGAAGGCGGTGCCGCCGCTCGCGAACCAGTCGACCGGTTCCAGGCCGAGGGCGCCCAGGAGGGAGTTGACCGGTCCGGGCTGCGGGGCGACCTGGAACAGGTTCTGGAAGAGCAGTCCCACGGCGACGGTGGGCAGCACCACGGGGAAGAAGACCAGGGTGCGCACGAGCGCCGACGCCCGCTTGAGGTAGAAGACGTACAGCAGGGCCAGCAGGTAGCCGGCGAGCACCTGACCGATCGTGACGACGAAGGCGAACTTGAGGGTGAACCACAAGGCCTCGTGGACGGCGGGGTCGGTCAGCAGGCGCTCGAAGTTGGCCAGTCCGTTGCCGGTGAAGCCGTCGATGGAGTTGCCCTTGGTGAAGGAGTACCCCAGTGACCACAGCATCGGGACCAGCATGATGAGGGAGTAGACGAGCAGGGCGGGGCCCAAGAGGATCAGGATGGCCCTGCGGTCACCGAGTACACGGTGCATAGGTGGTGTCCAGTTCGTCGAGGTGGTGGGGCGCGGGCGACGGGGCTCGGAAGCCCGGGCGATGGCGCCGCGGAGCTCCCGAGCCGGTCGGGGCCGCCCGCCGCCCGGCTTGCCGGCCTAGAGGCCTACTGGCTCTTCAGGGCGTCCTGGACGGTCTGCATGAACTGCTGGGGGCTCATGCTTCCGTTGACCAGCGACGCCGCGTTGGAGGTGCTCACGGTGGTGGCCTTGGTCCCGAACAGCGCCTCGAACCAGAGGACGTTCTGCTTCGATTCACCGATGGTCTTGCGGATCTGCGCGGTGACCGGGTTGGCGTCCTGGACGGGCGTGTTCGTCTTGAAGCCCGAGATCGTTCCCGCGTCCTTGAGCGCCGTGCTGCCGTAGTTCTTGGCGATGCAGGCCACCCAGTCCCCCGTCTTGTCGTCGAAGGACTTCGCGCCCAGGGTGATGCCCAGACCCACGTTGGACGGGTACTGGTCGGCTGAGCCCTTGCCGCCGGCGACCGTGGGGAACGGCATGAAGCCGATGTTCTCGACGCCGACCGTGTTGACCTTCGGGTCGGCGATGTTGGCCAGCGCCCAGCTGCCCATGTAGAACATGGCGGCCTTGCCGGAGAGGAACTGGTTCATGGCGACGTCGTAGCTGATGGAGGCGACGCCCTCGCCGAAGTACCCCTTCTTGCCGAGCTCGGCGACCTCTTGCGCGGCCTTGACGTACGCGGGGTCGGTGAGCTTGGCCTTTCCGCTCCGGATGTCCTGGAGCGCGTCCGGGCCCAGGCTGCGGTAGAGGTAGCCGCTCAGCACACGGGTCAGCGGCCACCCCTCCTTGCCCGCGGCGGAGAACGGCTGCACGCCCCCGGCCTTCAGCTTCTCCGCGCTCGCGGTGAGCTCGTCCCAGGTGGTGGGCACGGCGACGCCGCGGTCCTGGAAGAGCTTCTTGTTGTAGAAGATCCCCTCGATGTTGTACTCGTACGGCAGCACGCTGACCTTGCCGTCGTACAGCGCCTTGATCGTGGAGACGGCCGCCGGCTGGAGCTGGTCGTACACGCCGAGGAGCGACAGTTCTCCCTCCAGGTCCGCGATCTTGCCGGACTTGTCCAGCTGGCCGGTGAGGGCGGGAGAGTTGCCCGCGGCGAACTGGACCGGGAGCGCGTCCTGTCCGGCGAGCAGCTGCAGCTTCTGGTCGAGGCTGGCCTGCGGCACGTTCTCCACCTTGAGCGGACGCGCCTTGTTCTCCGCGGCGCACGCCTCCTTGGAGAGGGTGGTCAGCACGTTCTTGACGGTGGTGTTCTCCGTGGCGCTCAGGTAGCTGAACTCCTTGGGCGCGGCCGCGGTGCTGCCGCCGGAGCCTCCGCAGGCGGTGACGAGCAGGGCGACCGAGGCGGCGCCGGCCGTGAAGGCGGTCCGGCGCGCTCGGCGTGCACGGCGCGGGTTGTTGGACACAGAGGTCTCCCTGTCATCGGTACGGAGAGGTGGGTGGTGAGGAGAAGGGCCGTCGGCAGTGGCGACGGGCGGACCCTCGGCGAGAAAGTGTGTAGAACGTTCTCCACTCGGGTGGCTCAAAGATTGCGCCCCTTCCTCGCGAAGAGTCAAGACACGGATCTGTAACTCCTGCGAAATAAGCGCTTGGCGTTGACGTACTGTGCCGTTAGCGATGTAGACCGTTGCATTGCGAGGTGAGATCGGAGTGATGGCCCATGGACGCGACACCGAAGCCCAAGAAGCGGGTGACGATCACCGATGTCGCACGGCACGCAGGCGTGTCCACTGCCGCGGTCTCGAAGGTGCTGCGCAACGCGTACGGGTCGAGTCCGGCGATGCGGGAGAAGGTCCACGCGGCCATGGCCGAGCTGGACTACCGGCCCCACACCGCGGCGCGCGGCATGAGGGGCCGCACCTACACCGTCGGCGTCCTGCTGGACAACATCCGCAACGCGTTCTTCGCCGACATCCTCGACGGAATCCACGACGAGCTGCAGGACGGCGCGTACACCGTGATGATCGGCGCGGCGGGGTTCGGCGCCGAGGCCCAGACGCGGACCGTTCGCGCCATGGTGGACCGCCAGATGGACGGCCTCGTCCTCATCGCCCCGGGCTGCCCGCGACCGGAGGTCCTGGCCACGGCCGCGACGACACCGACCGTCGTCATCGGCCACCACGACACGGCGGACGCGCACGACTCGGTCGTGGACGCCGACGGCATCGGAGCGGGCCTGGTCGTGGACCACCTCACCGAGCTGGGCCACCGGGACATCGCGCTGGTCTCCGCGTCCGGAACCAAGGCCGGCGCCTGGCGGCGGACCCCGGAAGCCGTACTGACCAGCGGATACCTGGCTGCCATGGATCACCACGGCCTGGGGACACACGCCCGTGTTCAGCATGCCGCCTACTCCGACGAGGGCGGCTTCGAGGCGGGCATGGCCCTGTTGACGGCGCAGCGCCCGCCGACCGCCATCATGGCGGGCGCCGACGTCGCGGCGCTCGGCATCTACCGGGCCGCGCACGAGCTCGGCCTGCGCATCCCGCAGGACCTGTCGCTGGTCGGCTACAACAACACCGCCCTCGCCGCCCTGGCTCCCGTACAGCTCACCAGCGTCGACCAGGCGGGACACACCATGGGGGCCACCGCGGCACGGATGCTCATCGACCGCGTGGAGGGCCGGCGGGACCGGGCCATGCAGACCACCATGACGCCGCGCCTGGTGGTGCGCGCCAGCACGACAACGCCGCGAGCCCGTTAGGACACGGCCGGCACCTCCCCGTTGTCCCGCCGGCGGGGAAGGCAGCGGGACGCGCCGAGCAGTGTGTGGAGGCATGGCGGAAGTCCGGAACGCAGGGCCGAGGAAGCGGGAGGGCGAGGTCGGCCCTGGCGCCCGGGCGGCGGGAGTGTCATCGGCGCGTGCGCTCGATGTACACGACTATGGGCGGTCCGAGATGGTTTGCCCACCCTCTGCGTGATTCATGTTCCTGATACTGATCATCTGTTGCATGGATGGCTGGTCCTGGACCGGCCTCGGCAGGTCGGCCGGTGCGGCACCCCGCGCCTCACGCCCCGGGCGCGTCCCCCATCCGCCGTCCGACGCGCGCGGCCGTCTCGCGCAGCCAGATGTGGGCGGCGTCGTGGGTGTGCACGGGATGCCACCAGAGCGCCTGGCGCAGCGGCACCGCCTCGTAGGGCGGCTCCATGACGCGCACGGCCGTGAACGGCGCGAGGAGCTCGGCCAGACGGGCTTGGACCAGGGCGATCCTGCGGGTGCCGGCCACCAGGAGCGGGAGGAGCTGAAAGCTGTCGACGGAGACCTCGACCCGCGGCTCGATGCCGAGCATGCCCAGTTGCCGCACCGCGGGAGCGTCGTACGTCCGCCGGTAGGCGACCCACGGCAGACGGGCCAGGTCCTGGCGGGTGAGGTGCTCTTCGACGCTCGGATGATCGTCCGAGACGATGAAGACCCAGCGGTCGTCGTAGAGATCGGTGGCCGGGAAATCACTGATGACCCCGTGCGGCATCAGTACGCCGTCCGTGGCACTGAGCAGGCTGGCCGTGTCGTCGACGACGGTGATGGGCGTCTGCGTGAAGCGCAGCCGGATGCCCGGGGCTTCCTCGTGTACGACGCGGGCGAACTCGGCTCCGAAGACGGCGACGGCGTAGTCGGACGCCACCAGACTGAACTCCCGGCTCTCCTCGGCGGGGTCGAAGCTCGCCTGGCTGGAGAAGAGCCGCTCCAGCACGTCGTATGCCGTGGAGGTGCGGTCGAGGAGCACCTGCCCGAGGGCGGTGAGCTCGTAGTGGCCGCCGACCCGGGCGAGCAGGTCGTCGTCGAAGTGCCGGCGCAATCGCCCCAGGGCGGCGCTCATGGCCGGCTGGCTGAGCCCGACGCGCTGCCCGGCCCGCGTGACGTTGCGCTCCTCCAGCAGTGCGCGCAGAGCCACCACGAGGTTGAGGTCCAGACGGGCCAGATTCACGGCATTTCCCCTTGCTGTTCGGGCGCCCACCATGAGGTATCCATCAAGCAGATGACAACCATCTGAACAATCGATTTCCCTGATCAAGGTGGCAGGTCCAGATTAGTCCCATCGCAATCAGGAGGACATGTCCGTGAAACCTGGATCCCCGTCCGCGCCCTTTGCCGGACCCTTCGCCCTCGCGACGCTTTCGGTCCCGGAGGGGCCCGCCTTCCCCGCCCTGGTCACCCCGAACGGCCAGGTACTCGACCTGCGCATCGCCTTGGGCGATGCGCAGGCGACCGCCGTGAGTCTGCTGGAGAACTGGGCCGCCACGCTGCCGCGGCTGCGGGCCCTCGCCGAAGAGGATCGCACCGACCGCCGGCCCCTTTCGGAGCACCGGGTGCACGCGCCCGTCGAGCCTCGACAGGTGTTCCAGTCGGGCGCCAACTACCGGCAGCACGTGATCGACCTGCACGTGGCCCACCGCGCCCCGGATGACGACCGCTCCGAGGAGGAACGGCGCGCGGAGGCGGCAGAGATCATGGACCGCCGGGCGGCGGAGGACCTTCCCTACGTCTTCATCGGTCTGCCGAGCTCCATCACCGGCCCGTACGACGACGTCACCCTCCCCGCTTGGGCGGAAAAGCCCGACTGGGAGCTGGAACTGGCGGCGGTCATCGGCCGTCCCGCCTACCGGGTCTCCGTGGAGGAGGCGATGGAATGCGTCGCCGGCTACACGATCGCCAACGATCTGACCGACCGCGGGACCGTTTTCCGCCGCGACATGCCGCAGATCGGCACCGACTGGCTGCGCAGCAAGAACGCACCGGGCTTCACCCCTCTCGGGCCCTGGATCGTGCCCGTCGAGTCGATCGCGGACCCCGATGACCTGCGGCTGACGCTGAAGCTCAACGGCGACACCATGCAGGACGAGTCCACGAAGGACATGATCTTCAGCGTGGCCCGTGTGGTCTCCTACGTCTCGCAGACCGCCCGTCTCCTCCCCGGCGACCTGGTGCTCACCGGCTCCCCGGCGGGCAACGGCATGCACTGGGGCCGGCTGCTGCGCGACGGCGACGTCATGGACGGCGCCATCACGGGCCTCGGCGCACAGCGCACCCGCTGTATCGCGGAGGCGTGATGAGCCTGGACCCCCGTGACCCCGAAGGTTCGATCGCCCGCACCGCCAAGGCATGCTCCAACTGGGGCCGCTGGGGTGAGGACGACGTACTCGGCACACTGAACTTCCTCGACGAGGCCAAGCGCCGGGAGGGCGCCGCACTCGTCCGGCGCGGTGTGAGCTTCTCCCTCTCCCAGCGCTTCGACATCAACGGCCCGCAGAAGGGCTGGCGTCGGCGCACCAATCCGGTGCACACCATGCTGGACACCGGAACGGACGCGGCCCTCGGCAACCAGGGCCTCCCGCACGGCATAGGCGGCGCCGACGACGTGATCGCCATGCCGCTGCAGTGCTCCACCCAGTGGGACGGCCTCGGCCACATCTTCGACCACGGCAAGGCGTGGAACGGCCGCCCGGCCGAGAAGGTCGTCACCTCCGCGGGCGATCTGGTCACCGGCATCGAGCACATGGCGCACCAGATCGCCGGGCGAGGCGTGCTGCTGGACGTGGGCCGCGCCGTCGGCCAGGACGGCGAACTGCCCGACGGGTTCGCGATCACCGCGGACCACCTGACGGCCACCGCGGATGCCCAAGGCGTGGCCGTGGGGCGCGGGGACCTGGTCCTCGTACGCACCGGGCAGCTCGCCCGGGTACGCCGCGACGGCTGGGGCGAGTACGCGGGCGGCCCGGCCCCCGGCCTGTCCTTCACCAGTGCCGGCTGGCTCCAGGGCAGTGAGATCGCCGCGATCGCCACGGACACCTGGGGCTTCGAGGTGCGCCCCAACGAGTTCGATCACGCCTTCCAGCCCCTGCACCAGGTGGCCATCCCGCACATCGGTCTGCTGATCGGCGAGATGTGGGACCTCGATTCCCTGGCCGAGGACTGCGCGGCCGACGGCGTGTACGAGTTCTGGCTCACCGCCGCTCCCCTGCCCATCACCGGCGCGGTCGGGTCTCCGATCAATCCGATAGCCGTCAAGTAGTCCGGCAACTCATCCGAGGAACAAGGGAGTTCCCATGACCGAAACCCGCACGGTCCTCGTCGTCGGCGGCGGCGCGGCCGGCAACGCCGTGACGATCCTGCTGCGCCGCGCCGGCTTCTCCGTGGACCTGGTCGAGGCCAAGGACGACTGGAACGCCACCGCCGGATCCGGCATCACCCTCCAGGGAAACGCCCTGCGCGTACTGCGCGAACTGGGTGTCTGGGACCAGGTGAGAACATCAGGCTTCGGCTTCGGCTCCGTCGGCATCACCGCGCCCGACGGAACCGTCCTGCACGTCCACCGTGATCTGCGCACGGGCGGTGACGATCTGCCCGCCACGCTCGGTATGCAGCGCCCCGAGCTCCAGCAGATCCTGATCGACGCCGTCCGAGCGAGCGGAGCCCGGGTCCGCCTCGGCACCCGGGCCGAGATCCTCGACCAGGACGCGGAAGGCGTCTCCGTCCGTTTCACCGACGGCACGGAGGGGCGCTACGACCTGGTGATCGCGGCCGACGGCCTCGGTTCCGCCACCCGCGCGGCGATCGGCATCACCGCCAAGCCCGAACCCACCGGCATGGCCATCTGGCGCATCTCCGCGCCTCGTCCCGCCGAGGTGACGCGCACCGATCTCGCCTACGGCGGACCGGCGTACATCTCCGGCTACTGTCCCACCGGCGACACGACCCTGTACGCGTACGTCGTCGAGGCGAACCGGGATCGGGCATCGATACCACCGGAGTCGTACGCGGACGAGATGCGCCGGCTGGCCTCCGCCTACGGCGGCTTCTGGCCGCAGATCGCCGAGAGCATCACGGACCCTTCGAAGGTCAACTACACCTGGTTCGACCGGATGCTGGTCGAGGGCTCGTGGCACCGCGGCCGGGTCGTCCTCATCGGCGACGCCGCGCACTGCTGCCCACCCACCCTCGCGCAGGGTGCCGCGCTGTCCCTCGAAGACGCGTGGGTGCTCGCGCAGATGCTGGCCGGCGCCGACGACTGGGACGACGCACTGCTCCAGGCGTTCTACGAGCGGCGGATCGCCCGCGTCCGCCCCGTCGTGGAGGCGTCCGTACAGATCGGGCAGTGGCAGCTCGACGGGGTCCGCGACGCGGACGTACCCGGGCTGATGGGCCGCACCATGACGATGCTGCGGGAGCTGCCGTGAGCCGCGTGCCCAGGCCGGAGCCGCTGACCGCGCCCACGATCGACGTGCACGCCCATGTGCTGCTGCCGGAGGTCGAAGCCCTCGTGGCCGGCCTGCCGGGACTGGCGGAGGCAAAGACCCTCGATGCCCGGCGCAACGGCTCGGCGGCGCTCGCGGTCAGCGGGCCCATGGTCCGCGACCGCATCCCCCGGCTGACCGACCCCGCCGTACGCCTCGCCGCCATGGACACGCAGGGCGTGGACGTACAGCTGGTCAGCCCGTCCCCCTCCCACTACCACTACTGGGCGGACCAGGACACGGCCGAGAAGGTGTACCGGCTCGCCAACGAGGCGACCGCCACCCACTGCGCGGCCGCACCGGACCGGCTGCGCGGCCTCGGGCTCGTCCCCCTCCAGCACCCGGAACAGGCGGCGCGAGCCCTCGATCACGCCCTGGAACACGGACTGGCCGGGGTGGAGATCTCCAGCCACGCGCCGGGCCGCGACCTGTCCGACCCGGCGTACGAACCCTTCTGGGCGCGGGCGGAGGAGACGGACGCGATCGTCTTCCTGCACCCCTTCGGCTGCACGCTCGACGAGCGCCTGGACCGGTGGTACCTGTCCAACACCGTCGGCCAGCCCGCCGAGAACGCCGTCGCGCTCTCCCACCTCATCTTCTCCGGCGTACTGGACCGCCACCCGGGCCTGAAGCTGATCGCGGCCCACGGCGGCGGCTACCTGCCCACCCACATCGGCCGCTCCGACCACGCCTGGTCGGCCCGCTCCGACGCGAGCTCGGGCTGCCTGCACCCGCCGAGCAGCTACCTCAAGCGGATCTACTTCGACTCGCTGGTCCATGACCCCTACGTCCTGCGGGAGTTGGTCCGGGTCGTCGGGTCCGAGCGGGTCCTGCTCGGATCCGACTTCCCCTTCGACATGGGCACCGAAGATCCGGTGGCCGCCCTCAGGGCCGCGCGCCTGCCCGAGACCGCCTTCGACGCCGTCCGTGGCGGCAACGCGGCCGTCCTGCTGAACCTCGCCCTCGTCTGAGGAGGTACCCACCATGAACGCACGTCTGCTCACCCACCTGCGGCACGTCGACCTGGCCGTGCCGGACTACGAAAAGCAGCTCGACTTCTACGCCGGCGTCTGGGGCCTGACGAAGGTCGCCGAGGATTCGGGCGTCTCCTTCCTGGCCGCCGAGGGCTCCCCGGAGCAGTACGTGGTGCGGCTGCGCAAGGCCGAGGAGAAGCGGCTCGACCTCGTCTCCTACGGCGCCGCCGCACCCGCCGACGTGGACACCCTCGCCGAGCAGCTCCTGGCCGGAGGCGTCCAGCTGATCTCGCGGCCCGGGACCGTGGACACGCCCGGCGGCGGCTACGGCTTCCGCTTCTTCGACGTCGACGGGCGCACCATCGAGGTCTCCGCCGACGTCGAGGTGCGACAGCACCGCAAGATCGAGGAGAAGGAGGCCATCCCGGTCAAGCTCTCCCACGTCGTCCTGAACTCCCCCGACCTCGATCGCACCCGCGCGTGGTACGAGCGCCACCTCGGCTTCCGTCTCTCGGACACCCTCAGCTCGCCCCACATGGGCGAGGTCATGCACTTCATGCGGATCAGCAACCAGCACCATTCCATGGCGCTGGCCAAGGGCCCGCACACCTCCCTGCACCACATCTCCTTCGAGATGCGGGGCATCGACGAGTACATGCGCGGCTCCGGCCGCGTGATCAGGGCGGGTCACCGCAAGATCTGGGGCCCGGGCCGCCACATGGCCGGCGACAACACCTTCACGTACTTCCTCGACCCGCACGGCAACACGGTCGAGTACACGACGGAGCTGGAGCTGCTCGACGAGGACAGCTGGCATCCGCACGTCTACGACTTCTCCGACCCGGACGTCACCGACCAGTGGGGCACCGCCAACGCCATGAACGAGATCGTCGCCAAGGAGTCGTTCAACGACCCCGACCGCGGTGTCTTCGTGGCCCCGCCGGTCTGACCCTCCCACCGGACTCCGGGGACGCGGCGGCCCTGTCACCTGCCCTGACACACAGTTCCGCGTCCCCGGACCCCACCGCCGACACAGCCGTACCCCTGGCCGACCACTCCTACCGGGAGCCGCACATGCGCTTCGCCTCCTACGAGCACCACCATCACCGCCACGTCGGCGTCGTGGAAGCGGACGGCACGCTCTTCCCCCTGCCCGGCGTCTCCTCGCTCACCACCCTGCTGGAGCAGACCGGTGGTCTCCCCGGGCTCCTCGACGCCGGCGCGGCTGCATGCGACGTACCGCCCGGCCCGCACGTCTCCCAGGTGCGGCTGCTGCCTCCCGTGCAGCCCACGGCCGTACGGGACTTCGTCACCTTCGAGGAGCACGTCGAGGGGGTCCGGCGTTCGGTGGAGGGGAGGGCCGGGGTGCCCGAGCAGTGGTACGCCGCGCCGACCTTCTACTTCACCAACCCCCACGCGATCTACGGGCCGCTCGACGGGATACCCGTGCCGCCCGGCGCGGCCGTCCTCGACTTCGAACTCGAAGTGGCCGCCGTCATAGGCCGCGAGGGCCGCGACCTCACGCCGGCGCAGGCCCGCGACCACATCGTCGGCTACACCGTCTTCAACGACTGGTCGGCCCGGGACCTCCAGTCCGCCGAGATGAAGATCGGCCTCGGCCCGTGCAAGGGCAAGGACACCGCCACCACCCTGGGCCCCTACCTGGTCACCGCCGACGAGCTGGAGCAGCACCGGGACGCCGAGGGCCTCCTGCGGCTGGCGCTGAGAGCCGAGATCAACGGCGTGACCGTCGGCGAGGACCTGCTGTCCAACATGAGCTGGACCTTCGAGGAGATGACCGCCTACGCCTCGCGCGGCACGGTCGTGCGCCCCGGCGACGTCCTCGGCTCGGGCACCTGCGGCAACGGCGGCTGCCTCGCCGAACTCTGGGGCCTGCGCGGCGAGCAGACCCCGCCACCGCTGGTGCCCGGTGACACCGTCACCCTCACGGTCGAGGGCATCGGTTCGCTCACCAACACCGTCGTTCCCGGGACCCAGCCCGTGCCCCTGCCCCCGGGCCGCCGGCGCAATCGGGAGCGGCCGTGAGCACTGCGGCATCCCAGAGACTGCGGGGCAAGGTCGTGGTGGTCACGGGTGCCGCGCGCGGCCAGGGCGCGGCCGAGGCGGAAGCACTGACCCGCGAGGGCGCCCACGTCATCGTCACCGATGTGGTCACCGGCAGCGGCTGCCGACACCTCGACGTCAGCAGCGAGGAGGACTGGGCGGGCCTGGCCGCCGAACTGCGCGCGTCCTACGGCCAGGTGCACGGCCTGGTCAACAACGCCGGCATCACCTGGCGCGCCCGCCTCGGCGAGGTGCGCGCCGAGGACATGGCCCGCGTCCACGCGGTCAACGTCACCGGGCCGCTCCTCGGCATCCAGCACCTCGCGCCGCTCATGCCTCCCGGTTCCTCCATCGTCAACGTCGGCTCGTCGGCGGCCCTCACCGCGCACTACCCGGTGGCCTACACGACCAGCAAGTGGGCGCTGCGCGGCCTGTCGAAGACCGCCGCCCTCGAACTCGGCCCGCGTGGCATTCGCGTCAACACGATCCACCCCGGTTACATCGAGACCGAGATGACCGCGGACGCGGCCCCGGCCTTCCGCGAGGCCACCATCCGCGAGACCCCGTTGGGACGCACCGGCACCGTCGGTGAGATAGCGCCCCTGGTCGTCTTCCTGCTCTCCGACGACTCGTCGTTCATCAGCGGCGCCGAGATCCCGGTCGACGGCGGTCTCACCGCTCACGGTGGCGTCAAGTCCGTCTCGGACGCCCTGCGCCCGGAGGGCAGGACGTGATGCGCCTGGAAGGCAAGGTCGCCCTGGTCTCCGGTACAGCACACGGCCATGGCAGGGCGGTCGCCCTGAGATTCGCAGCCGAGGGCGCACTCGTCGTCGCGGGCGACCCGATCCACGAGGACGCCCTCGAAACCCAGCGCCTGATCGCCCGAGCGGGAGGCACGGCGCTCGCCCCCGGCCCCCTGGACGTCACCGACGAGGGATCCGTCCGTTCCTGGGCCGAAGAGGCCGTGGGGGCGTTCGGCGGCATCGACATCGTCTACGCGACCACGCGCACCGTCCGCTTCGGCGCGGTCGGCAGCCAGCCGTACGACAACGTCGCCTTCACGATGCGCGCGCAGCTGGACTCGGTGTGGCCCACGGTCCGAGCCACGTGGCCGCACTTGGTACGCAGCCGCGGCTGCGTACTGACGGTCGGCCCGACCGCCGATCTCACCACCCCTTTCCCCCCTCCACACGCCTCTCACTCGGCGTCCAGGGGTTCGCTCGTGGCGCTGACGCAGCAACTCGCGGCGGAGGGCGCTCCGTACGGAGTCCGTGCCAACTGCGTCACCCCCGGCCGGCCCGAAGAGGTCGCCAACACAGCGGTGTTCCTCGTCTCCGACGAGGCCGCCCACATCACCGGAACCAACGTCGTCGTGGACGACGCCCGGTCCTGCGTCCTGCCCGGTTTCACCCCATGAAAGGAGCACACACGATGGACAAAGTCATGGGCAGCGCCGCCGAGGCGGTGGCCGACATCCAGCCGGGCGCCTCACTGGCCGTGGGCGGTTTCGGTCTCAGCGGCGTACCCGAGGTCCTGATCCGCGCCCTTCTCGGCCAGGGCGCGGACGGCCTGCGGATCGTCTCCAACAACTGCGGGGTCGACGGGCGCGGGCTCGGAGTCCTGCTGTCCGTCGGACGTATCGCCCGCGTCACCGGCTCCTACGTCGGCGAGAACAAGGAATTCGCCCGGCAGTACCTCGCCGGCGAGCTGGAGGTGGAACTCGTCCCACAGGGAACGCTCGCCGAACGCCTGCGCGCCGGCGGCGCCGGCATCCCCGCCTTCTACACCCCGGCCGGCGTGGGCACCCAGGTCGCCTCCGGCGGACTGCCCTGGCGCTACGCTCCCGACGGCTCGGTGGCCGTGGCGTCGCCTGCCAAGGAGACCCGGGAGTTCGCCGGGCGCCGGCACGTGCTGGAGCACGGCATCACCACCGACTACGCCCTCGTACGGGCCTGGCGGGGAGACCGGCACGGGAACCTCGTCTTCCGCAAATCCGCGGCCAACTTCAACCCCCTCGCCGCCATGGCCGGCCGCATCACGATCGCCGAGGTCGAAGAACTCGTCGAACCGGGCGATCTGAACCCCGACGCGGTACACCTCCCCGGCATCTACGTCCGCAGGATCGTGGAACTCACCCCACCACAGGCGGCGGACAAGCCCATCGAGAAGAGGACGGTCCGTCCCTGATGTCCTGGACCCGCAACCAGATGGCCGCCAGGGCCGCGACCGAGCTCGCCGACGGCTCCTACGTCAACCTCGGCATCGGCCTGCCCACCCTCATCCCCGGCCTGCTCCCGCCCGGCGTCCACGTGGTCCTCCACTCCGAGAACGGCATCCTCGGCACGGGCCGCTACCCCGTTGCGGACGAGGTCGACCCCGACCTGATCAACGCGGGAAAGGAAACCGTCACCGTGCTGCCCGGGGCCTCGTTCTTCGACTCCGCCCTGTCCTTCGGCATGATCCGCGGCGGCCACATCGACACGGCGGTCCTGGGCGCGATGCAGGTGTCGCAGTACGGCGATCTCGCGAACTGGATGATCCCCGGCAAGATGGTCAAGGGCATGGGGGGCGCCATGGACCTCGTTCACGGCGCCGGCCGCGTCATCGTCCTCATGGAACACACCGCCAAGGACGGCAGCCCCAAGATCGTCGAAGACTGCTCCCTGCCCCTCACCGGCGAGCGGTGCGTCCACCGCATCATCACCGACCTCGGCGTCCTCGACGTCACCGAGGACGGCCTGGCTCTCGTGGAGACGGCTCCAGGCGTCACCATCGCCGACGTCATCGCCCGGACCGACGCACCGGTCCGCACGGACCGTCAGGCGTGACGCCGAGGTGACCTCACGCCGCGATGGTCCGTACACCCATGACGTGCGTACGACGTATCCGGTGTGACGGTTTCCGCCTCCCCTCTCCTGCGTTCCGCTCCGATCCCCAAGGAGGCCTCATGTCCGCACACCCCACCCCACTCCGCATCGCCGTCGTCGGCGGCGGCATCGGCGGACTGGCCGCCGCGCTGGCGACCGCCCGCGCCGGCCACCACGCAACGGTGCTCGAACGATCCGCCCGGTTCGGCGAGATCGGCGCAGGCTTGCAGCTCGCGCCCAACGCGTCCGCCGCACTGGAACAGCTCGGGGTGCTCCCGGCAGTCCAGCGCAACGCCGTCGCCCCGCCGCGCCTGGTGATGATGGATGCTCTGACCGGTGACGAGGTGACCTCCCTCGACCTGCGCAGCGCCGCGTACACCGCACGCTTCACGCACCCCTACCTGGTCACCCACCGCACCGACCTGCACACCGCGCTCCTGGACGCCTGCCGGGACCATCCCGCCGTCACACTCCGCACCGGTCACACCGTCACCCGTGCCGAGCAGGACGACACAGGGGTACACCTGCACTTCGCCGACACCTCTGCGCGGCTCACCGCCGACGCGGTCGTGGCCGCCGACGGCCTGCACTCGCGCCTGCGCCAAGCCCTGGTCGGCGACGGCGAACCGGTCTGCTCGCGCTACGTGGCGTACCGCGGGGCCCTGCCCGTCGACAGCATGACGGGCAGGATGTCGCAGTACGCCGCGTCGGAAGCGGTGATGGTCTGGGCAGGGCCCCGCATGCACCTGGTGCAGTACCCCGTCCGGCGCGGCGAGCTGTACAACCAGGTCGCCGTGTTCGAGAGCGACCGCTACACGCCGGACTCGGACGCCTGGGGCACCGAAGCCGAGCTCGAAGAACGCTTCGCCGGAGCCTGCCGGCCGGTCCGCGACGCACTGCCGCTGGTGGCACGCGACCGCCGCTGGCCCCTGTACGACCGCCTGCCCATCGACGACTGGGTACACGGCCGCATCGTGCTGCTCGGCGACGCCGCCCACCCCATGCTCCAGTACCTGGCCCAAGGCGCCTGCCAGGCACTTGAGGACGCGGTCGCCCTCGGGCAAGCGCTCGGCGGGTTCACCGACCCGGCCGACGCGTTCGCCGCGTACGCCCGGCAGCGCCGTCAACGGGCGGCGCTCGTCCAGACGAACGCCCGGCGCTTCGGCGAGATCTGCCACCTGGAGGGAATGGGGGCCACCCTCCGCAACGCCCTCTTCTCGTCCCGTTCGTCCGAGGACTTCGACGACATGTCCTGGGTGTGGACGCCGACCCCCGCCTCCGTTCCCGCCCCGTGATCCCGCCACCGCAGGAGGACACCATGAACGACGAACTCGTCTACGAGGCGCTGGAGGGTTCGGGAGCCGCGCCACTGTGGCGCTTCTACGGCAACCTGTTCCCCGCCGAGCCCAAGAGCCGCGCCGTTCCCCACCGTTGGAGCTGGCAGGAACTGCGTCCCCACCTGCTGCACTTCTCCCGGACCCTCTCTCTGGAGGAGGCCGAACGGCGCGTGCTCATGCTCGTGAACCCCGGCCTGAGTGATCCCCCGGCCACCGTCAACACCCTCTATGCCGGACTGCAGATCATCCTTCCCGGAGAGACCGCCCAGGCGCACCGGCACACGTCCAACGCGTTCCGCTTCATCCTGGAGGGCAGCGGCGCGTGGACCACCGTCAACGGCGAGCGCGTCTTCATGTCCCCGGGCGACCTGCTGCTCACCCCCGGGTGGCATTGGCACGACCACACCCATGAGGGCGACGCGCCGATGATCTGGCTCGACGCGCTCGACTACCCGCTCGTCAACGCCCTGGAAGCCGGCTTCTACGAGAAGTACCCCCAGCGGCTCCAGCCCGTCACCAGGCCCGACGACGCGGGCAGCAAGCAGTTCCTGCACGGCCGGCTGACCCCCGCCTGGCTCACCCCCGACGGCCCCCACTCCCCCGTCACCCGCTACACCTGGACAGAGACCCAACGGGCCCTGGACGCCGTCGCCGACACCGCCGAAGGCAGCGAGGTCGACGGCATCGTCCTCGAATACACCAACCCGTGGACCGGCGGTCCGGTCATGCCCACGATCGGCTGCCGCGTCCAGCGGCTGCGCCCGGGCTTCCGGGGCGCCGGGCGCCGGCACACCGCCTCCACCATCTTCAGCGTCGTACGCGGCGAAGGCGCCACGATCGTGGACGGGGAGCGGCTGGAGTGGTCGGAGAACGACACCTTCGCCGTCCCCGGTTGGGCGTCCTACCGGCACCTCAACAGCTCGTCCTCGAACGACGCCGTGCTGTTCTCCTACAGCGACGAGCCCGTCATGCGCTCGCTGGGTCTCTACCGCACGGAAGACGCCGACCCCGGCGCCTGATCCGCCCATCCGACACTTCACCAAGGAGGCCACGGTGCGCCTGGCCCTGTTCAACAAAGGACGTATCGGACTCCTCGACGGGGACGACCTCGTCGACGTGACCGAACTGCTTGCCGGATCCGGCCCTTTCGGCGCGGCCGGAGCACTCCACCACCACATCGAGATGGCCGACCGGCACGGCTCGATAGACCAGGACCTGGACGGCCACACCCGGATCCCGCTCGCCGAGGCCGTCTTGGAAGCCCCACTCCCCCGCCCCGGAAAGATCATCGGGGCACCGGTCAACTACCTCGACCACAAGGCTGAGATGGAGTACTCCACGTCGGTCGCCGACCTCGGAGTCTTCCTGAAGGCCAACTCATCGGTCATCGGCCCCGGCCAGGACATCCTCCTGCCCTACTCCGACAAGCGCACGGACCAGGAGGGCGAACTCGGCGTCGTCATCGGCCGCACCGCCGCACACGTCAGCCCGGAAGAGGCCCTGGACCACGTCTTCGGCTACACCTGCCTGCTGGACATCACCGTCCGCTCCGGCGAGGACCGCTCCACCCGCAAGTCGTTCGACACGTTCACCCCCATCGGCCCCTGGATCGTGACCGCGGACGAGATCCCGGACCCGGACTCCCTCGACCTCCGCTGCGACGTGGGCGGCGCCACCCGACAGCGAACCAACACGGCCCACCTGATCTACGGCGTCCGCGACCTGATCGCCTACACCTCCTCCGTCATGACCCTCCACCCGGGCGACGTGATCGCCACGGGCACCCCCGCCGGAGTCGGCCCGCTGGGCCACGGGGACCGCGTGGGCGTGGAGATCGAGCGGGTCGGCCGCCTGGAGGTCGGCGTCGACGGTTCCCGCGCCACCCCGTACGAGGAACGCCCCGGGCGCAGGGACCACTGACCGATCGGGGGCACACGCAAGGTGGTGCCGGCGCGGCGCCCATGGAGTCCAGCGCACACCGGCGTCCCGTCGGCCGACACCACCTGCTCCCAGCAGTTCGCCGTCCTCGACGACGAGACGTCCACCGGTCAGGCCTGGGAGTCAGCGTGGTGCGTAACGGCCGGGACGGTGATCCGCCCGACCTGACGAGCCAATGGATATGTTGACATACGTATCGAGGCATACTTATATTGCGTGTATGGCCACCCCCAGCGCGTCCGAGCAGGACATCCGGCAGATCGCGTCCGCGATGTCGGCAGTCCTGCCCGCGCTGAACCGGGCACTGGACCGGCGTCTCGCCCAGGACTTTCCGCACCCCAAGCCGCCCGAGAGCCAGCTCGCGCTCTTGAGACTCGTCGGCGAGCGTGACGGTGTCACGGTGCGCGAGGCCGCCGAGGTCCTGCTGATGAAGCCGAACAACGTGAGCGCCCTGGTCACACAGCTGGCGGGCCAGGGGCTGCTGGAGCGCAGGCAGGACTCCGCGGACAAGCGGGTCGCGCATCTGCACCTGACGGCCGAGGCCCGGCAGCGCCTCGACGAGGTCGGGAGCCTCCTGGACGGGTACCTCGTCGAGGCGCTGCACACCCTCACCGACGGGGATCTCGACGCCATCGGGTCCGTGCTCGGCGCGCTGCGGGGTTTGGCGCGGCACATTCACCCCGCCGCCCACTGACGGCTCTCGCGCACCCGCGTCCCGTCGACCTCCATCTGTACGAGGAAGCAAGGCACCTCCATGTCCTCCACTGCCGTGGACAGCTCTCCCCTGCCCGCACCCGTCCGCCCCGCCGCTCCGGTGGGCCGCCGCGCCAATCCCTGGCTGACGCTCGTCGCCGTCGCCTTCGGCCTGTTCATGGTCGGTCTGGACGGCTCCGTCGTCGCGATCGCCAACCCGGAGATCGGCCGGGACCTGAACGCGTCCACCGCCGACCTGCAATGGGTCACCAACTCCTACCTGTTGGCCCTTGCCGCCGCCCTGATCCTCGGCGGGAAGCTCGGTGACCGCTTCGGCCGGCGCACCTTCTACCTGGTCGGAGTCATCGGTTTCACGCTCGCGTCGGTCGCCATCGGCCTGGCCGGGTCGATCGAGGGCGTCATCGCCTTCCGCGCCGTACAGGGCTTCTTCGGCGCGCTGCTGATGCCCAACACGCTCGGGCTGCTGCGCGCGGTGTTCCCGCCGAAGAAGTTCGGCATGGCCGTGGGCATCTGGGCGATGGTGTCGTCGGTGTCCACCGCACTCGGCCCCATCGTCGGCGGGCTCCTCGTCGAGCACGTCAACTGGGAGTCCGTCTTCTACATCAACGCCCCGATCGGCGTCATCGCGCTCGCCTTCAGCGCACTCGTCCTGCCGCAGAGCAGGAACGCCTCCGGCGACCAGCGCTTCGACGTCCCCGGCGTCATCTTGCTCGCGCTCGGACTGCTCGTCGTCGTGTTCGGCGTGGTCAAGGGCGAGACCTGGGGCTGGAGTTCCGGCTCGACGCTGGGTGCGCTCGCCGCCGGCCTCGTGATCCTGCTGGTGTTCGGCTGGTACGAGACGCGGGCGGAGCACCCGCTGCTGCCCATGCGGTTGTTCCGCAACCGCGCGCTGACCATCGGCGCGATCATCACGGCGATCAACTTCTTCGTCCTGCTCGGCGTGATCTTCTTCGTCATGCTGTACCTCCAGAACGTACGCGGCTTCACCCCCGTCGAAGCGGGCGTGCGCACCCTGCCGCTGAGCCTGGCCTCCGTGATCGCCTCCCCGCTGGGCGCGAAGCTCACCGAGAAGTACGGCGCCGGGCTGTCCATGCCGCTCGGGATGGTGCTGCAGGGCGGCGCCGCCTTCGGCGTACTCGCATGGGGCGTGGACTCGCCGTACGTCGCGATGTGGCCGCCCTTCATCGCCCTGGGCCTCGGCGTGGGCATGGTCATGGCGGCCTCCTCCGACGCCATCGTCGGCAACTCCCCGGTCAAGGACGCCGGCGTCGCGGGCGGCCTCCAGGCCACCGCGCTCCAGATCGGCGGCGCGCTCGGAACCTCCGTACTCGTGTCCCTGATCAGCAGCCGAGTCAACTCGACCCTGACCGCCGAACTCACCACCGCCGGAGTGCCCGCACCCATGGCACAAGGCCTGCACGAGGCCAAGGACGCGGTCGCCATGGGCATTTCACCCGTCTCCGGAGACATGCCGGCGCAGCTGAAGGCCGCGGTGATCGAGGGCAGCGGCCAGGCATTCATCAACGGAGTCCACACCGCCGCCATCGTCACCGGCGCCCTGTGCGTCATCGGAGCCGCCCTCGCCGCAGTCGGCGTACGACGCAACCCGCAGAGCGCCCGCCACTGAGGCTGCAACGGGGCCGACGGCCCGGGCCGGGATCGCGAGTCCGCAGGAACGACGGCTCGCACCCGGCCGGGCCGATCCCGTGCACCCCTCGCCGAGCAGCACCGCCGGCCGCGACACCGCCCTTGCCGCTGCCCACAACGACCCGCGCCGGTCTCCGGAACAGACCGGCGGTGGACCTGGACCTCGGAAGGGCAACTCACCTGGAGCTGTGATTCCGGACCATTTCCGGACCAGCCCCCGCCAAGGAGCCGCACCAACTGGCCTTCCCCCTGGTCAGCATGGGTGCCGCTGCTGTACCACCAGCAGACGAAGAACCTTCTCGTGTCGTACTCCCCGAAGAAGCTCGGCTTCTTCTAGGAGTCGAGCACAGCTCCTGAACCGCACGCATGACGGTTCAGCAGCGCGCTCCGGTCCCGGGGCTGCTGCCGAAGCCGCGTGGTCTTGGCTGCGCCGTCCCGTAGCTGTGCCGCGGCCCGCGCTGTCTTCTCCACTAAAGCTGGAGGGCCTCCACTAAGGCTGGAGGGCCTCGACCGCGGCCTCGATGGTGGGATGGAAGGTGAAGAGCTGGTTGAGGCCGATGATGCGGAAGACGTGCATCAGGTCGGCATTCAGCCCGACGAGGGACAAGGGGGCGCGGGCCTTCTCCGCACGGTAGTAGGCGCCGATGAGTACGGTGATGCCCGTGGAGTCGCAGTAGGCGAGCTCGGAGAGGTCGATCAGTACGGGGACGCCGGCGTTGAAGGGGGTCTCCTCGATCACCCCGGTGAGCTCCGGTGCGGTGTGGTGGTCGAGCTCGCCGACCACTCCCAGTACGGTGGCGCCACTCGGGTGGGAGTGCCGACTGGTGGTCAGGGTCCGGTGGGTCACCTGTTCTCCTGGGCTGGTAGCGGGGTGGGGTGGTACGGGACGGACAGGGCGAGCAGGGCGGTGTCGTCGCTCACTCCCGCTCCCAGATCGGTGAAGAGCTCGTGCACCGACGCCAGCAGGACGTCCGCTCCGCGGGCGGGCCGGGCGACCAGATGACGGGCCAGCCCCTCCTCCCCGAGCATGCTGCCGTCCGCGGCACGGGCTTCGGTGAGCCCGTCGGTGTACAGCAGCAGGGCGTCGCCGGGCGCGAGGCGGGTGGTGGCCTGCGCGAAGTGCGGGTCGGGAAGGATCCCGATCAGCTGGCCGCCGGTGGTGGAGACCGGTTCGACGGCGCCGTTCGCGCGCACCGCCAGGGCCGGGGGGTGTCCGCCGCCGGCCAGAGTGACCGTGAACGACCCGTCGGAGGCGGCGTCGAGCACACCGAACACCGCAGTGCAGTATCGGGGGGCGTCGCCCTGGTACTCGCCCTTGAGGACCGTGTCCAGGTTGGACAGGACGGTGCGGGGGTCGGGGTCGTAGATGGCTGCGGCGCGCAGGGTGTAGCGGGTCAGCGAGGTCAGTGCGGCGGCGGCGGCGCCCTTGCCGCAGACGTCGCCGAGGAAGAACGCCCACCGGCCGTCGTCGAGGGGGAAGAGGTCGTAGAAGTCGCCGCCGACCTCGTCGGCGGAGGCCGTGTGGTAGGCGGCGGCCGCTTGCAGTCCGGGAACCGTGGGCAGGGCCGGCGGCAGCAGGGTGCGCTGGAGCGTGCGGGCCAGGCGTTCGGCGTCGGCCCGGCCCGCGCGTTCGGCGGCGACCATGTGCTGCGCGCTCGACCGCAGTTCGAGCTCCTCCATGACGAGTGCGGCCAACTCCTGGAGGGCGGCCAGCTGGTCGCCGGTGGGGTGGCGCGGACGGGTGTCGAGCACGTTGACGGTGCCCAGTCGGTGACCGTCGGACGTGGTGATCGCCGCGGCGGCGCAGAATCGCACTCCCGGCAGGCCCTGGACGGCGGGGCCCGCGGTGCCGCGCGGGTCGGTGAGGGTGTCCGTGACCACGTACGGCTCCTCCTGCGGGAGGGAGCAGAGCACGCTCCGGTCACGGGGGAACTCCCTGACGCCCCCGAGCCCGTGGGCGGCCTTGAGCCACACCCGGTCGCTGTCCACGATCGCCACGGTCGCCATGGGGACGCCGAAGATACGGGCCGCGAGGGTCGCGATCCTGTCGAAGGCCCCGTCCGCGGAGGTGTCCAGGGCCGCGTAGCGGCGTACCGCGGCGAGCCTGCCCCGTTCGTCCGCCCCCTCCTGCACCGCCCCGTGCTGGAGGGTGTACTCGGTTGCCGTCACATGGCCTCCCGGCCCGCCTGGTTGGCCGTACCTCGTGGTCCCGGGCTCGGCTGTCCTATCCTACGGATCACGTCAACGGTCTCCCTCCGGGTGGTCCGTCGCCGTTCGGGCCGCTGGGGGCCGCACAGCCCGCCACGGCACGCGGAGCGGCAGCACAATGGATGCCGGCCGTGTACCCGGACATCGGCTGTTCGAACAACGAGGGGTGAGCAGTGACGCGTTCCGAGGATGCCGCGCGCGAGACGACGGCGGCCGTCGGGGCCGGTGTGTTCGCCGCCGACGAGGCGGTCGGCCGGGATCTGGGCCGGGTGGACTGGCCGGCGGCCACCCCGCTCGGCGACCCCGAGAACTGGCCCCAGAGCCTGAAGACGACCGTGAGCATCCTGCTGTCCTCGAAGTTCTCCATGTGGATGGCCTGGGGACCGGAACTCACCTTCTTCTGCAATGCCGCCTACCGGCGCGACACCCTGGGCCGGAAGTACCCGTGGGCGCTGGGACGGCCGGCGAGCGAGGTCTGGGCGGAGATCTGGGACGACATCGGCCCCCGCATCGACACCGTGCTCACCACCGGCGAGGCAACCTGGGACCAGGCCCTGCTGCTGTTCGTCGAGCGCTCCGGTTACCCGGAGGAGAGCTACCACACGTTCTCCTACAGTCCGCTGCGCGACGACACGGGTGAGGTCGTCGGCATGCTCTGCGTGGTCAGCGAGGAGACCGAGCGCGTCATCGGCGAACGGCGGATGGCCACGCTGCGCGACCTCGGCTCCGACCCCAGCGTGGTGCGCACCGAGCAGGAGATGCTCGACTTCGCCCGGCTGCAGCTGAGTGGCAACCCGCACGATCTGCCCTTCACCCTCACCTACCTGTTCGAGGCCGACGGCAGCGCCGCGCTGGCCGCTGCCACGGGGATCGGGAACGATCACCCGGCCGCGGTGAAACTCCTCCCGCCGGGCTGCGAGACCCCGTGGCCGACGGCTGCCGCGGCCCGGGGAGAGTCCTCGGTCATGCCCCTGGACGGCGACGTGTTCGCGGACCTGCCGGCCGGCGAGTGGGCCGAGGCGCCCCTGCAGGCCCTGGTGGTGCCGCTGCGCCAGCAGGGCGGCGATCCGTACGGTTTCATGGTGGTCGGTCTGAACCGGTACCGGGCCCTGGACGACGGATACCGCGGCTTCGTGGAACTGGTCGCCGGGCACGTCGCCAGCGGAGTCGCCAGCGCCCGCAGTTACCAGGCGCAGCAGCGGCGCGCGGAGGAACTCGCGGAGCTGGACCTGGCGAAGACGGCGTTCTTCTCCAACATCAGCCATGAGTTCCGTACGCCGCTGACGCTGATCATGGGTCCTGTGGAGGAGCTGCGGGACCGGCTCGCGGCCGTGGACGCGGACGCGGGTGTGCACGAGGAGCTGGAGGTCATCCACCGCAACGGGCTCCGGCTGGGCAAACTGGTCAACACCCTGCTGGACTTCTCCCGCATCGAGGCCGGCCGCATGCAGGCGTCCTACGAGCCGGTGAACCTGGCGGAGCTCACCGGTGAGCTCGCCAGCGTGTTCCGCTCCGCGGTCGACAAGGCGGGCCTGGGCTTCCGGGTCGACTGCTCTCCCCTGCCCGAGCCGGTCTTCATCGACCGCACCATGTGGGAGAAGGTCGTGCTCAACCTGCTCAGCAATGCGCTGAAGTTCACCTTCGAGGGCTCGATCCGCGTCGCGGTGGACGCCGTGGACGGGGCGGCCGTGGTGACCGTCGACGACACCGGCATCGGTGTCGCGGCGGAGGAGATACCCCGGCTGTTCGAACGGTTCCACCGCATCGAGAACGCCCGCTCGCGCTCCAACGAGGGCAGCGGCATCGGCTTGGCCCTGGTCAAGGAACTGGTCGGGCTGCACGGCGGCGAGATCAGCGCCACGTCCGCGGAGGGCCGGGGCACCCGGTTCACCATCCGGCTGCCCTTCGGGTCCTCGCACCTGCCCGCCGACGCCGTCCTCTCGGAGCCGGGCTCCGGGACGGGCCCCACCGCGGCCGCCCCCTTCGTGCAGGAGGCCCTTCGCTGGCTGCCCCGCGGCCACGGCCAGGCATCGCCCGTCGCGGCCCGGATCCAGAACCTCGCGGATGCCGAAGCCGCCGGGACGGCCCCCGGTACGGCCGCGGCGTCACGTCTCCTGGTCGCCGACGACAACTCCGACATGCGCGAGTACCTCGTACGCCTCCTGCACGGTGCCGGTTACCAGGTCGACGCGGTCGCCGACGGCCGACAGGCTCTGGGGGCCATCCGCGCGAAGGCCTACGACCTGGTGGTCAGCGATGTCATGATGCCCCACCTGGACGGCCTCTCCCTGGTCACGGCGCTGCGGGCCGACCCCCGCACCGCCTCGGTCCCGGTGCTGCTGCTGTCCGCGCGGGCCGGACAGGAGGCGTCCATCGAAGGCCTGCAGGCCGGCGCGGACGACTACCTCGTCAAGCCCTTCGCAGCCGCGGAACTCCTCGCCCGCGTACGGGCGAACATCGAGCTGGCACGGCTGCGCGGCCACCACGTCCGCTGGCGAACCGCCCTGGTGGACTCCCTGCAGGAGGCCTTCTTCGTGTGCGACGAGGACGGCGCGGTCATCGAGATCAACACCTCGTTCAGCGACATCCTCGGCTACGGACCCGAAGGCCTGCCCTACCGGCCGGTCCACCCGTGGTGGCCCGACGCCACCACCGACGCGGTGGCGCACCAGCAGGTCGAGGAGGCCTTCGCCCTGCTGCTCGGCAGCACGAAGGGCTCGTACACCATTCCGATCACCCACCGCGACGGGCACAGGCTGTGGGTCACGGCCACCTTCAACCAGGTCGACGATCCCGACACCGGACGCCGCGTGACCGTCGGCACCTTCCGGGACGTCACCGCCGAGCACTACGCCATCCAGCGCGAGAGCGCCCTGGCCGCCCTGGGCACGTGCCTGTCCCGGGCCACGAGCGTGCCCGAGGCACTGGCCGGCGCACTGCGGGAACTGAAGAAGCTGTGGCGCGGCCGGTCGGTCGTGGCGGCGGTCTTCGAGCGGGGCGCCGAACCCGCGCTGACCTCCACCGACGCGCGGCTGACCTGGCCGCACCTGCCCGCCGGACGACGGGAGGCCCTCGAGGAGCTGCGCCGGGGGCCGGTCCTGACCCCGGTCGCCGACCGCACGGGGGCCGGCATCCTCCTGGAGTTCCCCGACGGGCCGCTCGCCCTGTGGATCGACCTGGGCGAGAACCGGCCGTTCACGGGCGAGGACGAACTGCTGCTGTCCCTCCTGGCCGGTCACCTCGCCCAAGGCCTCAACCGCGCCCACCAGATCGACCAGCAGCGCGAGACGGCCATCGCCCTGCAGCGCGCCATCCTCGGCCCCTCACAGCTGCCCGCCGGTTTCGCCGTCCGCTACGAGCCCGCCACCCAGCCGCTGGAGGTCGGCGGTGACTGGTACGACACGGTCGCACTGCCCGACGGCCGCATCGGCATCGTCGTCGGCGACTGCGTGGGACGCGGGCTCGAAGCCGCCAGCGTCATGGGTCAGCTGCGCAGCGCGTGCCGCGCCCTGCTGCTGCAGGACGCCAGTCCCGCCCGGACGCTGATGGCCCTGGACCAGTTCGCCGCCGGCGTGCCGGGCGCGGCCTGCACCACCGTCTTCTGCGGAGTCCTCGACGTCGACACCGGGCAACTGACGTACTCCAGCGCCGGCCACCCGCCCGGCATCCTCGTCCGGCCCGAGGGCACCACCCGGCTCCTGGAGGACGGCCGCTCGCTGCCCCTGGCCGTCCGGCCCGGAACCCGACGTCCCGAAGGCGCCTGCACCATCCCGGCCCGCTCCACGCTGCTGCTGTACACCGACGGGCTCGTCGAACGCCGCCGCCATCCGCTCAGCGCGGGCATCGACCAGGCCAGCAAGGCCCTCCAGGACGGCCGGGACACCGCGATCGACGACCTCGCCAGCGACGTCATGGCGCGGCTGGCTCCTGTCGACGGCTACGACGACGACGTCGCCTTGCTGCTCTACCGCCACCCGGCCCCCCTGGAGATGTCCTTCCCCGCCGAATCCTCCCAGCTCGCGCCCGTACGCAAAACGCTGCGCGGCTGGCTCGACCGGTGCGATCTGCCGTCCGCCACCGTGCAGGGCATCCTGGTCGCCGCGGGCGAGGCGTGCGCCAATGCCATCGAACACGGGCACCGTGACGCCGCCGGAGGCACCATTCAGTTCCGGGCCGAGGCGAACGTCAACGATCTGCACCTGACCATCGCCGACACCGGCCGCTGGAAGGCACCGGATCCGGAGCTCAACCCGCACCGCGGCCGCGGGATGGCCCTGATGCGTGCGCTGATGCAGCAGGTCACCATCACTCCCGGCCCGTCCGGAACCACCGTCGACATGCACACGAGGATCGCCTGATGACCACGCCCCTGACCCTCACCCTCGGACGGCGGCCCGACGGCGCCGCACTGCTCACCGCGGTCGGCGAGATCGACATGAGCAACACCCAGGAGCTGGCCGCCGCCCTGGCGGGCACGGTCGGCCCCCTGGTCCTCGACCTCACGGGTGTGGAGTACCTCGACAGCGCCGGCCTCAGCGTCCTCTTCCCCCATGCCGACCGCATCGAACTCCTCGCCAATCCGCTCCTGGAACCCGTCCTGACCATCTCGGGCCTCACCGACCTCACCACCGTCCACGGCATCTAGGCCGCGGCCGGTCAGGTGCCGGGCACCCCGGCCCGCGCTCGGTTCGCGTTGCCGGGGACGCATGGTCCGCGTTGACTGGGTAGGCGGGGGGAGACCTTCCGGCGCCCGCCGGAAAGTGATCAGCCACCTCTGGGGAGGACGCCCCGTGACGCAGGACGCGCAGCAGACCCCGTACACGACGAACAACGTCGGAATCCCGGTGGAGAGCGACGAGCACTCCCTCACCGTGGGATCGGACGGCCCGATCCTCCTCCAGGACCACTACCTGATCGAGAAGATGGCCCAGTTCAACCGCGAACGGGTACCCGAACGGGTGGTCCACGCGAAGGGCGCCGGGGCCTACGGCGTCTTCCAGGTGACGAACGACGTCAGCGCCTTCACCAAGGCCGACGTCTTCCAGCCCGGTCGCCGTACGGAGATGCTGGCCCGCTTTTCGACCGTCGCGGGGGAACAGGGCTCCCCGGACACCTGGCGGGACCCGCGCGGATTCGCACTGAAGTTCTACACCGAGCACGGGAATTACGATCTGGTCGGCAACAACACCCCGGTCTTCTTCGTACGCGACCCGAGCAAGTTCCAGGACTTCATCCGCTCGCAGAAGCGCCGCCCCGACAACGGACTGCGCGACCACGACATGCAGTGGGACTTCTGGACCCTGTCACCCGAGTCCGCGCACCAGGTCACCCTGCTGATGGGCGACCGCGGCATCCCCAAGAGCTACCGGCACATGAACGGCTACGGTTCCCACACCTACCTGTGGGTCAACGGCGCCGGCGAGAAGTCCTGGGTGAAATACCACTTCCACACGGACCAGGGCATCGACTTCCTCACCCAGGCCGACGCCGACCGGATCGCCGGCGAGGACCCCGACTACCACCGCCGCGACCTCACCGACGCGATCGCCGGCGGCGAGCCCCCGAGCTGGACGCTGTTCGTGCAGGTCATGCCCTTCGAGGACGCGCCCGGCTACCGGTTCAACCCGTTCGACCTGACCAAGGTGTGGCCGCACGCGGACTACCCGCTGATCGAGGTCGGGCGGATGACCCTCGACAAGAACCCGGACGACTACTTCGTCCACATCGAGCAGGCCGCCTTCGAGCCCTCGAACCTGGTGCCGGGCATCGGACCGTCACCGGACAAGATGCTCCTCGGACGGCTCTTCTCCTACCCGGACGCGCACCGCTACCGGGTCGGCGCGAACTACACCCAGCTGCCCCCCAACCGGGCGCGCTCGCTGGTGTCCTCGTACGCGAAGGACGGTGCGATGCGCTTCGAGGCATCGAACGCGGCCCGCCCGTACGCTCCCAACTCCTACGGCGGCCCGGCCGCCGACACCGCCCGCTTCGGCGAGCCCGCGGGCTGGGCCTCGGCGGGCGAGATGGTCCGGCAGGCCTACGCGCTGCGCAGCGAGGACGACGACTGGGGCCAGCCGGGCACGCTGGTGCGCGAGGTGATGGACGACGCGGCGCGCGAGCGGCTCGTGTCCAACGTCGCCGGACACCTGGCGGACGGCGTCAGCAAGCCCGTCCTGGAACGGGCGCTCCAGTACTGGCGCTCCATCGACCAGGGGGTCGGCGACAAGATTGCCGCACACTTCTGAGCCGCGTCCTCACGAGGAGCGGCCGCACGGCCGAGGGCCCGGACCCCAATGGGGTTCGGGCCCTCGGCCGTGCGGCGGTGTCCGCCGCGGTCAGCGGTCGACGACGGCCTTCCGCCGGCGACGGAGCCGGGTCCGCAGCCGGGTCCGGAGCCGGTCCAGCCGGGGGTGACGGGCGCGGCGTTCGTGGGCATGGCGGTCCAGTTCCTCGAGGAGGCGCTCGGAGCGCTTCTCGACGCTCAGTTCGTCCAGGACGCGGTCGGCCTCGGCGAGGAGCGCCCCGTAGAGCTGCCACTCGGCGGGATGGCGGTCGATCTGTCCGGGCAGCAGGGCGGCAAGCCGGGCGCGGCTGGTCCGGGCGGTTTCGAGCTCCTCGACGAGCCTGCCCTCGGCCTCCTCGGCATTGGAGGTCACCTGGGCCGTGATCAGTTGCGCGAAGGACTCGACGGCCGCGGCGGTGTGCCCGTACAGGTCCTGGAGGGCGCCGGCCACCGGCGGAGGGAAGGCCGGTTCGTCGCCGTGCGCCTTCGCGAGGTCGGTGAGCGTACGGCAGGACACGCGCAGCACCACCGCGCAGATCTCCAGGGTGTCGAGGCCGGTGCGCAGGACGAGGCGGAAGAGGACGCCGTCGCGCACGCGGGGGTTCAGGCGCAGGCTGTCCTCGGCCTGGCGCAGGGCGGCGTCGACTTCGGAGATGTCGTTGTCGAGCCGGCGGGCCTCGTGCAGCCGGGCCGCTGCCTTCTCCACCGTGGTGGCGTTCCCGGACTCGCTGCCGATGTGCACGAGCAGCGTCCCGATGCGGGCGGCGAGGTCGATGATCGCGTCACTGGCGGGCCGGATCCAGACGGGCGGCACGAACAGGACGTTGAAGCCGAGGCCCACCGCGGCGCCGATCAGGGTCTCCAGGACCCGGTCCCAGGCGGTGTCGGCGACCTGGGTCACCCCGAGGACGAGCATGGCGCTGATGGCGACCTCGGGGACGAACTCGCCGGCCCGCACGACGCGTCCCACGACGAGCGAGGCGAGGATGATCAGGCCCAGGCTCCACCAGGTCAGACCGACCAGGGCGCTGAACCCGATCGCTATCAGGACCCCGGCGACGACGGCGTTGACGCGCCGAACGCCGGTGGTGAGCGTGGAGTAGAGCGTCACCTGGACCACGAGCAGCGCCGTCAGCGGCGCGGTGAGGGGCGCCGGTTCGCTGCTGAGGCGCAGCGCGACGACGTAGGAGACGACGGCCGCCGCGGTCGAGCGGACGGCCTGGACGACGGCGGGCTCCCGGTGCCGTCGGACGAGTTTCAGAAAGGGGGCAAGTGCGTCTGACATGTACGGCCCCTGCCCCCGCATCCGGGAAACATCACCGCGGAACGGGCCGCCGTCGCCCGGTCTTCCGCCTGAGCCGGGACGCCCCCGTCGATCACGGCGGGCCCGCGACCGCCCCTACCGGTCACGGTCGTCGGGGTGTCGGTGGGCCCAGGGGTGCCGCAGCCGGATCCAGACGTCCCGGGCCTGGCGCCCGGCCACGGTGCGGCTGTGCGCCACGAGGCGCTCCGCCTCTCCCGAGGTCTCGACCATGGGGCCGGAGCCGCGCAGGGGTTTGCCCGCCGTCTCGTGCAGGAAGAGCGTGGAGACGAATCCGATCACCCCGGCGGCCATCAGGTAGTAGGCCGGGACCATGTCGTTGCCGGTGGCCTCGACGAGCGCAGAGGTGAACAGCGGGGTCGTGCCGCCGAACAGCGAGACGGAGATGTTGAACGCGATGGACAGGGCCCCGTACCGAAGGCGGGTGGGGAAGAGCGCCGGGAGGGTGGAGGCCGCCGTGCCGGCGAAGCAGACGAGCAGCAGGCCCAGGATGGCGCAGCCGATGGCGGGCAGCAGGATGCCGCCCTCGCGGATGAGCAGGAACGCCGGTACGGCGAGCACGACCAGGGCGACGCTGCCGGTGAGGAACACCGGTCTGCGGCCCCAGCGGTCCGAGGTGTGGCCCACGGCGGTGATGGTGAGCACCACGAGCAGCATGGTGGCCAGCACGAGGAGCTGGGCGGTCGTCTCGTTCTCGCCCAGGGTCACGGTCATGTAGGTCGGCAGGTACGAGGTCACCATGTAGTTGGTGACGTTGTAGAGGAGCACCAGTCCCATGCAGATGAGGACGGCCTGCCAGTGCTGGGTGAAGATCTCCTTGATGCGTCCCTTGCCGGACTCGCGGGCGGCCTCGGCGGGGTCCGCGTCGTCCCCGGCCTCCGCCGCCGCGTAGGCGGCCTCCTTCTTGAAGGCGGGGGTCTCCTCCAGCTTCAGGCGCATGTAGAGGCCGATCAGGCCGAGGGGGCCCGCCACGAAGAAGGGGATGCGCCAGCCCCAGTGCTCCAGGCCGTCCGTGCCGAGCGTCAGGGTCAGGATCGTGACCAGGCCCGAGCCGAGGGCGTAGCCCACGAAGGTGCCGAAGTCGAGCCAGCTGCCGAGGAAGCCGCGGCGCCGGTCCGGGGCGTACTCGGCGATGTACGTGGTGGCGCCCGCGTACTCGCCGCCGGTCGAGAAGCCCTGGACGAGGCGGCACAGGAGGAGGAGCAGCGGGGCGAGGAAGCCGACGGAGGCGTACGTGGGCAGGAAGCCGACCGCGAAGGTGCTCGCCGCCATCATGATCATGGTGGCGGCCAGCACCTTCTGCCGGCCGATGCGGTCGCCGAGGGGTCCGAAGACCAGACCGCCGAGCGGGCGGACGAGGAACGCCGCGGCGAACGTGGCGAACGTGGAGACGACCTGGGCACCCGGGGAGCTGGACGGGAAGAAGACCTTGCCCATCGTTCCCGCCAGGTAGGCGTAGACGCCGAAGTCGAACCACTCCATGGTGTTGCCCAGGGCGGCAGCCGTGACGGCGCGGCGGACCTGCGGCCGGTCGGCGACGGTCACGTCCTCGCTGCCGAGGGTCTTCTTCCGGCGCCGCAGGAGGGTGCGGAGCATCCGGTCGGTCGCCGGGTGACCGCTGCGGGGCGGCCTGTTCCCCGGTCCGCGGCCGGGCCCGGATCCGCTTGCCGGTCCTGCCATGCGCTGGCCTCCTGGCTGGTCGCCGTTCCCGCCTCGTCACGGTCTTCGATTCTGTGCCCCCCGCCGCGGGGACGCCCGTCGGGGGACCCGCCGGGGTGAAGGGCGCGCGCCTCCGTCAGGCCGGTGCCCGGTCGAGTCGGCAGCGGGGCCACGTCCGGACCAACCCTCGCCAGAATCCCGCCGGCTACCGTTTGGCCTGCTCAGCGTGGGTGCCGTTGTGTACCGCCGGCGAAGAACCTCCTGGTCGGCTACTCCCCCGAGAGGCTCGGCTTCTTCTGGACGCGTCCCGGGCCGCTGCCGGGCGGGTGCCGGGTCGAGCGGGCGTACTCGGTGGGGGTCTGGCCGTAGTGCTTCTTGAAGGCCCGGGTGAAGTGACTGCCGTCGGCGAACTGCCAGTGTGCGGCGAGTTCCGAGATGCTCAGGTGCCCTGACGGCGCGGCGAGGGCCAGCCGGGCCTCGTGCAGTCGCCGGTGGCGGATGTAGGCGGTCACCTGTTCGCCCACTGCGGCGAACGCCCGGTGCAACGTACGGACGGAGACGTTGAGTTCGCCTGCGAGCATGGCCGGAGAGAGTTCGGGGTCGGTGAGCCGGCGGTCCGCGAGGTCCTTGGCCGCCCGGGCGAGCGCGGGAGCCAGCCGGGGTTCCACGTCGTCGAAGCGCCCCTTCGCCACCGCCTTGGTCAGCTCGATCAGCGTGTTCTGGGCAGCCAGCAGACCGGCCGGGCCGAGGTCGGCCACGGTTGCGTGGATCATGTCGGTGAGGGCCGTCAGCAAGCGCATCTCGGCCGAGTCCGCCGGCCCGGTGACGAACCGGTTCCCGAGGAGGGGTTTGAGCTCTCCGGGAGGCAGGACGACGAACTTCGCCGTCAGGTGCGCCGTCGTGTCGAAGGCCGTCAGACGTCCGAGGTGCCGGACGAGGAACTGCCCGGCCGACACCGTCTGGTCGCCGTGACCGGGCGGGCCGCCCAGCGTCCACGAGCCGCTCCGCACGACGTACAGGGCGACCAGATCCTGATCGCCGCCCGGAACGTCCGCGGTCCGGGTGGCCGACGCGGCGTGGAGATCGGCGATCGCCGCGCCGTGCACCTTGGCCACGTTGCCCTTGACCCGGAAGTCACCGATCGTGTCCGGGTTGAAGTCCGGCAGCTGGAAGACGTCGTCGCCGACCTGCGTCTCCCACCCGCGCCGGAAGGCGTCGAGTCCCCGCGGTGCGGAGTCCGGGGCCGTCGAGTCCACTGCGAACACCCCGCGCGGGCCGGCGACTTGCGCCCCAGTACCGTGCATCCCTCTGCGATCCTCTCCTGCTTCATCACTTCAACGGCGTCCCGGGATGATCGTCTTCCGCAGGACGCCGCCACGATTCATGTGGTCACCACGCCAATCTTCCTATGAACGACTCGCCTTGCGGCGGTCGAGGGGGCTGAGCTGATGCTTCTGGTCCGGGCTCCGGTCGCCCGAGGCTTGCGCGGCCCGGCGGTCAGCGGGCGATCGAGATCGCGAAGGGGGTGAATCCGCTGGAGCGGATGACGTGCGGTACGAAGAGGATGGCGGCCTCCGTGGCGCGGGCGGTCCGGATTCCGCCGAGGTCGGTGATCCATTCCTTGTGCCAGCCGAGATCGATGAGCAGGTCACGGACCGTGTTCTTGGCGTGCGGGTCCTCGCCGGAGAGGAAGGCGGTCGGCGGCCGGGTGAGCGTGGCCGGCGCGGTCATCACCGGGAAGAGCATGGTGTTGAGCGTCTTGACGACGTGCGTCGCGGGGAGGGCCTCCTGGAGCTGTTCGGCGAGGCTGGAGCCGGGATAGACGAGGTCGGCGGGGAGTCCGTCCGGTCCGTCGACGGTGGCGTTGGAGACGTCGATGAGGATCTTGCCGCGCATCTCTTCGCGCAGGGCGGCGAGACGTTCCAGGGAGCCGGCGCCCGGGGTGGCGTTGATGACGATCTCGGCTGTCCGGGCGGCGTCGGCGGCGGCGCCTGGCGCGCGGTCCACCGCGGTCACCCGGTGGCCCGCCCGGGTGAGGGCCGTGGCCAGGTTGCCGCCGACGCGGCCGTTTCCGAGAACTGCGATCGTGGTCATGGTGAGGTGGTCCTTGCGTTGCTGGGGGCAGGGGTACGGGTCGTGGTGCGGGCCGCGCTCCGGGCGGTGGCGCCCGGTCAGCGGGAGAGCGTGGCGACGGCCTCGGCGTGGATGCCCGGCGCGGTGGCCAGGAAGCTGTCGCTCTGCGGGGTCCAGGGGCGGCCCTCGGCGTCGGAGATCCTTCCGCCGGCCTCGGTGACGAGCAGCGCCCCGGGCAGCAGGTCCGCCCGGGCGCCGGCGAACTGCCAGAAGGCGTCGACGCGGCCGGCGGCCACGTTCGCCAGGTGCAGGGTGGCGGGCACGGCGGTGCGGACGACGAGCGCGCCGAAGAGCATCGCGGTGATGGAGGAGCCGACGCGGCGCACGACCGTCTCGTCCTCGTCGGGCCGGGCCTGGCTGGTGGCCACGATGCTCAGGCCGAGGTCCGCGGTCGCCGAGACGCGCAGGGGCCGGCCGTCGAGGTGGGCGCCGCCGCCGGTGAGGGCGGTGTAGGTCTCGCCGGTCAGCGGCAGGTGGACCACGGTGAGCACCGGCCGGTTGTCGCGTACGAGGGTGGCGGTGACCGCCCAGTCCGGGAGGGCGTGCAGGTGGTTGACGTTGCCCTCGGCCGGATCCACGACCCACCACTCGCCGGCCGGCAGCGCGCCACCGTCCAGCTCGTCCTCCACCCAGCCGGCGTCGGGGCGCAGGCCGGTGAGGCGGGGGCGCAGGATGTCCAGGGCCGTGTCGTCGTTGACGGCCAGCGCACGCATCAACTCGTCGCGGGTCTCGTAGCGGACCACGTCGCCGAAGAGCTCGCGGAGCGCCGAGCCGGCCGCGCGCACCGCGAGGACGGTGCGGTCGAGCAGGTCGGCGTCGGAGGTGGCGAGGGCAGCAGTGGTCTGCAGCGTTTCGGACATGGCGGTGCTCCTGTCGGAGGAAGAGGAAGAGGAAGGTGATGAGCGGGGGCCCGCGCCGCATGCGGGGCGCGGCGGGGAAGGACGCGCCGGGGGCGCGGAAGAGGGCTCAGCCGAGCAGTTCGGCGGCCCGTTCGGCGATGGCGTAGACGGTCGCGTTGGTGTTGGCCGAGGGGATGGACGGCATCACCGAGGCATCGGCGACGCGCAGTCCGGCGATGCCGTGGACGCGGAGGTCCGCAGGGTCGACGACGGCATCGGCGTCGGTTCCCATGCGGCAGGTGCCGGTGAAGTGGAAGTAGGGGCCGGTGGCCTTGCGGATGAACTCGTCCACGGACTCGGCGTTCGTCCCGGAGCCCGGCACCGCTTCCCGCCCCCGCCAGTCGGCGAACGCGTCGGCCTCCCCGATGCGGCGTGCTATCGCCAGGCCCCTGCGCATGACCTCCAGGTCGCGGTCGTCGCTCAGGTAGCCGGGGTCGACGACGGGAGCGCCGGCCGGATCGGCGTCCGCCAGGCGCACGGTACCGCTGCTGTGCGGCGCCATCGCGGAGAAGGCGATGGAGTAGCCGTTGGCCGGGGCACCGCCCCACGCCGACGGGAGCGGTGCGGCGACGACGTAGACCTGGAGGTCCGGCCGGGCCGCGGCGGGACCGCTGTGCAGCAGGCCCATCATTTCGGCCGGCGGGTTGGCAGGCAGGAACGGCACCGGCCGGCAGGCCTCGTACACCACTCCCGCCAGCGGATGGTCCTGCAGATGGGATCCCACTCCCGGTACGTCGGCGACGACGTCGATGCCGTGATCGCGGAGGTGCCGTGCCGGGCCGATCCCCGACAGCATCAGGAGGTGCGCGGAGCCGATGGCCCCCGCGGTCAGTACGACCTCGGCGCTCCCGGCGGACAGGTGCGCGCCGCCCACGCTGTACTCGACGCCGGTGCAACGGCCGGCGCTGATGCGCAGCCGCCGCACGGTCGCGCCCGTGACGACGTCCAGGTTCGGCCGGTCGAGGAACGGCCGGACGTAGGCGTCGGCCGCGCTCTGGCGGACGCCGCCGGGCAGATTCATGTCGCTCCACCCGAACCCGGTCTCCAGCCCGCCGCCGATGTCACCGGCGCGCGTGAACCCGGCCTGCACGGCGGCTTCGACACCCGCCGCGGCCAGGGGATGGGGCTCCGGAACCGGGGCGACCAGGACCGGCCCGTCCGTGCCCCGTACGGAGCGATCACCGCCGCGCGTGCTCTCGCTGCGGCGGAAGGAGGGCAGCAGATCGTCGAAACCCCAGCCCGGAGCGCCGAGTCCGGGCCATTCGTCATAACCGGAGCGGTGTCCCCGCAGGTGGTAGAGGCCGTTGATGCTCGACGACCCGCCGAGCGCCTTGCCGCGCAGTACGTCAGCGACCCTGCCCGTACCGGCCTGCACGGTCGACACGCCCAGCCAGAGGGATGACGGGTCGAACCCCAGGAACCCCCAGGGGGATGCCATCGCCTCGGTCGCGTCCCGGGCTCCCGCTTCCAGCAGCAGCACCTTCACGTCGGGGCGTTCCGACAGCCGGGAGGCGATCACGCACCCCGCTGTCCCCGCTCCCACGACGACATGGTCATAAGAACTCCGGCCCATCGTGTCTCCGCCGAGCTTCTCTTGTGTCACGGTCTTCTCGTCCTCGGTGTGCGCCCGTCCAGGAACAGCCCGGGTTTTCCCCGCTGCCGTCGAATCCTAGGAAGACCGACGCGGCACGCACTTGAACCTCAGCGCCGTTCGTCCGGAACCTCAGCGCCACACGGGTGCGCGGCGGAAGGCCGGAGAACGCGCCCGCGTGATCGGCCGGCGGAACGCCCCGCGGGCGCCGGTGGCGTCAGGGGGTAGCGGGGGGCGCCAGGGGGTAGCGGGGGGCGCCAGGGGTGGCCGGGGGCGTCAGCGGTGGCCGGTGGGGCGCAGTTCGCGTACGAGGGCGGACAGGGCGAAATCGTGTGCGGACGCGTGCTGCCAGCGGGACCGTCCGAACATCACGTCCTCGGAGAGACCGCTCAGCATGGCCACGGCCCGCACGGTGAACTCGGGAAGGTCCACTTCGGCGAAGTCTCCCCGGTCCCGGCCCTCGCGGAGGATGGCTTCCAGGCGCTCGTCCCAGCCGTCCAGAAGGGCCGTGAGGACCTGCCGGCCGGCATCGTCGTGGCGCTGGGCCAGTACCTGCGTCCACAGGGCGTAGCGTTCGTCGCCCTGGTGGCGGGGCAGGTAGAAGCGGACGAACACGTCCAGCTTCTCGGCCGGGGACGCCGCCCGGTCGCAGGCCTGCTGGAAGCGGGTCCAGAGGTCGGCCTGGCTCCAGGCGAGGACCTCGAGCAGGAGCCTGTCCTTCTTGCCGAAGTGGTACAGGATGTGCCCCGTGCTCATGCCCGCCCGCGCGGCGATGTCCGACATCCGCAGGGCCGCGGTGCCCTTCTCGGCGATGACACTGATGGCGGCCCGCATCGCCCGCCCCCGCGCTTCGTCCCCGCTGGGCTGACGCTTCCTGTCTGGCGTCGACATCGACATGTGGGTCCTGTCCACCTTGGGTTCCAAGAGTTTAGACTCTTAGTCTAGACTGAAAATCTAGTCAGTTTCAGCGGGGAGTACGACGTGCGGCGGCCGGCCCGACGCACCGGCGCCATCTGCCCGACCCGGCCACCCAGGAGACACCCGTATGACGCGCGGATTCGATGTTGTGGAGACCTCTGTCGCCGACCTGCGCACGGCGCTGGAGAAGGGCGAGACCACCGCGGTCGGCCTGCTCGACGCCTACCTCGCGCGGATCGACGCGTACGACCGGCCCGGTACGGCCACCGCGCTCAACGCGATGGTCGTGATGAACCCGGACGCCCGCACCGACGCGGAGGCCTCCGACGCACGCCGTGCGCGGGGCGAGACGCTCGGCCCGCTGGACGGCATCCCGTACACCGCGAAGGACAGCTACCTCGCGAAGGGCCTGACCGCCGCGTCCGGCTCCCCCGCCTTCGAGCACCTCGTCGCCCAGCACGACGCCTTCGCCATCGAGCGCCTGCGCGCCGGCGGAGCCGTCCTCATCGGCCTGACCAACATGCCGCCGATGGCGAACGGCGGCATGCAGCGCGGCGTGTACGGCCGCGCGGAGAGCCCGTACAACGCCGACTGGCTCACCAGCGCCTACGGCTCCGGCTCCTCCAACGGCTCCGGCACCGCGACGGCGGCGTCGTTCGGCGCCTTCGGCCTCGGCGAGGAGACCTGGTCCTCGGGCCGCGCCCCCGCCTCGAACAACGCGCTGTGCGCCTACACGCCCAGCCGCGGTGTGATCTCGGTCCGCGGCAACTGGCCGCTCGTACCGACCATGGACGTCGTCGTCCCGCACACCCGCACCATGGCCGACCTGCTCGAACTGCTCGACGTCGTCGTCGCCGACGACCCGCAGACGCGCGGGGACCTGTGGCGCGCCCAGCCGTGGGTGACGCTGCCGTCCGCCTCGCAGGTGCGCCCCGCCTCCTACCCGGCCCTTGCGCCCTCTGACGCCGAGGGCGCCCGCGACGTGCTCGCCGGCCGGCGCGTCGGCGTGCCCAGGATGTACATCAACGCCGACCCCGAGGCCGGAACGAACCCCGACGGAGGCATCGGCGGCCAGACCGGGCAGCCCATCGACACCCGCCCCTCGGTCATCGCCCTGTGGGAGGCCGCGCGCCGCGACCTGGAGGCCGCCGGCGCCGAGGTGGTCGAGGTCGACTTCCCCGTCGTGTCGAACTACGAGTCGGACCGTCCGGGCGCGCCCTCGCTGTTCACCCGCGGACTGGTCAGCCGCGATTTCCTCACCTTCGAGATCGAGGACCTGTCCGCCTGGGCCTGGGACGACTTCCTGCGCGCCAACGGAGACCCGGAGCTCTCCACCCTGGCCGAGGTCGACGCCGACCGCATCTGGCCCAAGTCCCAGGGCGAGCTGCCCGACCGGTACGAGGGCTTCGACGACACGATCGGCGACTACCCGCGCTTCGTGCGCGAGCGCCCGTACGCCTCCGTCACCCACATGCCGCACCTGGAGCAGGGACTGCGCGGGCTGGAGGAGACGCGCCGGGTCGACCTGGAGCTGTGGATGGACGGGCTGGGCCTGGACGCGGTGGTCTTCCCCGCGGTGGCGGACGTCGGCCCCGCCGACATGGACGTGTCCGAGGCGTCCGCCGACCTCGGCTGGCGCAACGGCGTCTGGGTCGCGAACGGCAACCTGGTCCCCCGCCACCTCGGCATCCCGACCGTGACCGTGCCCATGGGCGCCATGGCGGACACCGGCATGCCCGTCGGCCTGACCTTCGCGGGCCGCGCCTACGACGACAACGCCCTGCTGACCCTCGCCGCGGCCTTCGAGCAGACCGGCAGCCGGCGCACGGTGCCGCCGCGCACGCCGCGCCTGTCGGCGCGGTGACCTGATGCGCCGGTGCGCCGGGGCGCCGCGGAGCCGGCGCCCCGGCGCACCGGCGCGTGCTGACACCGGCGGACAGGTGTCAGTACGCGCCGAAGGACCAGAAGACCCCGACCTCGTCGGCGGAGACGGCGATGAGGCCCAGCTCTTCGAACAGGTCGAGGCCGTTGAGGTACGCGCCCGTGATGAATCCGTGGACCCTCGTTCCCCTGAGGCCCGCCCGGACGAAGTCCCGGGCGGGGTCCGAGGCCGCGTCCCGGGCATTCGTCCAGAAGCGGGCGTCCGCGCCGTAGCGGTCCAGCAGGAACCGCGCGTCGGCCAGCAGTGCGTCGCGCTCGGGCCGGTCCCGGACGGGCCGGCCGTCGCCCCACTCCTCCGCCATGACGGCGAGCGCGGTGACGGCCCCCGCCCGCTCCAGCTCGTGCAGGCGGTCGCGGAACCCGGCGGCGGGCGGCGGTTCGAAGGGGTACGCCGGCACCTCGTGGCGGGCATCGTTGGTGCGGTCGGCGTCGATCCGCAGCCAGCCGCGCGGGTCCGGGACCTCGCGGCGCATCAGCGCGAGCACGTCCTTCGCCCAGTCCTCGTGCCGGCGCGGACCGGTGGCGAGGAATACGTACGGGTCCTCCAGCAGCCGCAGGGCCGCCGCGTTCCAGTCGGGGGCGGTGCGGTCGTCGTCAGCCGTGCACATGGGCCCACACTAATGCGCCCCTCCAAGGGCCCGGTGCGCTCCGGGCCGCGGCTTTGTCGGTAGCGTGGCCGGCTGCCGCATGGGGTGTCCATGCGGCGTACGGCCGGCCCGCCGGGGCCTGCGTTGGGGAGTGTGAGGCTGCGATGAGCGAGGAACCGACGAAGCCCGAGGTCGAGGTTCCGGAGGGTGCCCCTCCCGGCGAGCTGACCGTCCGGGACCTGGTCGTCGGGGACGGGGCCGAGGTCAAGCCGGGCATGGTGGTACGGGTCCACTACGTCGGGGTGACCTTCGAGACCGGGAAGGAGTTCGACGCCTCCTGGGACCGGGGTGAGCCGTTCAAGTTCGCCCTGGGCAGCGGCCGGGTCATCAAGGGCTGGGACCGGGGGGTGAAGGGGATGAGGGTCGGCGGCCGGCGCGAGATCGTCGTTCCCCCGCGTCTCGGCTACGGCAAGCAGTCGCCCTCACCGTTGATCCCGGCGGGCTCGACCCTGGTCTTCGTCGTGGACCTGCTGGACTCGTACTCCGCCACGGCCGGGTGGAGCAGGTCCTAGGCAGTGGCGGACAGGCTCGGCCCGGCCCGTACGGGGGCACGCATCAGCCAAAACCGCACCTGGGAGCCAACTGGTCGATTCAACAAGCATTTGCTAGTTGATTTACGAATGGGGGCTAGCGGATGCAAGATGTTGTCGTGAGGTTGCCGGGGTCGGAATGAGCTGAGGGAGCCGGGGATGACGACGGGCTCGGAGCAGGTGGACGGCGCGCGGCAGTGGCTGCGCGGCCTGGAGGTCTTCGCGGGACCGCTGCCGGAGTTCGATCCGGAGCTGGCTCCGGACGATCCGGTCCGGCTCTTCCTCTCCTGGCTGGTGGAGGCCGTGGCGGACGGCGTGCGCGATCCGCACGCGATGACGCTGTCCACCGTGGACGCCGCCGGCGACCCGGACGCGCGCGTGCTGATCCTCAAGGGGGTGGGCTCCGCGGGGTGGCAGTTCTCGGGTCACGCCTTCAGCCCCAAGGGCGGACAGCTCGCCTGCCACCCGCGGGCGGCGCTGACCTTCTACTGGCCCGAACACGGCCGCCAGGTCAGGATCCGCGGGCCCGTGACGCCCGGACCCGGCGCGGACAACGCCGCCGACTTCCTCGACCGCTCCCCCACGGCCCGGGCGGAGTCCCTGCTGGGGCGCCAGAGCCAGTACCTGATGGACCCCGCCGAGCGCGACCAGGCACTGGAGAAGGCGCTGGCCCTGATCGAGCGCGAGCCTTCGCTCGTCGACTCGGCCTGGACCCTCTACACCCTGGCCCCCGCCGAGGTCGAGTTCTGGCAGGCCGCGCAGGACCGCGTCCACACCCGGCTGCGCTACGAACGCACCGCTGACGGCTGGGAACGGTTCCGGCTCTGGTCGTAGCGCGGCCCATCCCCCTGTTCCTGCTCACGAGGCGAGGTAAGGACCCATGAATACGCGCACCCGCGACGGCGGCGCCGGAGACGTCGACCACGGCACCGGCGCGCCCGCCAGCACCATCGGGCTCGCTGGCACCGCCGGCACCGCCGGCACCGGACACGCCTCCTACCGCCGACCCGACACGCGCATCGCCCGGTTCATCGCCGAGGCCCTCGACGGTGCGGAGGCCGTGCTCAACGTCGGCGCCGGCGCCGGGTCCTACGAGAGCGCCGCCCGCGCCGTGACCGCAGTGGAACCCTCCGAGTCCATGCGCGCCCGGCGGCCCGCCCGCCTCGCCCGAGCGGTGGACGCCGTCGCGGAGGACCTGCCGTTCGCCGACGGGGAGTTCGACGCGGCGATGACGCTGTTCAGCGTGCACCAGTGGAGCGACGTCGCGGCCGGCCTGCGCGAGATGCGGCGCGTCACCCGCGGCCCGGTCATCGTCCTGACCTGCGACCCGAAGCTCGTGCGCGACTTCTGGCTGTACGAGTACGCGCCCGAGGTCCTCGACACCGAGGCCCGCCGCTTCCCGCCCATCGAGGACATGGCCGCGGCCCTCGGCGGCACCGGCACCATCCAGACGGTCCCGATCCCCCTCGACTGCACCGACGGCTTCAACGAGGCCTACTACGGCCGCCCGGACATGCTCCTCGACCCCGCCGTCCGCCAGGCCTGCTCGGCATGGAGCTTCATCGACGACGGCGTGCGCGAACGCTTCGACGAACGGCTCCGCCGCGATCTGGAGACCGGGGCCTGGGACGCACGCCACGGGCACCTGCGCACGCAGCCCACGTACGAGGGCTCGCTCGTCATCGTGCGCGCGAACCCGTGACAACGAACACCGACAGCAACACCGACGGCGACACCGACACGAACGGGAACAGCACCATGGGAGCACCCGACCGCATGGACGAGCAGCTGCGCGTGCTGGGCCTCGTCGAGGCGCAGCGCAAGGCCGAGCGTCTCTTCGCCGAGGTCGAGGCGCGGGGCCTGGTCGCGCCCGGGGCCGGTGAGCGGGAGGTCAGCGACCGGATCCGGGACCTCGCGAACGAGATGTTCGGCACGACGAAGCACTGGCACAAGCGGATCGTCCGCTCGGGACCGCACACGCTGTTCCCGTACCGGGAGAACCCGCCGGACCGGGTCATCGGCGAGGACGACATCGCCTTCGCCGACTTCGGTCCGGTCTTCGAGGAGTACGAGGCGGACTTCGGCCGTACCTTCGTCTTCGGCGGCGACCCGGCCAAGCACCGGCTCCGCGACGACCTGGCCACCGTGTTCGCGGCCGGGCGCAGCGCCTTCCGCGCGGACCCGGAGATCACCGGGCGGCAGCTGTACGCCGAGGTGGAGCAGCACGCGCTCAAGGCGGGCTGGTCCCTGGGCGGCTGGCACGCGGGCCACCTGGTCGGGGAGTTCCCCCACGAGAGCATCGACGGCTCGAAGGCCGAGTCGTACATCACCCCGGACAACGACCACCCGATCCGGCGCACCGACCGGGCGGGCTGGCGCTGCCACTGGATCCTGGAGGTCCACCTCATCGACGAGGCACACGGCTTCGGCGGGTTCTACGAGCAACTGCTGGACCTGGCGTAGCGGCTGCGGGCTGCGGGCTGCGGGCTGCGGGCTGCGGGCTGCGGGCTGCGGAGTGTGAAGAGCCTCCTTTTCGCCGCCAGTTCGGCCGCAGGGGTGGATCCCCGTCCTCGGAGGGCTCAGTGCCGCCCGTGCCTCGGGCGGGCGGCGTGCGGCCGGGACGAAGCTGCTGCCTGCTCGTTCGCGCCGGCGCGACTCGGAGGTCCGCACGCCCATGACCCGTTCCTGCTCCAGACCAGTTGAAGTGCACCGCCGACCGGGCAGGGCGGTGGCAGCCGCGGCGGCTGCCGCGCTGGCGCTGGTTCTCGCGCTGCCCGGCACCGCGCTGGCGGCTCCGGGGGATCTGGACCCCGCCTTCGCCGGCACCGGGAAGGTGCAGACGTACTTCCCCGACGACGGCGGTCCGTGGGACTACGCCGAGGGTCTGGACGTGGCCCGGCAGGGCGACGGGAAGCTGGTCGTGGCCGGCCGCGTCAGCGGGCCGGGCGTCCCGTTCGACATCGCACTGATCCGGTACAACGCCAACGGCAGTGTCGACACCGGGTTCGGCGGCGGCGACGGCCGGGTGACCAGCGACTTCGGGGGTGACGACCAGGCCGAGGCGGTGGCGGTACAGCCCTCCGACGGGAAGATCGTCGTCGCCGGCCGTACGGAGGTCCCGGACGAGGGCGGCGGGTGCTGCTTCTTCTCCGTCGCCCGCTACAACACCGACGGCTCGCTCGACCAGGGCTTCGGCTCGGCCGGTCTCGTGCGCGTCGACGCGTTCGGCAGCGCCTCGGGCGCCGCCGACCTGGCCGTCCAGCCGGACGGGAAGATCCTCGCGGTGGGCCTCAGCGGCGGGGCGGGCTTCGCGCTGGCCCGCCTCAACCCGAACGGCGGCCCCGACCCGTCCTTCGGCGGGGACGGCACGGTCGTGGCGGGCTTCGCCCCCGCCTTCCCCGGGGACGCGGGCGGCCAGGCCACGGGTCTGGCGCTCCAGCCGGACGGCAGGTTCGTCGCCGTCGGCCACGTCGGCAGCACCGCCTTCGACTTCGGCGTGGCCCGCTACCTGTCCAACGGCAGCCTCGACCCGTCCTTCAGCGGCGACGGCATGGCCACCGCGGACTTCGGCGGCACGGACTTCGGCCGGGCGGTGGCGGTCCGGTCCGACGGCGCGGTCGTCGCCGCCGGGTCGACCGGCACCGGTTTCGCGCTGGCCCGGTTCACCGCCGGCGGCAGCCCCGACCCCGCCTTCGGCACCGGGGGCAAGGTCACCACGGTCTGGCCCCTCAGCACGGCGGTGGCCTACGACATGGCGCTCCAGCAGGACGGGAGGATCCTCGTCGGCGGCACGGCCGACGACCCGGACAGCCAGGAGGCCTCGGACTTCGCCCTCGCCCGCTACCTGCCGAACGGCAGCCTGGACACCGGCTTCGGCGGTGGTGACGGCCGGGTGTACACCGGCATGCTGGGCGGGGAGGAGATCCGCGGGCTGCTCGTACAGCCCGACGGGAAGACCGTGGCCGCGGGCCTGGCCGGGCTCGGGGCCTTCGGCATCGCCCGCTACGAAGGCGGCGGTGGCACCCCGCCTCCGCCCCCGAGCGCCGACCTGTCGGTGACGAAGACCGGCACGACGACCGTGAGCATCGGCGACCAGGCGTCCTACACGGTGCGGGTCTCCAGCGCCGCGACGTCCACCGCGACCGCGACGGGCGTGACCCTCGCCGACGCCCTTTCCGGGGCGGGCGGCACCCTCCTGTCGGCCGTCCCCTCCCAGGGGACCTGCACGACCACGGCGACCGGCGCGAACTGTTCCCTCGGCAGCCTCGCTCCGGGTGCGAGCGCCACGGTCACGGTGACGGCCGAGCCGCGCGCCACGGGCACCCTGACGAACAGCGCCTCCGCCACCGCCTCGACGCAGGACCCGAACACGGCCGACAACGGCGCCGGCGCGTCGACCTCGGTGAACAACTCCCGCGGCTGCACGCTCATCGGCACCAGCGGTACGGACACCCTGACCGGCGGCTACTCCAACGACGTGATCTGCGCCCTCAGCGGCAACGACACCGTCCGCGCGGGCTACGGCAACGACACCGTCCACGCGGGCCCGGGCAACGACGACATCGAGGGGGGCTTCGGCGACGACACCCTGAACGGCGGCCCGGGCAACGACGTCCTCACGGGCTCCTACGGCAACGACCGCCTGACCACCACCGACGGCACCGCCGCGAACGACACCGCCAACGGCGGCATGGGCACCGACACCTGCACCACCGACCCCGGCGACACCCGCATCAGCTGCCCCTGACCCGACACGCGGGAGGGGCTGGGCGGGCGGCCGGTCCGTTCGTTCGCTCCCCCTCCCGCACCGGGGCGCCTTCCTGCGTGAACATCCCGGCCGCGCTGCGATGAGTTCGGGCTCCGCGCCCGGTCCACCCTCCAGACCCCAGACCCCAGACCCCGGGGGCTCCGGCCCCCGGCCCCAGGCCCTCAAGGAGCGCCAGATGACCGATACGAAGATGCTCGACCTCGGACCGCAGTGCGGTCGCCTAGCCCGGCTCGCGGCGGGCGTCCCGGACGCCCGGCTCGCCGGCCCGACGCCCTGCCCGAAGTACACCGTCCGCGAGCTGCTGGGCCATGTCACGGGCCTGGCCGCCGCCTTCCGCGACGCCGCCCGCAAGGACCTGGGCCCCACGACGGACACGGCCCCCGGCACGGCCGTACCCGTCCTCGCCGCCGGCTGGCGGGAGGAACTGCCCCGCGTCCTCGGCGAGCTGGCCGAGGCCTGGAGGGATCCGGACGCCTGGACCGGCATGACCCGTGCGGGAGGCGTGGACCTGCCGGGCGAGATCGCGGGACTGGTGGCCGTCAACGAACTGGTCGTCCACGGCTGGGACCTGGCGCGGGCCACCGGCCAGGAGTACGCACCCGACCCGGCCGCCCTGCACGCCTCGTACGCCTTCCTCCGGGCGACGGTGGAGGAAGAGGGAGGCGGCGGGGGCATCTTCGGCCCCGTCGTCCCCGTCCCGGACGACGCCCCGTTGCTGGACCGGGCCATCGGGCTGAGCGGGCGCGATCCGGGCCGGCCCACCGGTACGGAGTGACGCGGGATCCGGCCACGGGCCGCCCCGGCGGCGCCGGGCCCCGGCTCACTCCGCCCGCAGCGCCTGTACCGTCCGGGTCCGCGCCGCCCACCCGGCCGGCAGCAGTGCGCCCGCCACCGCGATCAGCACCCCGGCCAGCGCCAGCGCGCCCAGCAGCACGGGGCCGTACACGTCCACGTCCGCCGGCGGGATCGTGGTGCCCACGGCCCGGCCCATCTCCGGCATCACCCAGCCGTGCAGCGCCACCCCGAGCGGCACCCCGACCGCCCCCGCAGCGAGGCCGATCACTCCCACCGAGGTGAGGACCTGGGCCACCGTCTGCCGGGGCGTCATCCCCAGCGCCTTGAACACCCCGAGGTCGCGCACCCGGTCCCGGGTGTCCAGCACGACGGTGTTGAGCACCCCCAGGCAGGCCACGGCCACCAGCATCAGCGTGAGCATCGCGATCAGGGCCTGCATGGCGCGGATCACGCTCGACTTGCCCGGCCCGGCCACCTCCGCCTCGGCGCCGAGCGGCTTCAACGCCGTGTTCAGGTCGTCCGCGTAGTCCCCGGCGTCCGTCCCCGGGTCGAGCCGCACGCTGAAGTTGCCCGGCAGGTACCGGCTTCCCAGGTCCGCGACCGAATCCGTGCCCGTGCGCAGCGCCATCCCCCGGTCTCCGAGGTCGAACACCTCCCCGACGATCCGCAGCCGGACGGTGCGGCCCTGCTCCGACACGGCCACGGCGCCGCCCACCCGGACCCCGGCGGCCCGCAGGAAGCGGGTGGCCGCGACCGCCTCGCCCCGGGTGGTGAACCAGCGGCCGGACACCATCGTGTGGTCGGCTCCGGGCGCCTCGCCCTCGTACGCCACCAGGGGCGCGCCGCCCTTCAGGCCCGCCACCGACACCTGGGTCCGCGCGGTCCGGTACCAGGACGCGGTCCCGGGCCGGACCTCGATCACCCCGGCGACCGCCACGGGGTCGGCGGGTGGCGGGGGCTTGCTCGCGGGGCCCTCACCGGGTCTGGCCAGCGTACGGACCGTCACCTCGCCGCCCCGGTCCGGGTCCCCGTCCCGCTGGACCGCCACGAGCGTGCTGCCCAGGCCCACCGCGAAGGTCACCGCGAGCGCGCCGAAGGTGACGGCCGCCGCCATGGTCGCCGAGCGGGCCGGTCGGGCGAACGGGCCCGCCAGCCCGAGGCCGACCGCACGCGGCAGCGGCAGCCGCCCGAGGAGGTGGCGCACCCGCCGCCCCCGTCCGACCCCGGCGGCCCGGCCCATGCCGATGACCTGCGCGGTGTGCAGCCGGGCCGCCCGCAGCGCGGGCACCGAGGCGGCGGCCGCCACCAGCACCAGGGCGCCGGCCGGCACCGCGAGGTTCACCCAGACCGGAATCAGCACCGCGCCGGTCCCGTACGACTCGGCGACCTCGGCCATCAACGGCACGGCGAGGGCGTTACCCAGGACCACGCCCGGCACGGCGCCCGCCGCGGCCGGGATCAGCGCCTGGGCCACGTACGCCCGGCCCACCTGGAGCGGTGTGAAGCCGAGGGCCTTCAGGATGCCGATGCGCCGGGTCGCGGCGCCGACCGCCCCGCTCACCACGATGCCGATCACCAGCATCGACATGGCCAGGCCCAGCACCGCGAAGGCGGTCACGAAGGGGACGTAGGCGGCCGTGTTCTCCTGGGCTGCCTGGCGTACGTCGAGGCAGGACTGGGCGCCTGTGACGGCGCCGGGCGCGAGGGCCGCGGCGATGGAATCGCGGACGGCCTCGATATCGGCGGCGGTACGGGCTTCAGTGAGCCGGTACAGCATCTGATGGTCCGTCCGGTGCCCGGAGAGGCCGGGCAGTTGGGCGGGCACGACCCAGGCGTCGGCGCTCTCGCCGACCGACTCGGCGATGCCGACCACCGTGAGCGTCACGCCGCCGGGGACGCCCGGGCCCCCGGTTCCGGCGGTGCTCCCGGTCGCCCCGGCCCCGCCCGTCCCACTGGTCGCACCCGTCCCACTGGTCTCCAGGTGCGACCCGGTCCCCATCCCCGGCTGCCGCGAGCCGGCCTCCAGCACGATCTCGCCGGGCGCCTCGGCCCACCGGCCCTCCACCAGGGCCACGCGGTCCACCGCGCCCCCGGCCGACGGCCGTCCCGCCACGGTCAGCGGCGGCGGCTGGAAGCCGGGCGGCGTGTCACCAGCCGTCGGCCGCAAGCGTACGGAGGCCAGGCCGAACGGCCCCGTCGCGGCCTCGACCCCGGGAAGCCGGGCGGTGCCGGCCAGCTGCCCGGCGGTCACCGCGGAACCGTCGAACTGCACGGTGAGGTGCGCCCCTCGCTGCCGGGCGAAGGCGCGGTCGAAGGGGGCCTGCGAGGCCACCAGCAGGCCGAGCGCGAGGACCGAGGCGGCGACCGAGATGAGCGCGGTGAGGACCATCACGGCGGTCTGCGCACGCCGCCGCCCCACCCCGGCACGCACCACGCGCCCCAGGGCTCCTCCCCGCCGACGGCCGCCCCCGGCGGCCGTCCGCGCGCCCCGTTCCCGGGCTCCCGGCCCGCTCATCGCGCCGCCGTCGCGACATCGCGCGCGATGCGCCCGTCGACGAGTTCGATGGTGCGGGTCGCGCACGCCTCGGCCAGCGCCAGGTCGTGCGTGACCAGCACGATCGTCTGGCCGTCGGCGTTGAGCCCGCGCAGCAGGTCGCGGACGTCGGCGCCCGACGCACGGTCCAGCGCGCCCGTCGGCTCGTCGGCGAGCAGCAGCGGCGGACGGTTCATCAGTGCCCGGGCCACCGCCACGCGCTGCCGCTCGCCGCCCGACAGCCGGCCGGGGAAGGCCTCGGCGTGCCGCTCGATGCCCAGGTGCGCGAGGAGTTCGGCGGCGCGGTCGGCTGCCTTGCCGCGGGGCGTGCCGGCGAGCTGGGCGGGCAGCAGCACGTTGTCCAGGACGGTGAGGTCGTCCAGGAGGTTGAAGAACTGGAAGACCATGCCGATGCGGGAGCGCCGGTACTTCGCGGACGCGGTTTCGTTCAGCCCGTCCACGCGGACCCCGTCGACGCTCACGCTGCCCTCGGTCGGCCGGTCCAGACCCGCGATCAGGTTGAGCAGGGTGGACTTGCCGCTGCCGGAGGGGCCGAGCACGGCGAGCGCCTCCCCCGCCCGCACCTGCAGGGTGAGGCCGGCCAGTACGGCCGGGCCGGCCTCGTAGGTCTTGGTCACCCCTCGCACGTCGATGAGGTGGTTCTCGGTCATGGATCCTCCACGGTCGGTGCGTTCTCGGTGGCCTTCCGACGCTAGGAGCCGGGGTCCGGGGGCCGCGTCGGCCCCGTTACGGATCTTCGGTACCGCGGCGGGCCGATGGCCCGCGGCGTCATCCCCGCGAGGTAGGCGGGAGGCGGACGCCACCGGTCCTCGCGGCTGATCCGCCGCCGCCCGGGCCCGGGCACACTGGTCCGATGAGCACACGAGACGCCCTCGTCCGGTGCGCCCGCGGGCGGGGCCGCGCCGGGGCACCGCCGCGGCTGCCACGGCTGTCGCGGCTGCCCCGGCCTTCGGGGCTGTCGTACTCGTCGTGGGCCTTCGACGCGGCGATCGCCCTGGTGCTCGCCGTCTGGACGGTCGTCGGCGACCTCAACCGCTCGTACGTGGAGGTCCAGGCGGGGCCCGACGCCGCCGTTCCGCCCCCGGTGCGGATACCGCCGCCGCCCGCCGTACCGCATCCCGTAGCGGCCGTCGAGCACGTCCTGCCTCCCGCGGAGCCCTGGGAACTCCTGGCCGCCGTACTGACCGCCCTGCCGCTGCTGGTGCGCCGCCGGTACCCGCTGGCCGCCTACTGGGCCGTGATGGGCGCGACCCTGCTGCTGCACCGGGGAGCGGTCGCCGCGGACGCCACCACGGTCACCTTCGCCTCGGGCCTGATCGCGGCGTACAGCGCGGCCGTGTACAGCCCCCGCCGCAAGGCCACGGCGGGGTCGCTGATCGCGGGGGCCGTCCTGTACGCGCTCTTCCCCCTGGTCCCCGAAGTGGACGAGGGGCTGGTCCCCGTACTGGTCCTGCTTCCGGTCGGGCTCGCCGCGCACGGCCTGCACACCTGGCGGCAGCGGGCCCGGACCCTCCAGGAGGAGCAACGGGCCGCGCTGCGGCGGGCCGTGGACCAGGAGCGGGCGCGGATCGCCCGGGAGCTGCACGACGTGGTCACCCACAACGTGAGCATGATGACCATTCAGGCGGGGGCCGCGCGCAAGGTGCTGGACTCCTCCCCCGGCCAGGCCCGGGAGGCCATGCTGGCGGTGGAGACCGCCGGGCGGACCGCGATGTCGGAACTGCGCCACGTGATGGGCCTGCTGACCATGACCTCCGACGGCCCCGACCCGGCCACCGATGCCGATCTCGCGCCGCAGCCCGGTCTGGACCGGCTGCCGGAGCTGGCCGACCGGGTGCGCGACGGCGGCGTGCCGGTGGAGCTGACGGTGCGCGGAACTCCCGCCGGGCTTCCGGGCGGTGTGGACCTGGCCGCGTACCGGGTGGTGCAGGAGGCACTGACCAACACGGTCCGGCATGCGGCGGGCGCGAGCGTGTCGGTGCTGGTGGAGTACGCGCCCGGCGAGCTGCGGGTGGAGGTGACCGACAGCGGCGGCCTCGCGCGGCACCCGGGTCCGGACGGCGGCCGCGGGCTGGCCGGACTGCGCGAACGGCTCGCGCTCTACGGAGGTACCCTGCACGCGGGTCCCCGCCCCGGCGGCGGTTTCCGGGTCCGCGCCGTCATCCCGGTGGAGGGGCAGTGACCGAGGCACCGCGTGTGGTGATCGTCGACGACCAGGCCCTGGTCCGTACCGGCTTCCGGATGATCCTCGCCGCCGACGGCATCGAGGTGGCCGGCGAGGCCGCGGACGGCGAAGCGGCGGTCGCCGTGGTCCGGCGCACCCGGCCCGACGTCGTCCTGATGGACGTCCGGATGCCCGGAACCGACGGCCTGGAGGCCACGCGCCGCATCCTGCGGGACGAGGGCCCCGCGCCCCGGATCGTCATCCTCACCACCTATGACCTCGACCGGTACGTGTACGCCGCCCTCAAGGCCGGGGCCAGCGGGTTCCTGCTGAAGGACGTCACCCCCGAGCACCTGGCTGCCGCGGTCCGCCTCGTGCGCTCCGGCGACGCCCTGCTGGCCCCGGCCATCACCCGCCGGCTGGTCGAACGGTTCGCTTCCGCCGACGAGCGCGCCACTCCCCCGCACCGGGACCTGGCCGCGCTCACCCCGCGCGAACTGGAGTTCCTCGAAGCCCTGGCCCGCGGCCTCAGCAACGCCGAACTGGCCGGCCGCTTCCACGTCAGCGAGGCCACGGCGAAGACGCACGTCGCCCGGATCCTCGGCAAGCTCCGCCTGCGCGACCGCGCCCAGGCGGTGATCGCGGCCTACGAGACGGGGCTGGTCATCCCGGCCGCACCGGGGAGCCCGGAGTGGGGGGCGGGGCCGTCGGCCTGAGGCGGCCGGGGCGTCCCTTGCGGCCCGGCCCTCACCCCGGGGGCGCGACCAGGCCGATTTCGTAGGCGAGGATCACGAGCTGGACCCGGTCGCGCGCGTCGAGCTTGGTGAAGAGCCGCGCGAGGTGGGCCTTGGCGGTGGCCACGCTGATGGTGAGCTCCGCGGCGATCTCCGCATTGGACAGGCCGCGGCCGACCAGGGTGAGGACCTCGCGCTCCCGGTCGGTGATGGCCCCCGCGGCCACCCGGCGGGCTGCCGGGGATCCCCCCGCCCGGACACCGGGGGAAGGATCGGGCCGCGCCGCGAACTCCCCGATGAGGCGGCGCGTGATGCCCGGCGCGATGAGGGCGTCCCCGGCGGCGACGATCCGGACGCCGTCCAGGATGGACTCCAGGGGCATGTCCTTGACGAGGAAGCCGCTGGCGCCGGCGCGGAGCGCACCGTAGACGTACTCGTCGTCGTCGAAGGTGGTGAGGATCAGGACGCGGGTCGCCGCCGTCTGCGCTCCCTCCGCTCCCTTCGCCCCCTTCGCCTCCTTCGACGAGGACTGCGCGTCGATCCGGCGGGTGGCCTCGATCCCGTCCGTGCCGGGCATCCGGATGTCCATGATGGCGACGTCCGGCCGCAGCCGTGCCACCAGTTCCACGGCGTCGGCGCCGTTCCCGGCCTCGCCGACCACCTCCATGTCGGGGGTGTCGGCGATGAGGACGCGCAGGCCCGTACGGATCAGCGGCTGGTCGTCGATCAGTACCACCCGGATCATCGGGCCGCCTCCAGCGGTATCGGGAGCACGGCCACCACGCGGAAGCCGCCGTCCGGCAGCGGACCGGCGCTGAACTCCCCGTGCAGCAGTCCGACCCGCTCCCGCATGCCGACGAGGCCGTATCCGGTACCCCCGGGGGTGCCGCGGCCGTGTCCGTGTCCGTGGCCCCGGTCGGTCACCTCGACGGCCAGTTCGCCCGGGCGGTGGTCGACGGTCACCGTGCAGTCCCGGGTACCGGAGTGCCGTACGACGTTGGTGACCGCCTCCTGGACGATGCGGAAGGCCGCCAGGTCCACGTCCGGGGGCAGTTCGCGCCGCTCCCCACGCCAACGGACGTCGATCCGGACACCGGCCGCCGCGCTCCGCCCGGCCAGCTGGCCGAGGGCGCCGAGACCGGGGACCGGATCCAGCGGCGCCGTCTCCTCCTCGCCCTTGCGCAGCGCGCCGAGCATCCGCCGCAGCCCGGCGAGGGTCTCCCGGCCGGTGGCCTCGATGGCTTCGAGCGCCTTGCGCGTCTCGGCGGGCTGGGTGTCCATGACCCGGCTGCCCATGCCCGCCTGGATGGTGATGATGCCGATGCTGTGGGCCACCATGTCGTGCAGTTCCCGGGCGATGCGCAGCCGCTCGGCGGTGATCGCCTGGCGCGTGGCCTGGGCGCGCACCGTGTCCGCGTGGGCCCGGTCCTGGCGGATCGTGTGGCCGGTCAGCCAGGCGATGACGACGGTCAGTGCGAGCCCGGCCGGGGCCGCGGGGTTGAAGAAGGTGCCGCGGGCCAGGCACCAGAGCGCGTAGCCCGCCAGGGTGGCGACGCAGAGCGCGGCGGCGGGTACGGAGACCCGGCGCGAGCGGGTCGCGGCGGTGTAGCCCACGGCGGCGTCGGCCAGCAGGAACAGGACGAAGGTCGTCTCGCGCACGGCCATCCCGAGCGAGGCCACGGAGCCCGCGAGCGCGACGGCAACGGCGGCCAGCGGAGCCCGGGAGAGCAGCAGCGCGCCCAGGGTCGTGACGACGGCGGCGGCCAGCAGGGGCGCGTCCTCGAGGTTGCCGTGGTACTGGATCAATTGGCTGAACTCATCGGGCCGTTGGAGCCTGCGCACCAGAATGAGGGTCACCCAGAAGGCGCCCACCCACGCACCCGGTGGTACACGTTTGAGCAGGGGCGGACGAGGAGCTGCGGTCATCGGCCGATCGTAACCGCGCCCGCCCGCCGGGGCATTGGCCCGCGGACCTCATCCCCCGGGCTACCGCCGGGGCCCGCCGGCGTGAACCCGTGGGCCTGTTCTTCCTCACCGCCGGGACGGTCGTACGGCGCCGGGACGCCCGAAAACGCGCTCGCCGCTTCCGGGAGGACGGGCCTCCTGCGCCATCAGGACTGGCTGTTGATGTATCCGATGACGCAGGCGCCCCACCAGCCGGTCTGGCTGATGGTGGCGGCCACGCCCGACTGGACGAGGAAGCGCACGGGGACAGCGGTGTCCCGGTAGTGCTCCAGGCGCTGCCCGAGCCAGTGCGCGTAGAGACCGTTCAGGGTGATGGCCAGCACGAGGGCGATCTTGGTGAGGGTGAGCGTCGACTCCATGTTCGGGCTCAGGAAGAGACCCGTGACGAGGAGACCCGCGAGGCCGCCCCAGATCGGAACCTGCAGTGTGGTGGCGGTGTTCAGGATGTCGGCCAGCCGGCGGCGCCCGAGCAGCCACAGGATGGCGAACCAGTCGACGGCCAGGACGGCGCCGAGACCCACGACCATGGCGGCCAGGTGGAGGAAGCGGGCGGTGGCCTGGAGCGTCGGGTCCGCGTGGACGTGGCCCGACACCCAGCACGCACCGGTCAGGGCGGCGGTGGCGAAGAGCCCGAGCGCTCCGAGGATCCATACCGGGGTCGGCTGCCTGCCGGCTGGGGACCGGTCGGCCGGCGGGGCGGCGGTGGTGATCTGCGCGTCAACGGAGAGGGCCACGGTTCAGCTCGCCAGCTTGTGCACGACGGGGTGGCGGAGGCATCCGGGCGATCTTCGCATGGCTGATTTCTTCCGTAAGGCGAGACGGGGGCTTAGGTAAGGCGAACCTAAGTCATCACTCGGGGCTCCCGCCAGCCCGTCTCACCATCCGATCGACCGGCAAAGGCGGACATAAGAGGGTGCATCCGGAACGCGTGCGTCCGGAATCACACCCGGGCCGGGACCGCCCGGGGAGGAGCGGGCGATCCCGCCCCTCCCCGTCACTCAGTGAGCGTGGCCGTCGGTGTGCGGCGACGCCGGGGGCGCGGACTTCGCCGGCCCCGGCTTCGCGGGAGCGGGCTTCGCCGTGGGCGGGGCTCCGGGGGCGGGCGCCCCCGGACTCGCCGGGGTGGCGGCAGGAGCGTGGCCGTCCTCGGCGGGCTCTTCGGCCCCGCCGTGGCGGTGGCCGGCATCGGGCGCCGCCTCCATGGAGGCGGCGATCTCCCGCAGGCCGAGGAAGGCGAGCACCGCCGTGACGAGAACGGCCAGGCCGACGAGGCCGAAGACCCGGCGCGCCGGGGTGCCGGCGTCCTTGATCACGTAGGCGACGAAGGAGACGACCAGTCCGGCGGGAACGAGAACGGCCCCGCGGGCGGGGAAGTCGTCGAAGTGCTGGAGGCCGCCGCTGAGCATGCCGATGCCGAAGGACAGCAGCAGCGAGGCGCCCATCACCAGCAGCAGACGCGCGGGCCCCGGACGCTCCCTGGTGAGGACGAACTCGTTGAGGACGGTCGCGGCGAGGAAGACGAGGGCGCCGTACGCGGCGATGCGGGTGTAGCGGTCGGGGTCGAGGGGGTGGTGGACGACGGCGCCGCTGATGAGGCCGGCGCCGACGAAGTAGCCGACGTAGCCGAGGTACCGGGCGGCCAGGGACAGGGTACGCGCCGGGCCTGCGGCGTGGCGCTTGCGCCGGGCGGCACGTCCCGTGCCGGGAGAACCGGGTGAGGCGGGAGAGCCGGGTGAGGCGTCCGTGGTCCGGGTGCCGAGGAGTTGGGGCGAAGTCACGTACGAGTTCCTTTGGTGCTGCGTGCGCGGCTCATCGCCCGGCCGGCCACGAGAGGGCGGACCGGGTCTTCGATGAGAGTCGGGTCGGGTCGGGTCGGGTCGGGGAACCCGGACCTATACCCGGTGCACCACCGAGCCGAGGACACTGCGCAGCGGAGGAAGGCCGGACGGAACGGTCCGTTCCCACAAGGCCGTCCGCATCGCACCGGCGGCGCGGGACGGATCGCCGAGGGGATCCAGCGGCGGCGCGGGCAGCTCCGCACCCTGCTGCGGGTGACCGGAGGCGCACGCCTCGGCGGGATGCCCGTGCGCGCCGCCGCCGTGGTCGCCGTGCGCGCCGCCCTCGCCGTCGCCGTGCGCGCCGCCCTCGCCGTCGCCGTGCGCGCTGCCTTCGCCGTCGCCGTGCGCGCTGCCGCCTCCGGGCCCATGGAGCGCAGTGCCGTCGAGCCCGATGACGTCCAAGTGGGCCACCGGAACAGCGCCGCGGGCGACGTGCGCCGAGGCGCTGTCGGCTCCGGCGGCGTGCGTGTAGAGGAACGCGAACAGCAGCGCGGCCAGCCACAGCAGTCGCAGCGCGCCCGCCGGACGGCGGGCCCGCTGCGCGCCGGACGCGGCTCGGGCCGTGATCATGCCGGGACCTTATCCGGCGGCCGCCGGCCACCGCGCGGCGGCCCCGTCGGCGCCAGGTGTACGGCCGTGAGCCGAAATTGCCTGTATCCGGCATTTCGCCACCTTCTCCGGCGGCTCCCGTGGTTGCATCCTCCGCGGAGGGGTGCGTGCACCGGGACCTGGAGGAGGCTGGATGTCCGGCTCGGCCGACGACCCCGCACGGCTCAGCACCCGGGAACGCCGCAGCGGGCGGGGCGCGCTGCTGCGCCCGCCCCCGCGCGCGATGCGCGGTGATCTGGCCCAGCTCGTGTGCGCGCTCACCGGAGCGGCCCTGGGGGTGCTCCTCCCCCGGCTCTCGCTGGGACCCGAGGTGGATGCCGGGCCCGTGGTGACGCTCCTGTTCACCCTCGGATTCGGTGTCATCAGCCTGGTGAGCATCATCTATTCGATGCTGTTCCTGGTCGTCCAGTTCTCCGCCAGCACCTTCACTCCGCGCCTCGGCCTCTTCCGCGACGACCCCATCGTGTGGCGCACGTTCGCCTTCACCGTCGGCGTTTTCGTCTTCAGCATCACCTCGGGGCTCGCCATCGGCGCCCGCAGGACGGCCGTCTCGACCCTCGTGCCGGGTATCGCCATGGTGCTCACCCTGGTCGCGCTCACCCTCATGCGGACCCTGCAGACGAAGGCGTTCCTCTCGATCCAGCTCGGCCACTCCCTGACCGCGATCGCCACGCGCGCGCACCGGCTGTTCGACGACCTGTACCCACGGCCGTACGACCCGGAAACGGAGGCGCAAGCGGAAGCGGAAGCGCAAGCACGAGCGGCCACGCGTACGGCGACGGCAACAGCAGCCGCCGCCACCACGACCGCCGTCCGGTGGACCGGCCCGGCGGTGGTGGTGCAGCGGATCGACGTACGCGCCCTGGTCGCTCTGGCCGAGCGGCGCGGCTGCTCCCTCTCCTTCCTCGTCGCCCCGGGCGCGACCGTGTCGCGGGGCGTCACGCTCGCCGAGGTGACCGGCGGCGAGCTGCCCGAGGCGGTGCTGCGCGGCGCCCTGGAGACCGGAGTCGAGCGCACCTTCGATCAGGACCCCGACCTGCCCTTCCGGCTCCTCGCCGACATCGCGCTGCGCGCGCTCTCCCCGGCGGTCAACGACCCGGCCACGGCGGCGGACAGTCTGGACCGCCTCGAGGACCTGCTGACCCGGCTCTCCGGCCGTGACCTGGCCATCGGCCGGTTCACCGACGCCGGCGGCCGGTTGCGGGTGACGATCCCGGTGCCGGACTGGGAGCGGTACGTACGCACCGCCGTCGACGAGCTCCTCTTCGCCGCCGCGGGCTCCCCGATGGCACTGCGCAGGATGCACGACCTGCTGGGGAGGCTGGCGGAGCGGATCCCGGAGAGCCGGCGCGGGGTCGTACGGGAGCGGCTCCAGTGGGTCGACCGGGCGGGCCGGGAGAGGTACCCGCTGCTCTGGGCCCGTTCCGCGGCGCCGTGAGCAGCGGGAGTGCGCGGGGCTCCGGCGGGAGGGCCCTCAGCGGTAGGTGACGGCACCGCCCCCGGGAGCCCGCGAACCGCCGATCCCTTCGAAGGCGTTGACCTGGGCGGCGGGGACGTGGCTCTCGTTCGCCTCGCTGCCCCGCCCGAAGTGGTTCAGGAGCAGGTTGAGGAGGACGGCGACGAGGCATCCCGCCGTGATGCCCGACCCGAGCACCATGGAGACGGGCGCGGGGAGCCGTTCGTAGAAGTCGGCCGACGCGACGGGGAAGAGACCGAAGGCGAGGGCGACGGACACGATGATGCCGTTGTGCCCGGTGGCCAGGGAGGCCTTGGTCAGGGTCCGGATCCCGGCGACGGTGATCGAGCCGAAGAAGACGACCGCCGCCCCGCCGAGCACGGGCAGCGGCACGAGCGCGACGAGCGAGCCCAGCACCGGTACGAGCCCCATGAGGACCAGGATCGCTCCGCACAGGGTGACCGCGTACCGGCTGCGGATGCGGCTGATCGCCACCAGGCCCACGTTCTGCGCGTAGGCGGTGCTCACGAAGGCTCCCAGGACGCCGCCGAGTGCGGTGCCCAGCCCCTGGGCGCGCAGGCTGCCGGCGATGACGCGCGCGTCGACCGGCCGGTCGACGACCGATCCCACGGCGATCAGGGAGGCGGTGGATTCCGTCATGGAGACGAGCATGACGACGAGCATGGTGGCGATGACCGGCAGCTCGAACTGCGGTGCGCCGAAGGCGAAGGGTTCCGGGAAGGCGAACAGCGGCGCCTGGGACAGCGGTTGGAAATCGACCTTGCCCATCGGCACCGCGGCGGCCGTGCCGGCGACGAGGCCCAGCAGGATGGCCACGCGCTGCAGGAAGCGTCCGCTGAGGAGCCGGTGGAGCAGGAGCGTGACGGCGAGGGTCCCGGCGGCGAGCGCGAGGTTGGACGGTGAGCCGTAGCCGGCGGATCCGGGGTCGCCGCCCCGGGCCCATTCCCCGGCCACCGGCAGCAGCGAGAGGCCGACCAGGGTGATGACGGAGCCGCTGACGACGGGCGGGAAGTAGCGCAGGAGCCGGCAGAAGGCCGGCGCCAGGAGGAAGCAGACGGCTCCGGCGGCGAGGGTGGCGCCGAACACCAGGGGCAGGGTGTCCTGCCCCCGTGACACGGAGGCGGCCGCGAGCGGGGACACCACGGCGAAGGAGACGCCGTTGGTGACGGGCAGCCCGGCCCCCACGCCCCAGAAGCGGAGCGTCTGGGCGACGGTGGCCAGGCCCGCGACCACGAGGCTCGCGGCGAGCAGGGCGGTGAGCTGGCCCGCGGTCAGGCCGAGGGCGCCCCCGATGATCAGCGGAGGCGCCGCGAGGCCCGCGTACATGCTGGCCACGTGCTGCAGGGCGGCGGGGACCATCCGCCGCAGGGGCAGGACTTCGTCCGCGGGATGGACGGGGACGGGTGGGGTCCGCGGTGTCGACGGGGTGGAGCGTTCGTGCGGGTAGGGCGTACGGGAGCGCAAGGGGAGAGTCCCTCCGAGAGACCTCCCGGCCGGCGGGCGGCGGGGACGGTCGGGGGCGAAGCACGGCCGGAAGAGCCGGACAAGTGGACGGACTTGCCCGGAGGGAGACGGAATCGTGCCGGTTTCCGGGGTACGGAAGACGACCAGATTCCTCATTGCGGAATTCACTTTCCACTGTGGACGACAGCGACCCTACGAACCGGCCCCCCGGCCGTCAACTCCTCCAGGGACGCGAATCGATTCCTCCCATTCTTTGGATGTACGCACAAGCCCACCGGATCTTGGCCGCGGAGCCCTCTCGCCCTACGGTGTGCGGCTATGCCCTCCCAAGACGATCTCCGCAGCCCCTCCGCGGGCGACATGTCCCCCTATCCCCCACTGGAGCCGCGCCGCGCCGCCGGCGTGCGCGAGCGGCTCGGACTCACGCCCGGCCAGGTCGCCTGGGCCGTATCCGCCTTCCAGGGGCATCCGCTCCACCCCGGCATCCTGCTGGCCTGGGAGCAGGGCACGCAGATCCCGACTGACCATCAGGTCAAGGCGCTGGCAGCCGCGTTGTGGTGTTCGCCGGGCGAGCTGCTCGCCGAACCGGTCACGCTCCTGCAGTGCCGGACGCTCCTCGGGCTGACCGTGGAGCAGGCGGCCGTGGGGGTCGGCATGACGCGCGACCGTTACGCCGAAGCGGAACGGCGCAATCGCTGGCGCGGGTCGGGACGGCAGACCCGGGCGCTGTTCGAGGTGCTCCGGCCGCCGCCCGCCTGCTACGTCGGGGCGTGCGGGCGGACGGGACAGCTGCGCGTGCTGCTGCGCGAGGCGGTCACCGGGTGGTGGCCGAACTACGTACGCCCCGTCGGGAAGATCGTGCCCGTGGAACCGGCGGAGATCCACCAGGCCCTGGAGCAGCTCCACCTGGAGTACCAGCGGATCGACAACCACGGCCGGACCGGCTCCGCGGCCGAAACCGTCGAACGGGAGGCCCTGGCCTTCCTCGACCGGATCGACGAACACCTGTGGCGGCAGCTGCGGCCGCGGGGAGCCTGACCCCGCCCCACCCGGACACCACCCGGACACCACCCGGATCCCGCCCGCACCCCGCCCGCACCCCACCCACCTCCCGGATCCCGGGTCTTGACACGGCCCCCTCCGCGTGAGGCACTAGAGCCACCCAGCCATACGGAAACTGCTTTCCGCATCGTGGACGATCCGTTCAAGCAGTCTTCTGGCAGGGCCGTCGGGGCTCGCTCACCCCACGGCACCCCGGCTCGGGCAACTCGGTCAGCTCCCCCGTTCCCCGTCACTCCGGGCATCTCCATGCCCCCGGGCCCTTCTGCCGCCCGCTCGACTGCGTCGTCGCACCAGTCCACACGGCCCCCCGAGGCACCGGCCGCGCCTCAGCGCGCCCCGCCCCGGCGACCGCCGTGCCACAGCAGTCCTGGAGGTACCTTCCATGTCACCCACCGCCGCACCCGGCCCCGCCCCGGCACCCGCCCCGGACCCGAGCACGCCGTCCGACACGCCCCCCGCCGCGAAGCATCCCGTCGACCAGACCCTGCCCTTCGGGAAGCTCCTCGGCGCCGGCCTCCAGCACGTGGCGGCCATGTACGCCGGTGTCGTCGCCCCGCCCCTGGTCGTCGGCATCGGCGTGGGGCTGAGTCAGGGCGAGATCGCGTTCCTGATGAGCGCCAGCCTCTTCGCCGCGGGCATCGCCACCCTGCTGCAGACGCTCGGCTTCTGGAACATCGGCGCCCGCCTGCCATTCGTCAACGGCGTCTCCTTCGCCGGTGTGGCGCCGATGCTCGCCATCGCCAAGGCGGAGGGCCCCGACGACGCACTGCCCGTGATCTACGGGGCCGTGATCGTGGCCGGTGTGTTCGGCTTCCTGCTCGCCCCCTGGTTCTGCAAGCTCATCCGGTTCTTCCCGCCCGTGGTCACCGGCACCGTGATCACGCTGATCGGCCTGTCCCTGCTGCCCGTCGCCTTCAACTGGGCCCAGGGCGGGAATCCGAAGGCCGCGGACTACGGGGACGTCAAGTACATCGGCCTCGCCGCGGTGACCCTGCTGATCACCGTGGTGCTGCGCCGGGTGCTGCGCGGGTTCCTCAAGCAGATCTCCATCCTGCTCGGCCTCCTCGCCGGCACCCTGATCGCGCTGCCCCTGGGCCTCGCGGACTTCAGCGCCGTGGCCGACGCGGACGTGATCGGCTTCCCCACGCCCTTCCACTTCGGGGCACCGCAGTTCGCCGTCGCCGCGATCGTCTCCATGATGATCGTGATGATCGTCTCCATGACCGAGAGCACCGCCGACGTCATCGCCCTCGGCCAGATCGTCGACAAGCCGGCGGACGAGAAGACCCTCGCCGCGGCGCTGCGCGCGGACGGCCTGGGCACCGCGCTGAGCCCGCTCTTCAACGGCTTCGCCGCCAGCGCCTTCGCGCAGAACGTCGGTCTGGTCGCCATCACCAAGGTCCGCAGCCGCTACGTCGTGGCCGCGAGCGGCGGCATCCTCATCCTCCTGGGCCTGTGCCCGTTCCTCGCGTCGGTCGTCTCCCTGGTGCCGCAGCCCGTCCTCGGCGGCGTCGGCCTCGCCCTGTTCGGCACCGTGGCCGCCAGCGGCATCCAGACCCTCGCCCAGGCCGGGCTCGAACGCGGCGACAACGTCCTCATCGTGGCCATCAGCCTCGGAGTCGGCGTCATCCCCATGGCCAGCGACGGCTTCTACCACGGCTTCCCGGAGAGCATGCGCATCATCCTCGACTCTGGCATCAGCACCGGCTGCGTCGCCGCGGTACTGCTCAACCTCGCCTTCAACCACATCGGCCGCGCCGGTCAGGACGACATTCCGGAGAAGGAGCCCGCGTCCACCGCGTCCGTGCACTGACCCCGGGAAGGGCCCCGGCCGGCGCACCGGCCCACCGCGCCCACGCCACCGGCGTACAGGCGTACCGGCGGCCGGCACACGGATGCCCCGTGTGCCGGCCGTCCTTCCGCGCGGTCAGGCGCCCGGCGGGATCTCCGAGCGCACCCGGTGGGCCGCCTCGACGAGGTGCTCCAGTGAGGCCCGCGTCTCGGACCAGCCCCGGGTCTTCAGACCGCAGTCGGGGTTGACCCAGAGCCGTTCGGCGGGGATCGCCCCAAGTCCCTTGCGCAGCAGGGCCGCCGCTTCCCCGGCCGAGGGGATGCGCGGGGAGTGGATGTCCCAGACTCCGGGGCCGACCTCGCGGGGGTAGCCCGCGCCGGCGAGCTCGTCGGCGACCTGCATGTGCGAGCGGGCCGCCTCCAGGCTGATGACGTCGGCGTCGAGGTCCTCGATGGCCCCGACGATGTCCCCGAACTCCGCGTAGCACATGTGCGTGTGGATCTGGGTGTCCGGTCGGACGCCGCTGGTGGTGAGGCGGAAGGATTCGGTGGCCCATGCCAGGTAGCCGGCGTGGTCGGCGGCGCGCAGCGGCAGGGTTTCGCGCAGGGCCGGCTCGTCGACCTGGATGACGGACGTGCCGGCCGCTTCGAGGTCCTTCACCTCGTCGCGCAGGGCGAGTCCGACCTGGCGCGCGGTCTCGTCGAGGGGCTGGTCGTCGCGTACGAAGGACCAGGCGAGCATGGTCACGGGCCCGGTGAGCATGCCCTTGACCGGCTTGGCCGTCTGCTCCTGGGCGTACGCGGTCCAGCGGACGGTCATCGGATCGGGGCGGGAGACGTCCCCGGCGAGGACCGGCGGGCGGACGTAGCGGGTGCCGTACGACTGGACCCAGCCGTGCTGGGTCGCGAGGTAGCCGGTCAGCCGCTCGGCGAAGTACTGCACCATGTCGGCCCGTTCGGGCTCTCCGTGTACCAGCACGTCGAGGCCCGTCTTCTCCTGGAAGGAGACGACCTCGCGGATCTCGGCCCGGATGCGGTCCTCGTAGGCCGCCTCGGTGATGCGTCCGGCGCGCAGGTCGGCGCGGGCGGTGCGCAGTTCCGTGGTCTGCGGGAAGGAACCGATGGTGGTGGTGGGGAGCAGCGGCAGGCCCAGGTGGGTGCGCTGGGCGGCGGCCCGTTCGGCGTAGGGCTGGGCGCGGTGGCCGTCGGCGTCGGTGATCGCCGCGGTACGGGCGCGGACCGCCGGGTCGTGGGTGATCCGGGAGGCGGCGCGGGAGGCCAGGTCGGCCCGGTTCGCGGCGAGTTCGGCCGCGATGGCGTCGGTGCCCGCGGCGAGACCCCGGGCCAGCGTGGTGATCTCGGCGGTCTTCTGGCGGGCGAAGGCGAGCCAGCGGCGGATCTGCGGATCGATGTCCCGCTCGGCGTCGGCGTCGAGCGGGACGTGCAGCAGGGAGCAGGAGGCGGCCACGTCCACCCGGTCGGCGAGGCCGAGCAAGGTGCCGAGGGTGGTCAGCGACTTCCGGTGATCGTTGATCCAGATGTTGCGGCCGCCCACCACGCCCGCGACGAGCCGCTTGCCGGGGATGCCGCCGGCCGCGGCGAGGTCGTCGAGGTTGGCGGCGGCCCGGCCGGTGAAGTCGAGGGCGAGGCCCTCCACGGGCGCCTTCGCCAGGACGGGCAGGGCGTCGCCGAGCCGGTCGAAGTAGGAGGCGACGAGCAGCTTGGGGCGCTCGGTGAGCGCGCCGAGCTCGCGGTAGGCGCGGGCGGCCGCGTTCAGTTCGGCCGGGGTGCGGTCCTGGACCAGGGCGGGCTCGTCGAGCTGGACCCACGAGGCTCCCGCGGCGCGCAGGGCGGCGAGGACCTGGGCGTAGACGGGCAGCAGCCGGTCGAGGAGGGCGAGCGGATCGAAGCCGGCCGCCACGCCGGGCGCGGGCTTGGCGAGGAGGAGGTAGGTCACCGGGCCGACGAGGACCGGGCGGGCGGTGTGCCCGAGGGCCAGGGCCTCCTTCAGCTCCGCGACCTGCTTGGCCGGTTCGGCGGTGAAGACGGTGTCGGGTCCGAGTTCGGGGACCAGGTAGTGGTAGTTGGTGTCGAACCACTTGGTCATCTCCAGCGGGGTCACGTCCTGCGTCCCGCGGGCCATCGCGAAGTAGCCGTCCAGGGCGTCCGCTTCGACGGCGGACCGGTGGCGGCCGGGGATCGCGCCGACCATGACCGTGGTGTCCAGGACGTGGTCGTAGTACGAGAAGTCACCGGTCGGAACCTCGGTGATGCCGGCCTCGGCGAGCTGGGCCCAGTTGGCCCGGCGCAGGTCGCGGGCGGTCTCGCGGAGGGCTTCGGCGCTGACGCGGCCCTTCCAGTAGCCCTCGGTCGCCTTCTTCAGTTCCCGGTTGGGTCCCTGGCGGGGGTAGCCGTACACGGTGGCCCCTACGGGCGCGGCTGCGGACTCGGTGGTCACGGAACTCTCCTTCGCGAGCGTGTCTCCATGAACCCGGTGACGGGTCGCGGACGCGAAGGGTGCGGCAGCGGGCGGGCCGCGAGGTCGCGTACGACGGGGTACGCGACGGAGGGGTCCGTCCGAGGTGCACGCCGACCCGCCCACGAGGTCACCGGGAAACCGTGCGCGGTCGATCGCGCACGGGCAACGGGCAGGTCTTCGGACTCGCGGGCGCGCGGACCACAAGGGCCCCCACCTACTGGCCGTCGCTTCCCAGGACCGGTTCCGGTCCCAGTGCGTATGACGGCGGTCGTTCCCACTCACCGCTGCGGGGCAGTCCCGGATTCCCACCGGGTTCCCTCTTACGACGCCTCCCGCCTGGCGGACGGGGGCGAACCAGCTGCGGGGCCCACACTAGGCCGACCGCCCGGGGAATGAACACGACTTCCCGCATGCCGGACGGTGACGTGGGACACGGATGGGCGCGAGACCGGCGGGCCGGGCACCGCCGAACGGGCGAATCACACTGACGGCCCGACAGATAACAGAAAGTTAGCTTAATTCTAATTATGGTGAATTGTCGGATTCTGGGTTGTACTGGACGCCGGTAACACCGTCCATGAACTGGAGCGTTACGTGGCATCCACCACTCTCACCGTCTGGAAGTTCCCCACACCCGAGGGAGCGCAGCAGGCGGAGTCCGCCCTGCTCGCCCTGCAGAAGGAACAGCTGATACAGGTGCACGACGCGGCGGTCGTCACCTGGCGCGACGGGGCCGAGAAGCCGAAGACCCAGCAGCTGAACAGCCTCACGGGAGCGGGCGCGCTCTCCGGCACCTTCTGGGGAATGCTCTTCGGGCTCCTGTTCTTCGTGCCGCTGCTCGGCGCCGCCGTGGGCGCCGCGGCCGGGGCCATCGGCGGATCGCTCTCCGACGTCGGCATCGACGACCAGTTCATCGACACGGTGAAGTCCGAAGTGAAGCCCGGGACCTCGGCGCTGTTCCTGCTCTCCTCCGACGCCGTGGTCGAGCGGGTCCGCGGCGCCTTCCCCGGCGGGCAGGCCCAGCTGATCCGCTCCAACCTCTCCGGCACGCAGGAGCAGCAGCTCCGCGAGGTCTTCGCCGCCTGAGCTGGCGCCGCCGGGGGCCCTGACGACGCCGTGACGCCGTGACGCCGTGGCCCGGGACCGGGGACTCCTCCCCGGTCCCGGGCCGCGGCGGTGACCCCGCCCCGTTGCGGGATGTCCACCGACCCGAGGATCTGAGGAAGGGGCCCGAGCGGTGAGCGTTCCGCGGACAGCAGGACCGCACGACAAGGACGGGGCGGGCTCCTTCGCCCCCTGGCTGCGCCGCTACCGCGGCAGATGGCTGCGGGGCGACACGCTGGGCGCCCTCACCGCGTGGGCGCTGATCGTGCCCGAGTGCGTCGCCTACGCGCAGATCGCCGGGGTCCCGCCGCAGAACGCCTTCTACGCGGCCCCGGTCGCCCTCCTCGTGTACGCGCTGCTGGGCCGCTCCAACTTCCTGCTCATCGGGGCCACCTCGGCCGCCGCGGTCCTCTCGGCCGCCACCGTCTCGGCGGTCGGTCCCGCCCCGCAGGACGCCGTCGGGCTGTCGGCCGCCCTCGCGGTGATCGTCGGCGCGGTGCTGCTGGCGGCGGGGCTGGCCCGGCTCGGGTTCCTCACCAGCTTCCTCGCCGAACCGGCCCTGGTGGGCTTCCTGTTCGGCATGGCCCTGACGATCGTCGTCCGGCAGGCCGCGAAGCTCGTCGGGGTGCCGGGCGGTGACGGCACCTTCTTCGAGCGGCTGTGGACCGTCCTGTCGGGGGCCCCGCACTGGTCCCTGGCCACTCTGGCCGTCGGGGCGGGCGCGCTGGCCCTGCTGTTCGTGCTGGAACGCCTCGCGCCCCGCCTGCCCGCCTCCCTGATCGTCCTGGTGGCGGCCCTCCTGCTGTCGGCCGCCCTCGACCTCGAAGACCACGGCGTCGACACCGTCGGGCACATCCCCCCGGCCGTGCCGGTCCCCCACCTGCCGGGGATCCCGGCCGCCGACTGGATCGCCCTGTCCGGGGGCGCCCTGGGCGTGGCCCTCGTGGTCTTCGCCGAGGCCTTCAGCATCGCCAGCCGCTTCGCCCGGGAACACGGCCAGGAGGTGGACGCCAACCGGGAGATGGCGGCCATCGGCCTCAGCAACATCGCCGTCGGGCTGTTCCGCGGGTTCGTCGTCTCCGGCAGCGCCTCGCGCAGCGCGGCCGCGGCCGGAGCGGGCGGCCGGACCCCGATGGTCTCCCTGATCGCGGCCGGGCTGATCCTGCTGACCGGCGCCTTCCTCACCCCGCTGTTCACGGACCTGCCCGAGCCGGTCCTCGGCGCCATCGTCATCTTCGCCGTACGCGGCTTCCTGCGGGTCGACGAGCTGCGCCGCTACCTCCGCCTGGACCGGCGCAGCCTGTGGGTCGCGCTCACCTCGCTGTTCGGCGTGCTCCTCTTCGACCTGCTGCCCGGACTGCTGCTCGCCGTCGCCCTCTCCCTCGCCCTGTTCATCGGCGCCGCCGGCCGGCGCGACGTCGCCGTCCTCGGCCGGCTGCCCGGGACCCGGCTGTACGGCGACACCACCGGGCACGAGGACGCCGCCACCGACCCCGCCGTACTGGTCCTGCGCCCCGACGGCAGCCTGTTCTTCGGCAACGTCAACCGGGTACGGCTGGCCGTGCTGGAGCGTATGCGGACCGCCCCGGCGGCGCCCCGGGCCGTGGTCCTGGACCTGACCGCCTGCTTCCAGCTCGGAGTTCCCGTCCTGGACACCCTCGAGGAGCTCCGCGAGGAACTCGACGGGCAGGGCGTCGCCCTGCACCTGGCCCGGCTGCGCTCACCGGCCGCCGCCGAGCTGGCCCGCCATCCGCTCGGCGCCCGCCTGGGCGTGCGCGAGGTCCACCCCACCGTGGACGCGGCGGTGGCGGCCGCCGGGGCCGGGGTTCCGAGGTCCGAACTCCCCCCGGATGCAGCTCATTAGTTTGTGTGTCAGGTTTTATCCAGAAGTTCCGAAATGGGAAGGATTTCCATGAAGCGTCTCCCGATCGCCGCGGCCCTGGGTGCGGCCGCGGCCCTGTTCCTCACGTCCTGCTCCTCGGACGACCCGAGCCCCAAGGCGCAGGCGACCCAGGCCGCCTCGGAGCTCTGCACCGGTCTGTCCACCCTGAAGGCCGACCAGGCCAAGCTGGCCGCGCTGGACCCGGCCTCCGCGACGAAGGACCAGATCAAGGACGCCGTCGACGCGGTCCAGACGGACTGGGACAAGGTCAACTCCTCCCTCAAGGACCTGGATTCCGCGAAGAAGTCGGCGGTGGGCTCCGCCGTCGGCGACCTCAAGTCCGGCTTCGGGAACCTGCCGGGCGACACCACCGGATCCCAGGCCCTGACCCAGCTCAAGCCCCAGATCCAGAAGTTCGACGAGACCCTCGTCGCGGCCTCGGCCGGTGTCACGTGCCCGTGACCCCCGCACACCACCAGAAGGCCGTCCGCGGCGCCTGCGTCGCCCTGCTCGCGGCGGCGGTCCTCGCCACGACGGCCGGCTGCTCCGACTCGGACGGCGACGTGTCGGCCGGAGTGTCCAAGGCGGCCTCCGCCGCGGCCTCGGCCCAGTCGCAGGCCGCCGATGCCGTCGACTCGGCCACAGCGGCCGCGAAGAAGAAGCTGGCCGAGGTCAAGGACGGCGTCGACGCCCAGGACGCGGTGACGCTCGGCGCGGTCACCGCCGACGGCGACGGACGGTCGGCCGTCACCGTCACGGCCCGCAACACCGACGGATCGACGAAGTCCTTCGCCGTCCAGGTCGACTACAAGGACGCCTCCGGCAATGCGCTGGACACGGTGGTCGTCACCGTCTCCGACGTGCCCGCCGGGCAGTCCAAGGACGCGACGGCGCGCAGCACCCGCAAGCTCTCGGGCGAGGTGCGCGCCACCGTCGGCACCGCGCTCCGGTACTGACCCCGGCCGTCGGCCGCCCCGGCCCCGTACCGCACGGAGTTTCACCGTGCGGGGCGGGGCCCTTCGCCGTGCGGGGCGGCCGCACGGCCGGTGCCGTCCGGGACCTTCGGCCCTGCCGGTGGGACCAAGGGCCCGGATTGTGCCCGTGAGCTGCTGTTAGCGTTGAGGTGTCGCCGCCCGTGAGTGCACCGCGCTCGCCCATCCGATGGCCGATGGCCGCGACCGCGTATGACCTGCGCCCTGCCGAGAGGAGGCGATCGCCCCATGGATCACAGTCCGAGTCCACTGAACCAGCCGCGCCGCGTCGCCTCGTCCTCCGCCGCGCTCTGATCCGCGTCTTCGCGTAGCCAGAGCTCTCTCCCCCGGCGGTCCCCGGCGGTCCCAGGCGCTCCGTGCCCAGCCGTCACACCTTCTCCGGCCCGTTCCGGCAACCCCGTGCGCCCTGCCCTTCCGGCGGGCCCGTCCGTCATACCCCGGGCCCTGTGATCACCCTTTCCCGGGGCGCCCCCTGGCCGCTCCGCCCTGTCCGGGCACAGCCATGTCCGGTACCCCGTACCCCTTTCACATTTCACCTTTCAGCGAAGGAAGCACTGTCATGACCATCAACACCACGTTCACCCACGCCAACCCCACCGCCACGACCGCCGAGGAGCAGGACCGGGCCCTGGCCGTCCTGCACGAGATCCGCGACGAACTGCGCGACTTCAACAAGGACATGGACCGCCTGAACAAGCTGACGGAAGATCAGGTCAAGTCCACCGTCGAGAACCGCAAGCTGACGGCCCTGACCCTCATGTTCGTCATCCCGTCGACCTTCGCCGCGATCCCCGGCGCCAACTTCGAGCACCTCAACGAGTACGGCTTCGACAACTTCTTCGCGCTGCCGGTCCTGCTCGGCACCGTCCTGGCCGCCTCGCTGGGCACCTTCGTCTTCGTCAAGAAGAAGGGATGGCTCTAGAGCGCCCCGGCCGGCGAGGGCAGCGGCGGGAGGGCCGGCTCGAAGAGCCAGGCCCTGAACAGGTCCTCCAGCGGTTCGGCCGCGTAGCGCGCCGCGTGCGCGGTGAAGCCGGCCGTGGTGACCACGCCGTGGCGGTGCACGGTGCCCCACTCCCGCAGCATGCGGAAGAACGGGCCGTCCCCCAGCGCGCAGCGGATCGCGTGCACGGCCAGGCCGCCGCGCTGGTAGAGGCGGTCGTCGAACATCAGCTTGCGTCCCGGGTCGGCCAGCAGGAGGTCCTGCGGCTGTCCGGACAGCAAACGGTGTGCGGCGGCCGCCAGTTCGTGCGCGGTGCGACCGCCCGAGCGCTCGGACCAGAGCCATTCCGCGTACTTCGCGAAACCCTCGTTGAGCCAGATGTGCCGCCAGTCGGCGATGGTCACGCTGTTGCCGAACCACTGGTGCGCGAGCTCGTGGGCGACGAGCCGCTCGGAGCCGCGTACGCCGTCCACGTGGTTGGCGCCGAACAGGGACAGCCCCTGCGCCTCCACCGGCACGTCCAGCTCCTCGTCGGCGACGACCACCGCGTACTCGCCGAAGGGGTAGGGGCCGAACAGCTCCTCGAACAGCTGCATCATGGCGGGCTGCCGCGCGAAGTCGCGGGAGAAGCGGGGCAGCAGGTGCGCCGGTACGTGGGCGCTCTGCGGAACTCCGCCGAGCCCGGGATCGCCGAGCAGCACCGTCTGGTACATGCCGATGGACAGGCCGACCAGGTACGTGGAGGTGGGCGCGGGCTGCTCGTACACCCAGGTGGTCGTGGAGGCCCGGGTCGTGCGCGTGAGCAGCCTGCCGCCGGCCACGACGGTGTAGGCGGAGGGGGTGTTGACCGAGATCTGGTACGAGGCCTTGTCCGCGGGCCGGTCGTTGCAGGGATACCAGGAGGGCGCGCCGACGGGCTGGCTGGCCACCAGCGCCCCGTCGGTCAGTTCCTCCCAGCCGATCCCGCCCCAGGGGCTGCGCACCGGGGTGGGGTTGCCCGCCCAGTGCACCTCCACGGTGAAGGCGGCGCCGGCGGCCAGCGGCTTGGGCGGCCGGATCCGGAGTCTGCCGCCGCGGTGGCTGTAGTGCGGGGCGCGGCCGTTCACCAGGACGCGTCCTATTTTGAACTCGGCCAGGTTGAGGTGGAACTCGGTGAGCGACGCCCGCCCGGCGATCGCGCTGAGCCGGGCCGTCCCGGCGAGCCGGTTGGGGCCGGGACGGTACTCCAGAGCGAGTTCGTACCGGTGCACGCGGTAACGGGGGTCGCCGTTGGCCGGAAAGTACGGGTCCGATGCCGCTGTCTTCTGGCCGTTCACTGCCGCTTCCGCTCCCTGCGTTGTGCTCGTACGACGTGCTGGTGGTGCCGGGCCCGGAGGTCGGGTGCCGATCGCCCGGGCCCTGCGTTCAGGACCGCCAGGCCTCGATCGGGTTGCCGAGCCAGCGGGTGTCGGCGGGAACGGATTCCCCTGCCATCACGAGGGAGGCGGGACCCAGGGTACTGCGGGCCCCGACCGTGCTCCCGGGCAGGACGATTCCACCCGGGCCCAGGGTGGCGCCCTCGCGGAGGACCACAGTATCCGTCCTCAAGATCCGGTCGTGGAAGAGGTGCGTCTGCAACACGCAGCCCCGGTTCACGGTCACCGCGTCACCCAGGGTGACCAGGTCGGTTTCGGGCAGCCAGTAGCTCTCGCACCACACGCCCCGGCCGATCCGGGCGCCGAGCGCGCGCAGCCACAGGGACAGCACCGGAGTGCCGGGCACCGAGCCGATCAGCCACGGTACGGCCAGCACCTCGACGAAGGTGTCGGCCAGTTCGTTGCGCCACACGAAGCCGCTCCACAGCGGGTGCTCGCCCGTCCCGTGCCGGCCGACCAGCAGCCACTTCGCGGCCGCCGAGACCGCGCACGCGGCCGTACCGGCGGCGAGCAGGACCGCTCCGGACAGCAGCGCGGTCACCCACGGTCCGGGCCCGTCCGCCGCGGCCAGCGCGCAGAACGCGGCCACGGCCAGGACGGCCAGGGCCGCCGAGCAGAACACCGGGACGAGCCGGCACAGCTCGACCAGCCCGCGCGCCCACAGCAGCCGCGCGGGCGGATCGTAGGTGCGGCTCTGGTCGGAGTCCGCGGTGGACCTCGGCAGCCGGACCGGCGGCAGGCCCAGGTAGGAGCTGCCCTTCTTGGCCTTCTTCGGGGTGGCGGACAGGACGCCGACGAGCCCGTCGTCCGGTACGGAGCGGCCCGGCGCGGTCATCCCGGAGTTGCCGAGGAAGGCCCGGCGGCCGATCTCGGAGTGGCCGATCCGCAGCCAGCCGCCGCCCAGCTCGTAGGGGGCGGTCAGGGTGTCGTCGGCGAGGAAGGCACCCTCGCCGACGGTGGTCAGGCTCGGCAGCGCGAGCACGGTGGACACCTCGGCGCCCCGGCCGATCTTCATGCCGAGGAGCCGCAGCCACACCGGGGTGATCAGCCCGGCGTACAGGGGGAAGAGGGTTTCCCGGGAGAGGTCCATCAGCTGGGTGACCGTCCAGGCCTGCCAGCCGATCCTGCTGTGCGTCGGATGGACGCCCGTGCGCAGCCCGAGGCTGAGGAGGCGTACGGAGACCAGGATCAGGGCCGCGTACGCGAACCCGAAGGCGAGCGCCCCCGGCACCACGGCGAGCAGCGCTCCGGCCAGAGCCCGGCCCGCTCCGGCGTCGGCGGGCACGAACCGGGCCGCCACCAGGAGGGCGGGCAGGGCGGCGACCACGGGCAGGGAGGTGAGGCAGAAGCCGGCGGCTCCGTAGGCGGCGCGCCAGAACAGACCGCGCGGCGGGCGCTCCTTGGGCCAGTTCCGCTTGGCCTTGCCGAGTTTCCCGGCGGGGGCTCCGGCCCAGCGCTGGCCGGTCGGGATCTGGCCGACCACGGCGGAGCCGGGGGCCACCTCGGCCCGCTTGCCGACGCGGGCGCCGGGGAAGAGGATGCTGCGGGTGCCGACCACGGCGCCCGCGCCGACCTTCACGGTGCCGATCTCCAGCCGGTCCCCGTCCAGCCAGTGGCCGGAGAGGTCCACCTCGGACTCCACGGCGCAGCCGCGGCCGAGTTTGAGCATGCCCGTGACGGGCGGCAGCGAGTGCAGGTCGACCTCGGGGCCGATCTTGGCACCCAGGGCGCGGGCGTAGCGCTCCAGCCAGGAGCCGGTGAGGGAGGTCGCGCCGGAGTACTCGGCCAGCCGCTCGGCCGTCCACAGCCGCAGGTGAACGTTTCCGCCGCGCGGGTGGCGGCCCGCCTTCACCCCGCGCAGCAGCAGCCGCGCTCCGCCGGCCGCGATCGCCAGGCGCCCGGGCGGGCTGAAGAGCAGTGCGGCGCCGGCGGTGACGAGCCACCAGGAGGCGGCGGGCGCCCACGGGTAGGCCCCGAACCAGTGCAGGACGTTGCCCAGGGCGAGCACGGCCACCGTCCAGCGCAGGCCCACCAGGGTGAACAGCGGGAGCAGCAGCAGGGACTGGAACACCTTGGTCCGCAGCGGCACGGGGGCGATGGTCCGCACGGCCCCGTCGTCCTGCGCGGACTTCTCCAGGTGCCGGGCGAGCTTGCGCAGGGTGGGCTGCTGGTAGATGTCGAGGACGGCCGCGCTCGGGTAGCGGGTGCGCAGCCGGGTGGTGAGCTGGGCGGCGGCGAGGCTGCTGCCGCCGATGGCGAAGAAGTCGTCGGCGGCGCCGGTGACGGCCACGCCCAGGGTCTCGCTCCACTGCTCGGCGAGCCAGGCCTCGGTCCCGTAGAGCTGCTCGGTGGGTCCGCTGGTCTCCAGTTCGGGGAGCGGCCAGGGCAGTGCGTTCCGGTCGACCTTGCCGGAGGTGCGGGTGGGCAGCTCCTCGACCGGTGCGAGCAGCGGTACGAGGGCCGCGGGCAGCTCGGCGCGCAGCCGGGTCACGGCCGCCGCGTGGTCCCAGCCGTCCTGGGTGACCAGGTAGCCGACGAGGAGCTGGTTGCCGCTGCGCGCGGTGCGGACGGCGGCGGCGGCGCCGGCGACCCCGGGCAGGGCCTGGAGGGCGGCGTCCACCTCGCCCAGCTCGATGCGGCGGCCGCCGAGCTTGATCTGCTCGTCGCCGCGGCCCAGGAAGACCAGGCCGTCGGGTTCCGCGCGGACGAGGTCGCCGCTGCGGTAGGCGCGTTCCCAGCCGAGGGATTCCAGCGGGGCGTACTTCTCCGCGTCCTTCTCGGGGTCGAGGTAGCGGGCCAGGCCGACGCCGCCGATGACGAGCTGGCCGCTGCCGCCCATGGGCACCGGTTCGCCGGATTCGTCGACCACGGCCAGTTCCCAGCCGTTCAGCGGGAGGCCGATGCGGATCGGTTCCTCGCCGGTCAGCAGGGAGGCGCAGGCGACGACCGTGGCCTCGGTGGGGCCGTAGGTGTTCCACACCTCGCGGCCCTCGGTGACCAGGCGCTGGGTGAGCTCGGGCGGGCAGGCCTCGCCGCCGAAGATCAGCAGCCGGACCTCGTTGAGTGCCTCGGGCTCCCACAGGGCGGCCAGGGTGGGCACCGTGGAGACCACGGTGATCTCCTGCTCGGCCAGCCAGGGGCCGAGGTCGGCACCGCTGCGGACCTGCGAGCGGGGGACGGGGACCAGGCAGGCGCCGTAGCGCCAGGCCAGCCACATCTCCTCGCAGGAGGCGTCGAAGGCCACGGACAGCCCGGCCATGACCCGGTCGCCGGGGCCGATGGGCTCCTCGGTGAGGAAGAGGGCCGCCTCGGCGTCCACGAAGGCGGCGGCGCTGCGGTGGCTGACGGCCACGCCCTTGGGCTTGCCGGTGGAGCCGGAGGTGAAGATGATCCACGCGTCGTGCTCGGGGCCGGGGCGGGCCGCGGGAGCCCCTGCGGGGGCGGCTGCGGGGCCCTTGCCGGGCGCGGCGGCCTCGATGCGCTGGCCGGCGCCCAGTACGGCCCGTACTCCGGCCTCGCCGAAGACCAGGTCGGCCCGCTCGTCCGGGTCCTCGGCGTCCACGGGCACGTAGGCGGCGCCCGCCGCCAGGACGGCCAGGATGCCCGCGTACAGCTCGTTGGTGCCGGACGGCACCCGCACGCCGACCCGGTCCCCGAGCCCCACTCCGGCGTCCGCGAGGGCGCGCCGCCGTCGCTCCACCTCGGCGGCGAGCGCCCGGTAGGTCAGCCGGGTGGTTCCGTCGTCCAGGGCGAGCTCGTCGGGGTGGGCCCGTACGGAGGCCTCGAAGACGTCGACGAGGGTACGGGCCGGGGCGGCGGGTCCGGCCGTGAACAGGGCCGACTTGCCGGACTCGGCGGGCGTCTCCCCGGCGTCGGCGGCGTGCGCGTCCCCGGACCCGGTCCCGGGCCCGGCCAGGGGCTCTTCGCCGAGCCCGGTCGCGTCGTCGAGCAGAGTGACTTCACCGTGCTCTGGTGTGACTGCCATCGGCCCTCGCGTCGTGTTCCCGGAAGCCTCCGGGTCGCCGGGCGGAGCCCGGGTCTGCCCAGGTTGTTCCGGTCCAGCGCCAAACAACCCGCCAGTCTAGTGCGACATCAAGGATTTTCTGTCTCAAGGCTTGCGCGTGGCCGGGAAGGGGCGGTACAAGGCAGCGCGCCGCGGACCGGAAACCCGGTCCGCGGCGCGCCTGCTGGGCCTTGGCCCGGCCTCAGCGGCTCGCGAGGAGTTCGAGCGTGTCGATGACGCGGTTCGAGAAGCCCCACTCGTTGTCGTACCAGGCGACCACCTTGATGTGGCGGCCTTCGACGCGGGTGAGCTGCGAGTCGAAGATGGAGGAGGCGGGGTTGCCCGTGATGTCGGAGGACACGAGCGGGTCGTCCGAGTACTCCAGCACGCCGGCGAGCGGGCCCTCGGCCGCGGTGCGGTAGGCCTCCAGGACCTCCTCGCGGGTCACGTCGCGGGCGACGGTGGTGTTCAGCTCGACGATGGACCCCACCGGGACGGGCACGCGGATCGAGTCGCCGGAGAGCTTGCCGTCCAGGTTCGGCAGGACCAGGCCGATGGCCTTGGCGGCGCCCGTCGTGGTCGGCACGATGTTCACGGCGGCGGCGCGGGCGCGGCGGGGGTCGCGGTGCGGGCCGTCCTGGAGGTTCTGCTCCTGCGTGTAGGCGTGCACCGTGGTCATGAACCCGTGCTCGATTCCCGCGAGTTCGTCCAGTACGGCGGCCAGCGGCGCGAGGGCGTTGGTCGTGCAGGAGGCGTTGGAGACGATCGTGTGCAGCGCCGGGTCGTAGGAGTCGCTGTTCACGCCGAACGCGAGCGTGAGGTCGGCACCGTCCGCCGGTGCGCTGACGAGCACCTTCTTGGCACCGGCGTCGATGTGGGCGCTCGCGGCCTTGGCGGTGGCGAACCGGCCGGTGGCCTCCAGCACGATGTCCACGCCGAGCTCGGCCCAGGGCAGCTGCGACGGCTCGCGCTCGGCGAGCACCTTGATGCGGCGGCCGTCGACGACGAGGGCGTCCCCGTCGACGCTCACCGGCCGGCCGAGCCGGCCGGAGGTGGTGTCGTACGCGAGCAGCCGCGCGAGGGTGGCGGGTTCGGTGAGGTCGTTCACGGCGACGACGTCGAGCTTGCTGTCGCGCTCGAGCAGTGCGCGGAGCACGTTGCGTCCGATGCGGCCGAATCCGTTGATGGCGATGCGAGTCATGGTGTCTCCCTGTTCCCTGTCCCTTGGGTTCGTCACCAGGTTCGCCGGTCCGGGGCGCCCGCGACAGCGGCGCGATCGCCACGGTCCGCAAGGATCGCGCCACGGGGGCGGGCGGGCCGGACCGGCAGGACACCCCCGGGGACCTGGGCGCCTCCCGTGCCTCCCCTCACTCGCCCCGGGCGAACGTGCGGCGGTACTCGCTCGGTGTGGTCCGCAGGATGTGCTGGAAGTGCAGGCGCAGGTTCGCGCCGGTGCCCAGGCCCACGTCCGCGGCGATCTGCTCCACGCTGCGCTCGGAGCGCTCCAGCAGTTCGCGGGCCACGTCGATGCGGGCGCGCATCACCCACTGCATCGGCGTGTAGCCGGTGTCCTCGGCGAACCGCCGCGAGAACGTGCGCGGGGACACCGCCGCGTGCCGGGCGAGCAGCTCCAGGGTGAGGGGTTCGCCGAGCCGGTGCAGCGCCCACTCGCGGGTGGCGGCGAACCGCGGGCCGAGCGGCTCGGGGACGCTGCGCTGCACGTACTGGGCCTGCCCGCCGCTGCGGTAGGGGGCCGCGACCAGGCGGCGGGCGGTGTGGTTCGACGCGGCGACCCCCAGGTCGCTGCGCAGGACGTGCAGGCACAGGTCGATGCCCGAGGCGGCGCCGGCCGAGGTCAGTACGGAGCCCTCGTCGACGAACAGGACGTTCTCGTCGACCCGGACCAGCGGCCATTTCGCCGCGAGCGCCCGGGTGTAGTGCCAGTGCGTGGTGGCGCGCTTGCCGTCGAGCAGGCCGGTGGCGGCGAGGGCGAAGGCCCCGGTGGAGATGGCGGCGAGCCGCGCGCCCCGGTCGTGGGCGGCGATCAGCGCCTCGACGACGGCCCGCGGCGGGTCCTCGCGGTCGGGGAACCGGTAGCCGGGGACGAAGACGGTGTCGGCCCAGGCGAGGGCTTCGAGGCCGTGGGCGACGGAGTACGACAGGCCGTCACCTCCGGTCACCAGCCCCGGGGCGGCGCCGCACACGCGGACCTCGTAGGGCATGCTCGCGCGGGTCGTGAAGACCTGCGCGGGGATGCCGACGTCGAGGGGCTTCGCCCCTTCGAGGACGAGGACGGCGACGTGGTGGGGGCGGGAGGCTGGCACCGCGACATGCTTCCGAAGGGGCGGGAGGCTTGTCAAGCATCACGGTTAGTAAACCTTCCGATTGAGATAACCACCTATCAGTTGGTCCAGACCTGTTGACGGCGGTCCTTCCGGAGGATTAGGTTCCCGGCCACGGAGCGCACTCGAAGCGGACACGACGTCAACTCCCCCCGCCCGCCCGGCCGAAGGCCCCCCACCCACGGGGCCCGCCGCCCCGTCCCCACGCGTCCCCGGCGGGCCGCACGCCCACGCTTCGCGCCCCACGCCGTCCCCCCATTCCACTGGAGGCACTTCCTTGCGTACCCCTACCCGAACCCGTACACGGCTGGCCTGCGCCCTCGGCGCCTCCCTCCTCGGCGCGGCCGCGGTCCTGACCTCCCCCGGGGCGGCCTTCGGCGCCAACGTCCTCACGAACGGCGACTTCGAGTCCGGCACCACGGCCGGCTGGGCCTGTTCCGGCGGGCTGGGATCCGTGGTCGGCTCGCCCGTGCACGGCGGGAGCAAGGCACTGGCCGGCGCGGCCAGTGCGAGCGACAACGCCAAGTGCGTCCAGACCGTCGCCGTACAGCCGAACACCACCTACACGCTCTCGGCCTGGGTCAAGGGCAGCTACGTCTACCTCGGCGTCACCGGCGGTGCCTCCACCTGGACCCCCTCGGCCGCCTCCTACACCAAGCTGAGCGTCTCCTTCACCACCGGCGCCTCCCAGACCAGCGCCGAGGTCTACCTCAACGGCTGGTACGGACAGGGCACTTACAACGCCGACGACATCACCCTGGACGGCCCGGGCGGCACCGCCGACACCCAGGCGCCCACCGTGCCCGGCAGCCTCACCTCCACCGGCAAGACCTCCACCACGGCGTCCCTGAGCTGGTCCGCGTCCACCGACAACGTCGGCGTGAACGGCTACGACGTCTACCAGGGCGCCACCAAGGTCGCCACCTCGGGCACCACCAGCGCGACCGTCACCGGCCTGACCCCCAGCACCGCCTACGCGTTCACCGTGCGCGCCCGCGACGCCGCCGGGAACACCTCGGCCGCCTCGAACACCGTCAACGTCACCACCGACACCGGGACCACGCCGCCGGCCGGCTTCAAGCAGGCCGCGCCGTACCTCTACCTCGGCTGGGGCAACCCGCCGAGCCCGACCACCGTGATGAACGCGACCGGCACCAAGTGGTTCACCATGGCGTTCATCCTCTCCTCCGGCGGCTGCAACGCCTCCTGGGACGGTCAGCGCCCGCTGACCGGCGGCGTGGACCAGAGCACCATCGCCTCGATCCGCGCGGCGGGCGGCGACGTCGTGCCCTCCATCGGCGGCTGGCAGGGCAACAAGCTCGGCCCCAACTGCTCCAGCGCCGAGGCGCTGGCCGGCGCGTACCAGCAGGTCATCAGCGCGTACGGGCTCAAGGCCATCGACGTGGACATAGAGAACACCGACGAGTTCGAGAACGCCGTGGTCCAGGACCGCATCCTCGGCGCCCTCAAGATCGTCAAGGCGAACAACCCCGGCCTGAAGACCATCCTGACCTTCGGCACCGCCACCACCGGCCCGACCAGCTGGGGCAACCGGCTGATCGAGCAGTCCAAGGCGCTGAACGCCGGCATCGACGTCTTCACGATCATGCCGTTCGACTTCGGCAACGCCTCGACGGACATGTACGCCAGCACCGTCAGCGCGACCGAGGGCCTCAAGGCCAAGCTGAAGTCCGTCTACGGCTGGGACGACGCGACCGCGTACTCCCACATCGGCATCTCGGGGATGAACGGCATCAGCGACACCCAGGAGACCACCACCGTCCAGAACTGGACCGACATCCGCAACTGGGCCAACTCCCACCACATCGCGCGCCTCGCCTTCTGGTCGGTGAACCGCGACCGCGGCTGCCCCGGCGGCGGCCTGCAGGAGACCTGCTCGGGCATCGCGCAGAGCGACTGGCAGTTCACCTCCATCACGGCCGGCTTCACCGGCTGATCCACAGCCCCGCGGCAGCGGGGGCCGTCGCGGTGTTCCGCGGCGGCCCCCGCTCCGCGTTGCGGGGCGGGCCCGGGTCAGGAACCGGTCGGGGCCTGCCCTTCGGCGCCGGCCCGGACCCGGGCCCGTACGACCTCCGGGTACTTCTCGGTGAAGCGCAGGGCTCCGACGATGGTGAGGATCTGGATGATCCAGCCGGTCCACATGTTGTCCGGGTCGCGCAGCACGAGGTCGCCGTACGCCCCCACGATCGCGTTGATGAGGAAGGCCAGCCCCCAGACCCCGGTGATCAGGTAATTGGTCCGCTTGAAGACGGGCGAGTCCCAGAACTTCCGGTCGACCTGCTCCCGGGCGTACTGGAGGGTGAACGGCACCCCGGCCAGGATCGAACCCAGAGCGATGACGAAGAGGGCGATGTTCGAGATCTCGCCCGCGTACGTCTCCAGCCAGCGGCGCGTGCCGTCACTGGCGAAGGCCCCGACCACCGTCAGGATCGCGAAGAACACGACGTCGGCCATCTCCAGGATCTTCACGGAGGATCCGGGACGGAGCAGACGGCTGCCGACGACGAGGCAGACGGAGATGGCCAGGGCCAGCCCCACCGCCCATTCGAAGCGCCCGGGCCCCACCACGAAGGCGAAGACGATCCAGGGGGACAGCCCCACGAAGGGGCTCTCCAGGAACTGCGCCACCTTGTTCGTGCCGTGGGCACCAGCCGTGTCCGCCATCGGTCGGCCCTTCCTGCAGCGGGCGTTGTCCTCTCCCCCTCCCAACGTACGCCGCACCCCCGGACCGCACCTGCCGTGCGGGGTCACCACCGGCGGCCGCGCCTGTCAAGTGACGAATAGCCGGGTCTACGGCGTCGCGCCCGCTCCGGGCACGGTGGAGAGCGACCGTCCCGCGCACCGCGGGAGCGACGCCACCCGGACCGGAGGCAGACCGCCATGACTGACATCGCCATCATCGGACTCGCCCCCTTCGGCCCGGCCGGACCCGGCTTCGCCGTGGACGCCGCCTCCCTCGGCCCGCTCGTCGCCCTCGACCGGGCCGTGGCCCGGCTGCGCCGGGGCTCCTGCCGGATCGCCCTCGTCGGCGGTGTGCGCCTCGACCTCGCTCCCGGCCCCGGCGCCGACGGGTTCGTCCTCGGCGAGGGCACCGACGTCGTCGTCCTGCGGCCCCTCGCCGACGCCCTCGCCGCCGGCGACCGCGTCTACGCGGTGATCAAGGGCGGCGGCGCCCCGAGGCGGGCCGGCGTCGGCTCGTCCGGAGCCGGCCGCACCACCCTCCGCGCGGTGCCGCAGGAGCACCCCGGACCGGGTCCCGCCCGGTTTCCGGACCCAGCCCGGTTTCCGGACCCCGCCCGGTTTCCGGAGCGCGCCCGGTTTCCGGGCCGTGCCGGGGACTCCTGGAGGAGCGGGGACTCCGGGCAACCTCACCTCGTCCTCCTCTCGGCCGGCAGCCCCGAGCGCCTGGACCAGTACATCGGCGAGCTACTCGGCGTACTCGACGCGGCGGACCGTACGCCGCTGGCGGCCGTGGCCCACACCCTAGGCACGCGGGCGCCGCTGACGGCCCGGCTCGCCGTCGTGGCCACCGGCACCGCCGGGTTCCTTCTGCGGCTGCGCCACGCCCGTGAGCAGCTCCTCGCCGGAACCCGGGGCGACCTCGGCGACGGCGCCTTCGCCGCCGATGCCCCGCTGCCGGCCGCGCAGCGCCGTACCGTCTTCCTCTTCCCCGGTCAGGGCAGTCAGCGGCCGGACATGATGCGGGACCTGTACGCCCGGTTCCCCGCCTACCGCTCGGCCGTCTGCGTCCTGAGCGCCGTGTCCCGGGCCGGCCTCGGCTTCGACCTCGCCGACCTGCTGTACGGCGAGGCCTCCCGGTACCGGACCTCCCGGACGTCCGGGGTCTTCCAGCCGTTCCCCGTGGACAACGGGGAGCTCGGGCGCAGGCTCGCCGCCACCGAGGTGTGCCAGCCCCTGCTCGGCGCCGTCCAGATCGCCGCCACCCGGGTCCTCGCCGACTGCGGGATCACCCCCGACCTCGCCCTGGGCCACGGCTCGGGCGAGTTCGCGGCCGCCGCCGCGGCCGGGGCGCTGAACCAGGTGGACGCCGTCCGGCTGCTGGTGCACCTGGGCGCGGCCCTGCGGCGGGCCGGGACCGGGCTCCCGGGCGGGATGCTCGCCGTGCAGACCGACAAGGAGAGCTGCCGGCGGCTCGCCGACGGCATCGCCGGCGTGTGGCCCGCCTGCTTCAACCAGCCGCGGCAGGTCGTGGTCAGCGGCACCCCGGAAGGTCTCGCCGCCCTGCGGGAGGCCTGCGCCCGGGCCGGGGTCGTCACGGTGGCGCTCGACGTGTCGAACGCCTTCCACTCCCCGCGGCAGGCCCGGGCCGAGGAGGCCGTGCGCTCGGGCCTCGCCCTGCGCCGCATCGACGTCCCCGCCGTGCCGTTCGTCTCGTCCGTGAACGCGGAGGTCTGCGCCGACCCCGAACGGCTGCGCGCCCTGTGGGTCCGGCACGCGTCCTCGCCCGTCCGCTTCGACGATGCCGTCCGCACCGCCTACGCCCGGGGGGCCCGCGTCTTCCTCCAGGTGAGCGGCGGGGACTCGCTCCTGACCTCGGTCCGCCGCACCCTCTCCGGTCACGGCGACGTCCACGTCGTCCCCGTCGCCGGGGAGGCGCCGGACGACGGACGCAGCTTCGTCCTGGCGCTCGCCCGGCTCGCCGTCCTGGGCGCCCCGGTCGACTCGCGCGCGGTGGTTCCCGTACGGGAGCGGCTGCTCCTGGACCTGCCTGCGGCGGCGCCCGGCGCCCGGCCCTTTCCGGTCCCGGCCGGCCGCCGCCCGGGCGGGTGACCGCACTGCGTTGGTGCTCCTTGCCGCTCCGGATGATGCTTGTCAGTGGAGCCCCTGGCCAGCGAAGGCGAGATGAGCGGCGATGGAGCAACTTCCCACCCCTCCCGGTGAGCGGCCGGCCGGGACGGCGCACGCCTCCCCCGGTGCCCCCTACACGGCCACGGCCACCGTCAGCGACCAGGGGATCGTGACCGGGTGGAGCGAGGAGGCCCGCCGGCTGCTCGGCTACGCGCCCGCGGAGGTCGTGGGGCGGCCCGCCGCGGATCTGCTCGCGGACCGCTCCGACCGGTCCGGCGGGCCCGCCGGATCAGGCGGTACGGGCCCTGCGGCGCGGCCGGTCTCGCCCGGACAGGAGCGCTGGAGCGGCACCGTGCCCCTGCGCCACCGGGACGGCCGCCGACTGGACGCGGCCCTGCTCGCGCACCGCAGGACGGCCCTCGACGGGCCGGACGAGTGGTACGTGGTGTCCGCCGTGGCGGGGGCGCACGACGCTTCCTGGGAGGGACCGCTGGGTGAATGGGCCTTCGACCGGTCCCCCTGCGCCCTGGCGGTCTTCGACGAGGACCTGCGGCTGGTCCGGGCGAACGAGGGCATGCACCGCGCGCTCTGCCTCACGGAGGCCGAGATGCGCGGGCTGCGCCTGTCGGAGATCGCCCCCGACCCGGTGAGCGAGGAGACCGAACGGGGGATGCGCCGGGTGCTGGAGACGGGCGAGCCGCAGTCCGTGGACGGATTCGCCCGGTCGCCCGGCGCGGGCGCCGCGCACGGCTGGGCGACCTCGCTGGCCCCCGTACCGGGTCCGGACGGCCGGGTACGGGCCGTCTATCTGAGCGCGCAGGACAGGCCCACCGGTGACACCGCCCCGCGGCAGCCGCTCCCGCCGACCCTGGCGGGAGCCCGCGCCGGCACCGCTCCCGCGCCCGCTCCCCCGCCCGCACCCTTGCCCGTGCCCGCGCCGGACAGCGCCCGCACCGCGCAGGACCTGGCCGACGCGGCCGTCCCCCGGTTCGCCGACTTCGCGGTCGTCGACCTGCTGGAGCCCTCCGCGCGCGGCGAGGACCCGGCCCCGGCGCCCGGGACCGGTCCGCTCACGGTCTCCCGCAGCGCCGTACGGTCGGTCCTCGGCGGGAGCCAGGAGTCCCGGTTCGCGGTCGGGGACACGGCCGTCTACCCGGCGCTGTCGCCCCCAGTGGAGTGTCTGGCCGCGGGGCGGGGCGCGGTGTACGGGACCGCCGACCCGGCCGTCGCCCGGTGGGTGGCGCAGGATCCCGGGGCCGGCTGGATCGGTGAGAACGGGACCCATTCGATGATGCTGGTGCCGTTGCGCGACGGCCGGGCCACCCTCGGGCTGGCCCTCTTCAGCCGGCACCGGGGCCGGGAGCCCTTCGACCCGGAGGACCTGCGGCTGGCCGAGGAGCTGACGGCCCGGGCGGCCACCGCCATCCACCGGGCGCGCAGGACCGTCCGGGAGCACACCACCACGATGACGCTGCAGCGCAGTCTGCTCCCGCACACGCTGCCCGAGCAGTCGGCGCTGGAGATCGCCTCCCGCTACCTGCCCTCCGTCGGCGAGGCCGGTGTGGGCGGCGACTGGTTCGACGTGATCCCGCTGTCCGGAGCCCGGGTGGCCCTGGTCGTGGGCGATGTCGTCGGCCACGGCATGCGCGCCTCCGCCACCATGGGCCGGCTGCGCACCGCCGTACGGACGCTGGCGGACGTCGACCTGCCGCCCGACGAGCTGCTCACCCACCTCGACGACCTGATCATCCACCTGGCGGCGGACGAGACGGGCGGGGAGACGGCCGGGGGCATCGGCACCACCTGCCTGTACGTGGTCTACGACCCGGTGAACCGCCGGTGCACCGCCGCCCGGGCCGGTCACCCCCCGCCCGCCGTGGTGTCCCCCGAGGGCTCCGCGTACCTCCTGGACGTCCCGGCGGGGCCGCCGCTGGGCCTGGGGGGCCTGCCCTTCGAGACCATCGAGGTCGATCTGCCGGAGGGCAGCCTCCTCGCGCTGTACACCGACGGCCTGCTGCAGGCCCGCGAGCACGACATCGACGAGGCCCTGGACGGCATGCTGGCGGCCCTGGTCCGGCCCGCCTCCACGCTGGACACCGTCTGCGACCGGGTGCTGACGGCGATGCTGACCCACCGTCCCGATGACGACGTGGCCCTGCTCGTCGCCCGGACCCGGGCCCTGCACACCGACAAGGTGGCCGTCTGGGACCTGCCCTCCGATCCCTCCTTCGTCGCGCAGGCCCGGCGCGACGCCACCGACCAGCTGACGGCCTGGGGGCTGGAGGAGGCCGCCTTCGTCACCGAGCTCGTGGTCAGCGAACTGGTCACCAATGCCATCCGCTACGGCTCGCCGCCCGTACAGCTGCGCCTGATCCACGAGGGGTCCACGCTGATCAGCGAGGTGTCGGACGCGAGCGGTACCGCCCCGCACATGCGGCGGGCCCGGATCTTCGACGAGGGAGGGCGCGGGCTGCTGCTGGTCGCGCAGCTCACCCAGCGCTGGGGGACCCGCCACACCCTGGTCGGCAAGACCATCTGGGCCGAGCAGTCCCTCGTCGACTTCTAGGCCCCCGGTTTCCAGGGACCAAGGCCCCCCGGGTCCCGGGACCAAGTGCCCTTCCCTGTGACACGCCCGTGACAGATGACGGACAGGACGATGAACTCCCCCCGACATGCTCTTTAACACGGACATACACACACATCAGTGGATATGTCTCCTGCTTTCAATGGTGCGAGCAGCCGTGTAGACCGAGCCCGAAGTGCCGGAGGAAGTCCCATGAGCCTCACCCTGGTCGCGCCGCACACCGAAGCCACCGCAGCCGTTCTCGCCCCCCGCGAGCAGGAGGCGCTGCGCCACATCGCCGCCGGTTGCACCTACGTGCAGACGGCCCGCTCGATGGGACTCTCCAAGCACACGGTCGACGCCTACCTGCGCCGCATCCGGGCCAAGCTGAACATCAACACCACCGCGGAAATGACCCGCCTGGCCATCGCGATGGGGCTGTGAACACCGGCCGGGCCCAGTCCGGGGGCTCCCTGGGAGGCGCCTGGGCCACCGCTTCCGCGGGCGCCGGAGCGGCCCGCCGGACCGGCTCCGCGGGGAGGGCGGCGGTGGCCGCACGCAGCGCCGCCACGAATTCCAGGCAGGAGTCGTAGCGGTCCTCCGGGACCTTGGCCAGCGCCTTCGCCAGCACCCCGTCGGCCGCCGGCGCGATACCGGGCCGCTTCTCCGTCAGGGGAGGCGGTTTGTCGTACTGGTGCGCCCACAGTAGGGCGGGGGCGTCGTCGCGGACGAAGGGCGGGCCGCCGGCGAGGGACTCGTAGACCACACAGGCCAGGCTGTAGACATCGCACCGGCCGTCGACCGGGCGTCCTGAGATCTGTTCCGGTGCCACGTAGTCGATCGTGCCCACGAACTCGCCCGCCGTGGTGAATCCGGTGAGGGCCAGCGATTTCTTCGTCAGCCCGAAGTCCGTGAGGTAGACGTGCTCCGGGTGATCGCTGTCGGTGCCCTCGGCCACCAGGATGTTGGCGGGTTTGACGTCCCGGTGCACCAGGTCGTGCTCGTGGGCGGCGTCGAGGGCGGACGCCACCTGGGAGGCGATGCGCAGCGCGGTCGGGACGGGCAGCGGTCCCTCCCGGTCCAGCAGGGTCCTGAGGTCCGGTCCGACGACGTACCGCATGGCGATGTAGAGGACGCCGTCGGTCTCCCCGGCTTCGAAGACGGGCACGATGTGCGGGTGGTCGATCCTCGCGGCGACCCGGGATTCGTGGGCGAAGCGGCGGCGGAAGACCTCGTCGCGGACGCGCTCCGGGGCGATCAGCTTGAGTGCGACCGTACGGTCCAAGCGCAGATCCCTGGCCTGGTAGACGACGGCCATGCCGCCCCGGCCGATGATGCGCTCGATCCGGTAGCCGGCGATCTGCTGTCCGATCAGGCCGGAGGCCCGTCCCGTGTAAAGGCCCCGGTTCGCTGCCGTGCCCATCAGGCGCCTCCCGCCGCAAGTCTATCCAGTGATCCACACGCACGCCCGTGGGGCGAGCGGTGCCCGCCCCACGGGTGGGTGCCCCCGCCGGTCAGATGCCGCGGCGGCCGCGAAAGGCCACCACGGAGATCCAGAGCAGCGCCGTGACGGCTCCGACGGCCAGGGTCAGGGTGCCGGCCCGGCCGCCGGCCATCGCCCAGCCGTTGCCGATCAGGAGGGCGGTGCCGGCGACCCGGGAGGCGATGGCGTAGCGGCGGTCACCGGCCCGGCCGAAGTGCCGGCCCAGCACGTAGCAGGCGGCGATCAGCGAGGTGAAGGTGACCGACCCGGCGGCGAAGTGGGCGTAGCTGTGCCAGGTGAGCGTGGCGGTCTGCGCGGAGGGGGCTCCCAGGGGGAAGCCGTCGATCGGGTCCATGACGAAGGCTCCCGCGGCGATCATGCCGATGCCGGCGATCCGGACCAGCCGGGGCGCCCAAGTGCCTCCCGGGGTACCGCCGAGGACCCGGCGCAGGCCGGTCGCCCCGAGGACGAGGAGGGCTCCGGCGAGCAGGAAGTTGGTGATCTGGAGCCAGCCGAGGCTTCCGTTGCTGAGCGCGCTCAGCGGGTGGCGGGTGATGTCGAAGCCCTGGCGGGTCGCGGCCTGGGTCAGGGAGACGGCCGCCCAGAGCGGGGAGGCCACGACCGCGCAGGTGAGCAGGGCGCGGGTGGTGGCGGAGGAGGAGCGGGTGGAGGAGGAAACGGTGGCGGCGGGGGTGGCGGCGGGGGCCTGGGCGCTCATGGCGGGTACCTCTCGGGTTCGTCGTACGCGGCGCTCGTTCGGTGTTCGCTGATACGTCGAACGAAAAAGGTGACAGGGAATGGCCTCGTTCCCTGTCACATCGGCCGTTCGACGTGTAGGCAGGGTGCGGGCAGCAGCTCGGCACCACGAGACGAGGAGTCCCCATGCGCTACCTGATGACGACGAAGCCTTCCGACACCGCCCCCGACGAGCGGCTGTACGCGGAGATGGGCAGGTTCATCGAGGAGCTGACCGCGGCCGGCGTGCTGCTGGCCACGGGCGGCCTGGAACCGGGCGGCATCCTGGTGACCTCCTCCGGCGAGGAGATCACCGTGACGGACGGGCCGTTCGCCGAGGCCAAGGAGGCCGTGGCCGGTTTCGCCCTGATCGAGGTCCGGTCCAGGGAAGAGGCGATCGAGCTGGCCCGCCGCTTCCGCCGGATCGTCGGTGACGGCGAGAGCGTGGTCCAGCAGGTCTTCGGCCCCTGATCCGTGGCGGACATCTCACGGACGATCGACGCGGTCTGGAAGCTCGAATCGGCCAGGATCATCGCCACGCTGACGCGTCTGGTGCACGACGTGGGCCTGGCCGAGGAACTGGCCCAGGACGCGCTCGTCGCCGCGCTCGAACAGTGGCCGGACGCCGGGGTTCCGGACAACCCCGGCGCCTGGCTCACCACCACGGCCAAGCGCCGGGCGGTGGACCACATCCGGCGCTCCCGGATGCTGGCCGGCAAGCAGGAGCAGCTCGCCCACGAGCTGGAGGAGCGGGAGGAGCGGGAGGGACGGGAGGGGCCTCGGGAGGGGCAGGACCCCGAACAGGACGACGTCCTGCGGCTGATGTTCCTCTCCTGCCACCCGGTGCTGGCGGCCGAAGCCCGTGCGGCGCTCACGCTGCGGCTGCTGGGCGGGCTGACGGCCGAGGAGATCGCACGGGCCTTCCTCGTCACGGCGGCCGTCGTCACCCGGCGCATCGCCGCGGCCAAGCGCACGCTGGCCGAGCACCGCGTGCCCTTCGACCTGCCCGGGGAGTCGGACCTGCCCGAGCGGCTGTCCTCGGTGCTGGAGGTCATCTACCTGATCTTCAACGAGGGTTACTCGGCCACCTCGGGCGGCGATCTGATGCGCCCCGGGCTCTGCCTCGAAGCGCTCCGGCTGGGCCGGCTGCTGGCCGAACTGGCCCCCCGGGAGGCCGAGGTGCACGCCCTGGTCGCGCTGATGGAGATCCAGGCCTCCCGTTGCGCGGCCCGCACCGGGCCCTCGGGCGAGCCCGTCCCCCTGCACGAGCAGAACCGGGGCCGCTGGGACCAGTTGCTCGTGCGCCGCGGGTTCACCGCGATGCTGCGGGCGCGGGAGGCCGGCGGGGCCCCGGGCCCGTACATGCTGCAGGCGGCGATCGCCGTGTGCCATGCGCAGGCACGCACCGCCGCGGAGACCGACTGGGCGCAGATCGCGACCCTGTACGGGGCGCTGGCCCGGCTCCTGCCGACGGCGGTGGTCCAGCTCAACCGGGCGGTGGCGCTCGGCATGGCGTACGGGCCGCGGGCCGGCCTCGATCTGGTGGACTCCCTGGTCGCCGATCCCGTGCTCCGCGACTACCACCTCCTGCCCAGCGTCCGCGGCGACCTGCTGCTGCGCCTGGACCGCGGCCCGGAGGCGCGGCGGGAGTTCCTCCGGGCGGCGGCCCTCGCCAGGAACGCCGCCGAGCGCGCCTTCCTGCTCCGGCGTGCGGAAGGGGTCCCCGTTGCCGGCGGCCCGGCCGGGCCGCCGCCGGGTCGGAGCCTCGGCCGGGCCGCGGATGGCTTCCTGGGCCGGGCGGATCTGGACGCGGCGACGGTCCGCTCGTACGGGCAGACCCTGCGGCGCCTGCGCCTGGACCTCGGCGACGCCGCGCCGCTGTCCGGGCTGACGGCCGAGGAGGTGGCGCGGGTGTGCACGGCCGCCTGGGGCTCCGCGGCGGCCAGGACCTGGAACCGGCACCGCTCGGCCGTACGCTCCTTCGGCGCGTGGGCCGGTCTGGACGGGCTCGCGGCCGGCCTGGAGCGACGCGCCGAGACCCGCCCGCGGGCGTCCGCCGTGGACCCCGCGCAGTGGGACGCGCTGTGGAACGACCCCGGCATCCCGCTGCGGGAGAGGACGTTGTGGCGGCTCCTGCACGAATCGGGCGCGGGGGTGAAGACCGTCCTGTCCCTGAACGTGGAGGACCTGGACCTGGAGGACCGCCGGGCCCGCGCGGGCGGCACCTGGGTGGGCTGGCGCTCCGGGACGGCCCGCCTCCTGCCCCTGCTGCTGGCCGGCCGTACCCGGGGCCCGGTGTTCCTCTCCGACCGCCGCCCCGGCCCGGCCCGCACCCCCGCCCCGGCCGACCTCTGCCCGGACACGGGCCGGCGCCGGCTGTCCTACGAGCGGGCCGAGCACCTCTTCAAGGAGGCCACCAAACCGCTGGACCCGGCCCACGAGGGCTACACCCTGCGCCGCCTGAAGCCCGGTCCGCCGAACACCCCCTAGCCGAAGCGTCCCTGGACGTAGTCCGAGGTGCGCGGGTCGGACGGGGTGGAGAACATCGCCGCCGTGGGGCCGTGCTCCACGATCCGGCCGGGGGTGCCCTGTTCCGCGAGGAAGAAGGCGCACTGGTCGGAGACCCGGGCCGCCTGCTGCATGTTGTGGGTCACGATCACGATGGTGACCTCGTCGGCCAGTTCGCGGACGGTCTCCTCGATGCGGCGCGTGGAGGTGGGGTCCAGGGCCGAGCAGGGTTCGTCCATCAGCAGGATCCGCGGCCGGACCGCGAGGGAGCGGGCGATGCACAGGCGCTGCTGCTGGCCGCCGGAGAGCGCGCCGCCCGGCTGGCGGAGCCGGTCCTGGACCTCCTTCCACAGCCCGGCCTTGGTCAGGCACTCCTCCACCAGCTCGTCCTTCTCGGCCGAAGTGGCGCGGGTGCCCGTCAGTTTGAGGCCGGCGGTGACGTTGTCGTAGACCGACATCGCGGGGAAGGGGTTCGGCTTCTGGAAGACCATGCCGATCCGGCGGCGGGCGTCGGTGAGGCGGCGGCCGCGGGCGTAGACGTCCTCGCCGTCGAGCAGGACCTCGCCGGCCAGTTCGGCGCCGGGGATCAGCTCGTGCATCCGGTTCAGGATCCGCAGGAAGGTGGACTTGCCGCAGCCCGAGGGGCCGATCAGGGCCGTGACCTGGCCGCCGGGCATCGTCAGGGAGACCCGGCCCAGGACCTTGCGGCCCCCGAACCACGCCGAGATGTCCCGGGCGTCGAGGGTGGACGCGCCCGTTGCGGGGAGCGCGGGGAGGGTGATCGTCTGGGTGGTCATCACGGCCTCGTTCACAGGAGGTTGGGCAGGAGGAGGGCGGCCTGGTCGGCGACGGCCAGGCCGAGGGCGGCCAGCACGGGGAAGCCGACCAGCCAGGTGTGCGCGCGGCCCCAGCGGATCCGTGCCCAGGCCAGGGCCGCCGCGGCCAGCAGCAGCGCCTGGGCCCACAGGACCAGCGGGAACCAGGCCGAGGTCTGGCTGCCGAGGGGGGCCTCGTCGGCGGCCAGCCGGCCCGGGGTGCGGCCGCCGGACTGCTGGACGGGCGTGGTCAGTTCCGCGTCGACGTGCACCACCCCGTCCGGCATGTACGGGGTCCCGTCCGCGGTCATCAGGGTGAGCAGGGCCGCGCCTGCGGCCGGGCGGGCCGGCCGCGGGTCGCCGGCGCGCCGGACGCCCAGCACCTTGTACGTGTGCTCGCCCTGGCCGGTGACGACCCGGAAGGTCTCCCCGCGCTCGAGGTCCGCGATGTGGGCGAAGGGGCCGCCGTAGCCCGCCTGGCGGCCCATGAGGATGCTCGTGCCGGGCTGGCCGGGCAGGACCGTGTCCCGCCGGTGACCGGGCCCGGAGGCCAGCACCTCGGAGGTGGTCGCCTCGCGGACCACCTCGCGCAGCCCGATCTGCGGGATCTCCAGCAGGGCGACGGGGGTGCCGGGCTCGGTCGGCCCCAGCGGCGCGGTGGCGTTGGCGAGCCCTTCCCGCAGCTGCGCGTACCCCACCCGGCGGTCCCGCTCGTGGCGCAGGTGTCCGAGCGGGCCCACTTCCGCGACGAAGCCGAGGAGCAGGGCGCCCAGGATGGCCAGGGCCGCGCCGGTGGCCCACAGGCCGGGTGGGCCCGTACGCCCCGCCGGGGCCCCGGAGGGTCCGGCGGGGTCGGGGCGCACGTCCACCGGTGGGGTGGCAGTGGCTGTCATCGTGTCTTCTCCGAACGCGGGTGCGGGTGCGGTGCGAATGCGGGTGCAAGTGCGGGTGCGGTGCGGGGTACGCCCGCGGCCGTCAGTTGCCCGCGAAGGTCAGCAGGCCGCGGCGGCGGGCCCACCAGACGAGTCCGCCGCCGGTGAGGACGAGGGCCCCGGAGAGCAGGCCGATCGTGGTGGCGTCGGCCCCGGTGTTGGCCAGGCCGCCGCCGGGGCCGCCGGAGCCGCCCGCGGCTCCGCCCGTGACGTTGGTGGAGACGCCCACGCTGCCGCCGTTCGTGCCGGTCCCCGTGGAGCCGGTCGGGGACGGGGAGGCGGTGTCGCCCGGGGTGGGGGCGGGGGACGCCGAGTCCGAAGGGGTCGGGGTCGGGCCGTCGGTCGGGGTCGGCGTGGGCGTGGGCGACGCGGACGGGGTGGGGGTCGGCGTGGCCGGGGCGGTCGGGCTGGGTGTCGGCGTGGGGGTGGGCGTCGGGTTCCCCGTCCCCGGGTCGGTCGTCCGGTAGTCGGTGCCGGAGGTGAACCACAGGGAGGCCGCGAAGGTCCCGTAGATCTCCGTGCCGAAGGCCTTGCGGCACACGACGGTCAGGTCGTAGCGGCCTTCGAGGGTGGTGAAGCCGGCCTGGCTCGCGTAGTCCCGCATGGTCATCGTCAGCGGGACGGTGATGCCGCCCGACTCGGCCGGCGCGTACGTGCTGATGGGCGAGTTGCCGACCACGTTGAGGCCCTCGGCGGGGAAGCCCTTGCCCGCCACCGTGACCAGGATGTTCGTGGAGGGCTCCGGGCAGGCCGCCGAGGTGGTCACGTCGACGCTGCTGTCGTCCTTGCCGGTGGCGGGGTTGATCCTCGCCGAGCCGGCCGGGGCGGCGTGGGCCGCCGTCGGGACGGTCAGGGCCAGGCCCACGAGGGCGGCGGCCGCGGTGGCGGCACCTGCCGCGGATCGCCGGCTGAGGCGGATGAACTGCACGATGGGCTCCTTCTTGGCGTTCTGGCGTTCGTCGGTGTCGGAGGTGGCGCGGCGGCGGGCCGACGCGGCGGCCGCGGCGGCGGCGCGGGCCAGGCGCCTGCGGCGCCACACCCACAGCCCGCCCCCGGTGATCACGAGGACCAGCGCGAGCAGCGCCCACGGGACCGTCCACAGCGACACCGACCGGGTCAGGGACGGGAGTTTGGGGTCCACGCCGTCGCGGGCGGCGACCGGCTGGACGGAGACCACGGCGGAGGACCGCAGCACCTGGGCCACTCCGTCGGCCTTCGCGGTGATCGTCAGGGCGGTGCCGGGCAGCAGGTCGCCGAGGTCCTTCGCACCGGCCGCGGTGACGGAGGTGCCGAACAGGCCGTTGACGCGGACGGCCTGCCGGGCGCCGAGCCGTACGTTGCCGGTGTTGCGCAGGGTGTACGTGACGGTGGCCGAGCCCTCGGCGAAGGGGTTCGCGGACCCCTCGTACGAGGCGGCGACCTGCTGGACCTCCAGGCGCGGGGTCAGCGTCCCGGCGGCGCGGACGTACACACGGGCGCCGACCCGCTGGTCGAGCCTGACCTTGTTGCCCTGGCCGTCCTGGGCTCCGGCGGCGAGCGAGGCGACGATGCCGCCGGTGTGGTCCCCGGGGGGCACGTCGCGGGGGACGGTGACGGTGAAGGGGACGACGACGTTGCCCTTGGGCGGGACGGTCACCTTGTCCTTGTCCAGCTTGATCCAGCTGCCCGCGTCCTTCGGGGCCCGGCCGGCCGGGAGCAGGTCGAAGCCGCCGTCGAGGGTGTTGACCGCGTCGCTGGCGTAGACGGCGAGGGTGAGCGGCTCCTCGCCGTAGTTCCAGATGGCGATCCGGTCGCTGGTCGTGGCTCCGCCGGTGACCCCGTAGGAGAAGTGCGGCCGGGCGTCGGGCCCCTTCGGTCCGGCGGGCTGCACGCCGAAGGTGGACTTGCGGTCCTCCGCGGGCGCGGCCGGGGCGGAGGCCGCGGCCGTCGTCGTGGTCACGGCCCGCGCGGGTGCCGCGGCCCGCGCGGGCGCCACGTCCACCAGCGCGAGGAGCCCGGCCAGCGCGAGCAGGGTGAACAGCAGGGACCGCAGCGGGGCGGCCGCGGCCGACGGGCCGGGGCGGCGGCCGCACCGGGCGGCGGGGGCGGTGGGGTTCATGGCTCGGGCGTCCGATCCGGAGAAGGGGTGCGGTGGGTCCAGGCGTCAGGGGCGGGCCGGAGCGGACCGCGGGGAAGCGGCGGCCGCTCCGGCCCGGGGCTCATGCCTGGATCAGATGGCGGTGAGCGTGAGGGTGGCGGAGTACGTGCCGGCCACCGTGGAGGTCGGGACGTTCAGCGCCAGGTCGGCGGTGACGTGCGCGGTGCCGAGGCCGGTGCCGTTGGCGAGGGTGCGGGCGGTCTTGAGGCCCGCGGTGCCCGCGTCGCCGGCGGCCGCTCCGTGCGCGGCGGGAACGGCGGAACCGGCCGTCACCGTCTGCGCGGGCGCCTTGTCGACGAGCTTCGGGGTCCAGCCCAGGTTCTGGCCGTTGACGGCGTGGGTGGCTCCGTCGGAGAAGTCGGTGACCTGGCCGCTGACGGTCCAGCCGGGGTTGCCGGCGCGGGTGTCGGTGAGGGTGACCGGGTTGATGGAACCGGCGGTGGTCAGCAGGTCCCCGTCGGCGTTGAGCACCGGCGAGGGCAGGGTGACCTGCGGGTTGGCGACGCTGATGGCCAGCGCGCCCGAGGCGACGGTGGTGGTGATCGTCTCGGAGGCGGAGACACCGGCGAAGGCGCCGACCACGTACGGGATCGCGCCCGAGTCGGAGCCGGTGAAGGCGCCCGCGTTGGCCGGGACGAAGACGGCGGTGAAGGAGTGGTTGCCCACCGGGAGGCTGCTGGTGTTCAGGACCGCGGTGCCGTTGGCCACCGGGACGGTGCCCAGGGTGACGGTGGCGCCGCCGACGGTGTCGGTGAACTTCACCGCTCCCGCCGCGCCCGCGGGGGTGACCGTACCGGTCAGGGTCACCGGGCTGTACTGCGGCGCGGTGCCGGCCGGGGAGACGGCCAGTGCGGTGGTGGTGGTCGTGGCCGCGACGGGCGTGACCACGTAGGAGACGGCCGAGGAGGCCGAGCCGTTGTACGAGGCGCTCGCCGGCGTGAAGACGGCCGTCAGGCTGTGCGTACCGGCGGTCAGGTTGGACGTGGTGAGCGCCGCGGTGCCGTTGTTCACGGTGACCGGGGTGCCCAGGTCGGCCGAGCCGTCCTTGAACTGGACGGTGCCGCCGGCGCCGGCCGGGGTGACGCCCGCGGTGAGGGTGACCGGGGTGCCCGCCTGCGCGGGGCCGGCCGGGGAGAGCGCGAGGGAGGTGACGGTGTCGGTCTTCACCGCCGGGTCGGTGTTCTGGTAGGTGGTGTTCGAGGTGAACCAGATCGCGCCGGTGTAGTCACCGAGGCTGGTGCCGTTGAAGGCGGTCCGGCAGATCACCGTGAAGTCGTACTTCCCCTGGAGGGTGGTGAAGCCCGCCTGGCTGGCGTAGTCCCGCATGGTGGAGGTGAGCGGGATGACCATGCCGCCGTTGGCGGCGGTCGGGTAGGTCGCGATGGGCGAGTTGCCGACCACGTTGAGGCCCTCGGCCGGGAAGCCGGAACCGGCCACCGTCACCAGCACGTTGGTGGCGTTCGCCGGGCAGGCGGCCGAGGTGGTGAACGCGATGCCGGACGTGTCCGCACCGGTCGCCGGGTTGATCTCGATGGTGCCGATCGGGGCGGCGTACGCGGCGCTCGCCCCGGCCAGACCCGCCGCGAAGGCGGTGGTCACGGCGGCGACCCCCAGGGCCATGGTCCGCAAAACTCTGTTCTTCAGCACAACGTCTCCAGAATGTGAAGCTCGGGCGGCGATCAGGGTCAGGGGGTCTGCTTGGTGGTGTCGCCGCAGTTCGGGCTGGCGGCGAAGCCGTACGTGTTGATCAACGAGGTCTGCTTGCAGATCTCGGAGTTGGCGCCGACGAAGACGGTGCTCCACGGGGCCACGGCGACCTTGTTGGTCGGGATCACGTTGTAGACGTCGCGCTTCACGCCGAACCCGCTGTTCAGGACCGTGGGCGCCGTGCCGTCGACCGTGCCGAGGATGGCCCGGCCGCGCAGGTCCGCGATGGTCTGCGAGGACTGCGACTGGTACTGGGCGATGGAGAACGGCACGATCGACTTGTCGTCGAGGAGGCGGCCGTCGTGCTCCTGGACCGGGGTGGTGCCCTTCTTGTCCTTGATGCAGGGGTAAATGCCGGCGACGACGTCGGCGTCCGTGATCCCCATCTGGGACTCCCAGAAGCTGCGGGTGCCCGAGCCGGCCTGCGGCAGGTAGACCGTCATCGCGTAGTTCGGGCCCGAACCCACGTAGTTCGGGTCGCAGTGGTAGATCGCCTTCAGGTCGGTCAGCGACAGCTTGCGCGGGATCGCCGAACCGGGGGTGATGGCGTAGCTGACGCCGTCGACCGCGAAGGGCACGTAGGTCAGGCCCGGGGCCGCCGCCGCCAGGTTCAGCGAGGAGGAGCGGGCGAAGTCCAGACAGCCGTTGCCCGCCTGGAGCGAGGTGAGCAGCGCGGAGCGGCCGGCGCCCGAGCCGTTCGGGCGGGCCATGGTGCAGTTCGCGTTGACCGCCGGGTCCTTGGTGGTGATGTTCGCGGAGCCGGTGGAGTCGTAGGAGCCGATGACCTTCTGGCCGCCGACGGTGATGGCCGCGGCCATGCCGTTCATGACGTCCTGGGTCGTGTCCGAGCCGACGCCGGAGAGCTGGCGGTACGTCGGCGCGCCCGACGGGTCGGCGGCGGCGAGGCCGGCTCCGGCGATCGTCGCCGCGAGGGCGAAGGCCGAGACGCCGAAGGCGATTTTCTTCTTGTTCACTTGGGATGACCCCTCAGCTAGGCTGCGCCCCGGGTGGTGCCCGGCGCGCGTGGGATGAAGTTCCGTTGGCGCGGATTGGTCAGACGTTCGTCGCCGGGCATCACCTCCTCTCGTCGTGGGAGCCGCGGCTGTGCGTCCTACGGAGCCGCAGTTGTGCGTCCTACGGAGCCGCGGCGCGGCATTCAGTCCTGGTCCGGCGGGCTCCAGTCCCGCGGGCCGGGTTTCTTGTGGGTCGCCCAGTCGGCCGGCAGTCCCCCGGCCCCGCCGGACGGGACGGCCGCGCCGCCCGCCGCGCCGCGCAGCGACCGGAGCCACGCCAGGGCCCCGGGCAGATGGCGCGGGAGCAGCGGACCCGCGAAGGCCGCGAGCGCTCCGACCACGAGGCAGATCAGCAGGACGTTGCGGATGGCTCCGACGGCCCAGTCCGGTGTGGTCCCGGCCGCCTGCGCGGCCGCGGCGCCCGTGGTGCCGGTGGCGCCCGTGGTCCCCGCGCCGCCCGTGGTGGTCACGGCGGCGCTGGGTGACGCCGGAGCGGGCCCGGGCGCGCCGCCCGCGGCGGAGCCGGCGCCCGCCGCCGAGGCCCCGGAGCCGGAGGTCCCCGTACCGGCCGAACCGGAGCCGGAGGATCCCGCGCCGCCCGTACCGGACGGCGTACCGCCGGCGGCGCCCGGGGCCGGGCTGCTCGGCGCCGAGGGCTGCGGCGACGGCGTCGGCTTCTTCCCCGCCTCGGCGCTCACCCGCTGCGCCGCCGCCCGGGTCTGGGCGCGCAGGGCCTGCGGCAGCGGGGCGTAGCCGTGCGGCAGGCTGCCCGCGGCGACGCCCGGGGTCTGCCCCTGGTCCGCCGCGTAGGCCAGCATGGCGCCGTAGTCCTTGCCCTCCGCCTGCGTGAGGTCGGCGGGCACGGTGGCGGCGTAGGTGAGGACGGTCAGCGGGTACGCCGCCGGGTCCGCGGCCGCCGGGTCGGGTGAACTGACCCCGTCTGCACCCGGCTTGCGGGCGTTCGCGGCGGCGATCAGCGCGGCGGGCTCGGGCGCGACGAACGCGCCGCCCGCGTTGAGGAGTTCGGCGCGCACCAGGCCGTACCGGTCGGCGGTGGCGGTGTCGGTGACGGCGAGCACCGCGCGCGAGCCGGCCAGTTGCGGCGGGTCCTTCTTGTAGGTGGGCGGGGTGGCCGTGGCGTCCCAGGAGGTGCGGGCCAGGGTGTCCCCCCGGCTCGCGGCGCGCGCGGCGGCGTGCATGTCGGTGGCGTAGGGGTGCTTGTCCTGGATGCAGAGCGGGTTGTTGGGGTGCTCCTCCGGGAAGGGCTGGCAGTACGGGTCGCTCTTGGGGAAGGTGTCCACCGGCAGGGAGATCCCCCGGTAGTTGGGGTTCACGGCCATGCCCGCGTACGAGGCGTCCCCGTGCGCGCCGGTGTTGTCGGGCGTGCCGTCGAGGAACTCCCGGGCGGCCGGGTCCCGGGACACCCACTCCCACAGCTGCCGGGTGGTGTCGGCGAGCGGCTGCGGGACGAGGGCGTCGCCGAGCTTGCCCCCGAAGTCCAGTCCCGCGTAGTCGGGGTTGTGGTGCATGAACTCCGGGTCGTGGCCGAGGTTCACCGGGTTCTTCGCGGTGCTCTCGGCGAAGCGCGAGTTGCCGTCCTGGTAGGACTCGGTCAGCAGTTTCGCCACCAGTCTGGGGGTGAGCCGCAGGCTGCCGAGCCGGATTCCGTTGCGGGCCCTGACCTCGTCGGGTGCGCCGAATCCGGCCTGGCTCTCGATGAAGAAGCCGATGGTGATGCCGGAGAGGGCGACGGGAGCGTAGACGGGCTTGCGCACGGGGTCGGCCGGCGCGGGACGGCCGAGGAAGACCAGTCCGGGGGTGCCGGAGAGCAGTTTGACGCGGGCGGTCTCGTCGGGGACCTGGGCGTAGCCGTAGATGGCCTTGCCGCCGGTCTGGCAGAGGGCGGGCTGCCAGCGGGTGACGGCCTCGGCGGCCATCTCGCTGCCGAGGGTGCCGCGTTCCTCCGCGCCGATGGGGCAGTAGCTGCCGAGGGGTTCGAAGCCGAGCGGGACGACGAGGCGCTGCTTCCAGTTGGCCGGGCTGAGCGGGGAGGACTGGAGCTGGCCGCTGGACTGCGCGGTGTACGGGCTGCCGTCGACCTCCTTCTCTCCGCGCGGCACGATCACCAGCCAGCAGCCCCGTCCGGTGACGGGTCCCCCGGAACCGGTGACGGCGGTGCCGCAGCCGAGGCCGGGGGCTTCGATGGCGGTCTGGGTCTCGAACCAGACCTCGCCGGAGCCGCGGGCGTTGGTGCGGGCGTACGGGACCTCGTTGGTGCTGTTGACGTCGTAGAACTCGTTCCAGTTGCCCGGGCTGACCGGGTCCCCGCCGACCGTGCGGAAGGGGGCGTAGGAGATCCCGCTGGGGGTGGGCGGCGGCAGCGGCTCGTGCTCCGAGTCCTGGAGGTTGTCCCCGTAGTTGAGCTGGCGGGTGTTGGTGTAGGCGCCGGCCTGGTTGCCCGCGCCGGCGCCGAGGGCGGAGGAGCCGCCGAACTGGCACTGGTCGACCGTCGGGCCCGTGGACGCGTCGCCCCAGCACTGCATGATCTGCAGGTAGTTGGCGCTGTAGGCGGTGTCGGAGACCGTGGGCTTCCCGCCGGTCCAGGAGATCTTGACGACCTGGCCGACGAGGTTGCGGGTCTGGCCGACGGTCACCTTGAGGTCGGCGAAGTCGCCGGCCCCGGACACGGTGACCGCGGAGCCCGCGTCCACCCCGGCGGCGGCGTACGCGGCCTGCGGCCCGAGGCCGGCGGGCCCGGAGGTGGCGACCACGGGGAGCAGCACCAGGCAGAGCGAGCCGAAGAGCAGCCGGATCCGGCGCGTGCGCAGCGGCGCACGGAGCGGCTTGCGGAGCGGCCTACGGAGCGAGGGGCGGAGCGAGGTGCGGAACGGTGTGCGCATCAGGACCCGCCCCCCGTGCGGCCGCGCCGCGTCAGGCGCCGGGTGACCAGCGGAGGGGCGACGGTGACGGCCAGCAGGAGCAGGGCGCCGAGCACCATCAGGACGGTCTGCAGGGACCCGCCGATGCCGGTCGAGGTGGTGACGGGGATGCCGAACAGGTCGGCCGCGCCCGCCGCGAGGGGCTGTCCGGTCTGCGGGTCCACTCCCCCGCCGTCCGCGCCGCCGCCGGCCGGGCCGTCACCCGTACCACCGGTGGCGGCCGCGGCGCCGCTCCCGCCGACGGCTCCGCCCGTACCGCCCGTGGCCGCGCCCCCGGTGCCCCCCGTGGCTCCGCCGGAAGCGGCGCCGCCCGTACCGCCCGTGGCTCCGCCGGAGGCGGCCGCGCCGCCGGTGCCCGTGGCGCCGCCGGAGGCCGCCGCGCCGCCGCCACCGGAACTGCCGTTCTGCGTGGGGGTCTTGTTGCCCCCGGTGCCGGTCTCGCACTGGACGGGACCCTGCTTGTCGCAGGCGGCGGGCTTGGGGGCGGTCTCGGCCAGGATGTTCCTGCCGTCGGGCGAGAAGGTGGGGTTGCGGCAGTTCTTGATGTCGATGTTGGCCACGACCACGCCGGGGATGCGGCGCACCTGTTCCAGGCCCGCCTGGACGAGGTTGATGGGGAGCGGCGAGTAGCCGAGCCGGTCGACGGAGCGCTGTCCCTCGCAGAGGAAGTAGTAGGCGAAGGCGCCGAGGGCCTTGCCCTTCTGCGGGTTGAAGTTCGACTCCTGCGCCGTCGGGATGATCATGTAGCTGTAGCTGGAGAGCGGGTAGGTCCGTTCGTCGGCGCCGGTGTAGACGCCCTCCAGCTTCTGGGTGAGGTCGACGGGGTCGATCTGCGCGTTGCCGAGGGACACGGCGACGTTCTGGGCGGTGGGCTCGGTGTAGTAGCCCGACTTGTTGAGGACCTTGACGACCGGGAAGCCCGTCGTGGAGACCGCGTAGGAGTACTCCACGTACGTGATGGTGCCGATGTTGCCCTCTTGGGCCACGTAGCCGGAGACGCCGTTGGAGCCGGACTGGCCGACGAACCCGCGGCCCGCGATGGTGGGGAAGTTGGAGGTCTGCCCGCAGGGGGTGGAGCGGCCGGCCTTTGCGCAGTAGGAGTCCCACAGCGAACCGTGCTGCGTGCTCAGCCACTTGGTGAGCTGGGCCGTCGTGCCGGAGCCGTCGGAGCGGACGACGGGGACGATCCTGCGGGCGGGGAGGGCGGCGGCGAGGCCCGGATTGTCGGCCTTGATCGCCGGGTCGTTCCAGGTGGTGATCACGCCGGTGAAGATCTTGGCCACGTTCTCGCCGGAGAGGCGGAGGTTGGTGACCCGGCGGTTGCCGATCTTGAGGTTGTACATGAAGGCCGTACCGCCCGCGACGATCGGCATGTAGGCGAACTTCCGGGCGGGCGGCGGGTCGACGACCCCCGAGTCCTTGATCCCGTAGGGGATCTCGGAGACCGCGAAGTCGACGGTGCCGTTGCGGAACTGGTTGCGGCCGTCGGACGATCCCGTACCGCTGTAGTTGACCGTCATGCCGTACTGCTTGACGTTGGCCCGCCACTGGTCGAGGGCGTTCTGGCTCCAGGTGGAACCCGCTCCGGAGACCGGTACGTAGCTTTCGGCGGCGGCCGGCACCGCGCCGGGCAGCACGGCGGCCAGCGCCGCCAGGAGCAGTGCGAGTCCGCGGACGAGCAGGCGTCCGCGCCGGGCGGGTGCGCGGTCCCCCGAAGGGGCACGCACGGGGTATGCCGGGGGTCGTCCGGGCATGGGTAACTCTCCTGATCGGTCACGGATCGTACGAATGGACGCGGCGCGGTGCCGCGAGGAGCGGGCCGGCTACGCCCGGGGCGGAGGTACGGCCGGCCACCCCTGTGGCTCCGGCCCCCCGGCCTCCTCTTCGGCCGGGGCGAGGTCCCGCTCTTCGGCCCGGGCCCGCATGCGCTCCACGTCACGGGCGGAGGCGAGGACCCGGCGGTGCTGGGCCCCGCGGCTCAGCTGGCCCGGGGCCTTGCCGCCGATGACACGGGCGAGCACGAAGAGCAGCAGCACCAGCCCCATCAGCAGGGCGGCGCAGCCGAACCCGCGGGCGATCATGGACTTCTCCGGGGAGCCGACCAGGCTGAAGGTGGCGAGCGGCAGCGAGAGTTGCGGCCCCTCGAAGGGGTTGGCGTTGAGCCCGGTGGCGATGCCCGAGGTGAGCAGGACCGGGGAGGTCTCCCCGATGCCGCGGGCGGTGCCGAGGATGACGGCGGTGGTCAGTCCGGACCGGGACGTGGGCAGGACCACCGTCCACACGGTGCGCCACTGACCGGCCCCCAGGGCGTAGGAGGCCTCCTTCAGCGAGCCCGGAACCAGCCGGATCACCACGTCGGAGGCCCTGATGACGATCGGCAGCATCATCACGGACAGCGCGAGCGCGGCGGCGAAGCCGGACTTGTCGAAGTGGAGCAGCAGGATCCAGGTCGCGTAGACGAACAGGCCGGCCACGATGGAGGGCAGCGCGGTCATGGCTTCGACGATGGTGCGGACGAACCGCGCGTAGCGGCCCGGGACTTCGTTGAGGAACACCGCGCAGGCCAGCCCCAGCGGCACGGACACGGCCAGCGCGATGCCGATCTGCTCCAGGGTGCCGACGATCGCGTGCAGCGCCCCGCCCTGGGTCAGCGGCTCCAGCGGGCCGGTGGCGGCCATGTCCTCGGTGAAGAAGTTGAGGTGGGCCAGGGCGTCCCAGCCGCGCATCAGCACGTAGCCGACGACGAGGACCAGGGCCGTCATGAGCAGGGCGGCGATGCTGTGCACGAGGGCCTGCGCGAGGCGGGCCCGCACGGTGGCGGCGGGTTCGTCGAGGGACACCAGGACGGCGTAGAGGGCCATGAAGGCCAGGTAGAGGACGACGGCGAAGCCGAGGGGCGCGTTGAAGGGCAGGAGCCGGCCGAACAGTAGGGCGGTCACGGCGAGCGCGGCGACGGCCGCGCCCGCCATGGCCAGGACGTCGCGCAGGTGCAGCGTCGAGGTGGTGCGCCGGTGTTCGGGCGGGACCCCCGGGCCGTCGTGCACCACGGGAGGACGGACGGTGGCGGCGGAGGCTCCCGCGGCCCCGGGCGCGCCCGGGGCGCCGGCCGGACCCGGGCCGTGCGGGGTCTGCGGGGTGTGCGTGAGGGCGGTCATGCGTCGGCCCCCGCTCCGGAGCGGCTGCGGGCCACGACCGAGGAGGCGATGAAGTTGACCACCAGGGTCATCAGGAAGAGGGTCAGGCCGGCCGCCATCAGCGCGGATATCCCGAGGGGGCTGGCCGAGCCGTAGCGCAGGGCGATCAGGGCGGACACGGAGATGGCGCCGTTCTGGAGGATGTGCGGCTGGATCACGAAGACCGGGGAGATGATCAGGTAGACGGCGATGGTCTCGCCCAGCGCGCGGCCGAGCCCGAGCATGGTGCCGCCGATGATCCCGCCCCTGCCGAAGGGCAGGACGACGGAGCGGATGACGCCCCACGGGGTGGCGCCGAGCGCGAAGGCGCCCTCGCGCTCACCGGGCGGCGCCTGGGCGAAGGCCTCGCGCATCACCGAACAGGCGATCGGCGTCACCATCAGCGCGACCACCATGCCCGCGATGAAGGTGGACGAGGTGTAGTAGGTGTTCGGGCTGAGCGGGTCGCGCGGGTCGTCCCCGTCGACCGCGAAGGGCGGGAACCAGCCCAGGTACGTGGTCAGCCAGCGGGACAGCCCGACCACGTGCGGCTGGAACAGGAAGAGCCCCCACAGGCCGTAGACCACGCTGGGCACCGCGGCCATCAGGTCGACGAGGCTGATCAGGGTCTGCTTGATGCGGCGCGGCGCGTACTCGGTGATGTAGAGGGCGGTGCCCATCGCCAGCGGCAGTGCGAAGAAGATCGCGACTCCGCCGATCAGCAGAGTGCCGACCAGCACCGCCGCCACACCGAAGTTGTGGGAGTCGGGCTCCCAGGCGGAGGTCGTGAGGAAGGACCAGCCGGCGTCGCCCAGGGCCTTGAGCGCGCGGGCCCCGAGGAAGAGGCCGACCAGGGTCATGATCAGCAGGACGGCGGCGCCGGCGGTGCGGGCCGAGCCGCGGAAGATCCGGTCGGCCGGATCGCCGCTCCCGGCGAGGGCGCGCGGGGTGACGTGCTCGTCCCCGGGGGCGGCCGGGGGGATCACCGTGGTCGCGGTCACCGCAGGCCTCCCCCGCGCAGGGCCAGCCCCGGGGCGTCCCCGGCACCGGGCAGCCGCAGACCGCGCAGCCGCCGGGTGTGGGTGACGCCCGAGGCCACCTGCGCCTCGGCGGCGGCGGACAGGAACAGCTGGAGGCTGTGCCGGCATTCGCGCTGGCGGCGGAAGGTGCGGACGGCCACGGCCACGCACTGCTCGTCGAGGACGAGCTGCCAGGTCCAGGCACCGATGCCGGAGCCGGAGCCGCTGCCGGAACCGGACGCGGCACCGGAACCGATGCCGGAACCGAAGCCGGACAGCGTGCCCGACCCGGTCGCGGCACCCGCGCCGACTCCCGAGCCGGACAGTGCGCCGGAGCCGAACCCGGGCCCGGAGCCGAACCCGGACCCGGAGCCGGAGCCGGACCCGGACCCGGAGCCGGAGCCGGACCCGGACCCAGCCCCGGGGCCGCCCGGGACCGTGCCCCCCGTCCCGCGCGGCCCCGTACCCGCCGCCGCGCCCGTGGACATCGTCACGATCGGGACGGCCTCGCCGAGGCGCTCCCGGAGCCGGTCCACGGCCGCGCAGCAGGCCCCGAGGGCGCGGAACACGGAGGGACTGCGGCCGAGTTCGTGATTGTTGGAGCCGACCAGGCGCCAGGTCACGGCGTCGGGCCCGCCTCCCTGGCCGCCGTGGCCGCCGCCCGCGCACACTCCGTGCGGGCCCCCCGTCGTCGGCGCGGGCGCCTGACGTCTTTCCACGTCCACCCAGGACACGAACAGAAAACGTGGCCGAGACACCGGACCGCCCCCCTTCCCCACAAGCCGTGCGTGGCCGGAAAACGGCCACCCACCCATGGCCGCGGGCATGACAATCCACGGGGCGTAGGGCTCTGGGGCACACGGATCGGTGAAGCAGAAACGGAGAACACGTGAACGCGCGGCGGAGGCGCTTTTCGCGCGCGAGGGCCCGTTTGGCCCGCAGTGGCGGGGATCGGGCCACGACCGGGCCCCCGGTCATCTCCACAGGAACATCACGAAGGGACCGGGAGCGGGTGACGCCAGGCACCGCCCAGCCGGGCGCGGGACCCCCGCGCCGGACCCCCGGCCCCCTGCGGTCCACGCCGCCCGCGACCCCGTGCCGCCCACCGGATGGCCGAAACGGCATCCCGGTGACCGGTCGGCCCCGCGGCGGGCTCACCCGTGCATGCGGGCACCCTTGAGCACCTTGTCCACCGCGTTGCGCGCCCCGTACACGGCGATCCCGACCAGGTCGAGCCGCTCCCTGCCCACCGCCGCCACGGCCGCCCGGTTGGCCCGGTCGTGACCGGTACGGAACAGGTCCGAGGTGAACACCGCCGCCGCCATCCCGCGGCGCACCGCCCGCGCGTGGGCCGCCGTCACCGTCTCCTTCCCGCCCTCGAAGACCAGGACGGGCTGGCGGAGCATCGGCAGGTAGGGGGTCGCGTCGGCGTCCTCGTACGGCTCGCCGACCACCTCGGGGAACGCCGTACCCAGCCCGCTGACCAGGAACGCGGTGACGTTCAGCCGCTGCCAGGTCTCCAGGTCGTCGCGCAGCAGCACCGCGATCTTGGTGTCGAACCGCACGGGCCCGTCCGTACGCGTCTCGTCGCTCAGGCCCGGCTCGTCACTCGTGGTCATCTCGTCGCTCATGCCCTGAGACTGCCGAACGCCCCCGCGCACGGTCTTGTACGTTCTTTGCGTGCAGCCCCAGCAGGAGGTCTCGGCCTGGCGCCCGCGGGTCGCGGGTGTCGTCGAGGTGTTCCACGCCCGCTTCACCGCGCACGCCTACCCCATGCACGTCCACGACGCGTGGACCCTGCTGATCGTCGACGACGGCGCCGTCCGCTACGACCTGGACCGCCACCGCCGCGGCACCCCGGGCGACACCGTGAGCCTGCTGCCGCCGCAGATTCCGCACAACGGCTCCGCCGCGACCCCGGACGGGTTCCGCAAGCGCGTGGTCTACCTCGACACGAGCGTGCTGGACGAGCGGTTCATCGGCGCCGCCGTGGACGGTCCCGACCTCGCCGACCCCGTCCTGCGCCGCCGGGTCGGGCAGCTCCACCGGGTCCTGAGGGACCCCGGCGACACGTTCGAGGCGGAGAGCCGGCTCGCCCTGATCGGCGACCGGCTGCGCACGCTGCTCCGCCCCCGCCTCGAACTCCCGGACGCCCGGACCGCACGCCCCGGCCCGGGCCTCGCGCGGAGCCTGCGCGAGCTGCTCGACGAGCGGGCGGCCGGCGGCCTGTCCCTGGAGGAGGCGGCCGGCCTGCTCCAGGCCCACCCGGCCCACCTGGTGCGCGCGTTCAGCGGCGCCTTCGGCATCGCCCCGCACCAGTACCTCGTCTCGCGCCGGGTCGCCCTGGCCCGCCGGCTGCTCCTCGACGGCCGCCCGGCCGCCGAGGTGGCGGTCGCGGCCGGCTTCTACGACCAGCCGCACTTCACCCGGCACTTCAAGCGGGTCGTCGGCACCACCCCGGGGCGCTACGCCCGCTCCGCCGCGACCCGCTGACGGCAGCCCTCCGGGCGAGTAGGGTGACGATCCATCAGGTCATGTGACCCGGACCCTTGACTCTGTACCCGGCAGTAGCGATTCTCGACCCAATGCTTGCGCGGGACATGACAAACAGGTGCCAGGGCGGCCACGCCTCCGGTGGACCGTGTCCTCGACCGCGCCCTCCGCCGACCGAGGACGTGAGAGTGGCCATGACCCCAGATCCACGAAGGCAACGACCGCAGCCGCACCCCCGCCGCAGCCGGCGCAAGCCGCTCGCGGTCCTGTCCCTGCTCCTCGGCCTGCTCGCCATGGTGCTCGGCCCCGTGCCCGGGGCGGCGGCCGACAACGGCTGGTGGGAGCCGACCGCACGTCCGGCGCCCGACTCCCAGATCAACGTCACCGGCGAGCCCTTCAAGGGCACCGACGCCCAGGGCAACGTCCGGGGCTTCGTCGACGCGCACGACCACATCATGTCCAACGAGGGCTTCGGCGGCCGCCTGATCTGCGGAAAGCCGTTCTCCGACGCCGGGATCGCCGACGCGCTCAAGGACTGTCCCGAGCACTACCCGGACGGCACCCTGGCGATCTTCGACTTCATCACCAAGGGCGGCGACGGCAAGCACGACCCCGACGGCTGGCCCACCTTCAAGGACTGGCCCGCCCACGACTCGCTGACCCACCAGCAGAACTACTACGCCTGGATCGAGCGCGCCTGGCGCGGCGGCCAGCGTGTCCTCGTCAACGACCTCGTCACCAACGGGGTGATCTGCTCGGTCTACTTCTTCAAGGACCGCGGCTGCGACGAGATGACCGCCATCCGCCTGGAGGCGAAGAAGTCCTACGACATGCAGGCCTACGTCGACAAGATGTACGGCGGCCCCGGCAAGGGGTGGTTCCGCATCGTCACCGACTCCGCCCAGGCCCGCGAGGTGATCAAGCAGGGCAAGCTGGCCGTGGTCCTCGGCGTCGAAACCTCCGAGCCCTTCGGCTGCAAGCAGATCCTGGACATCGCCCAGTGCAGCAAGGCGGACATCGACAAGGGCCTCGACGAGCTGTACAACCTCGGCGTGCGCAGCATGTTCCTGTGCCACAAGTTCGACAACGCCCTGTGCGGGGTCCGCTTCGACGAGGGCGCGCTGGGAACGGCCATCAACGTCGGGCAGTTCCTCTCCACGGGCACCTTCTGGAAGACGGAGGAGTGCAAGGGCCCGCAGCACGACAACCCCATCGGCCTGGCCCCAGCGGCATCCGCCGAGAAGCAGCTGCCGGCCGGCGTGAGCGTGCCCTCGTACGCCTCGGGCGCCCAGTGCAACACCCGCGGCCTCACCGAGCTCGGTGACTACGCGGTGCGCGGCATGATGAAACGCAAGATGATGCTCGAACTCGACCACATGAGCGTGAAGGCGGCCGGCCAGGCCTTCGACATCATGGAGACCGAGAACTACCCGGGCGTGATCTCCTCGCACAGCTGGATGGACCTCGGCTGGATGGAGCGGCTCTACAAGCTCGGCGGTTTCGCCGGCGCGTACATGAGCGGCTCCGAGGGCTTCAGCGCCGAAGCCAAGCGCACCGACGCGCTGCGCGAGAAGTACAACGTGGGCTACGGCTACGGCACCGACATGAACGGCGTCGGCGGCTGGCCCGGCCCGCGCGGGGCGAACACGCCGAACCCGGTCACGTACCCCTTCCGCAGCACCGACGGCGGCTCCGTCATCGACAAGGTGACCACCGGTCAGCGCACCTGGGACCTCAACACGGACGGCGCCTCGCACTACGGGCTGGTGCCCGACTGGATCGAGGACATCCGGATCGTCGGCGGACAGGGCGTGGTGGACGACCTGTTCAAAGGCGCCGAGTCCTACCTGCGCACCTGGGGCGCGTCCGAGCAGCACAAGGCCGGCGTGAACCTCGCCGCGGGCCGGCCCGCCTCCGCGAGCACGTCGGAGTGGTGGAACCCCTTCGTCAGCTTCGCGCCCGGCCTCGCCTTCGACGGCAGCCGCGGCAGCCGCTGGGCGAGCGAGTGGCACGACGACGAGTGGCTGCAGGTCGACCTCGGCTCCTCGCAGCTGGTCAAGCGGGTCACCCTGGACTGGGAGGCCGCGTACGGGCGTGCGTACCGCATCGAGGTCTCGGCGAACGGGACGGACTGGACGACGGCCTGGTCCACGGCCGAGGGTGACGGCGGCGTGGACACGGCGAGGTTCGCCGGGGTCCCGGCCCGTTACGTACGCGTCCACGGAGCGGGACGCGGCACCCAGTGGGGTTACTCCCTGTACGAAGTCGGCGTATACAGCAGCTGACGGCGTCGAGCGGGGTGTCCCGGGCCGCCGCGCCCGCGGACACCCCGCTCGGGGCGCACCGAACGAAGGGGGACCCGTCCATGGCACGGATGCCGTTGACCGACCGGCGCAGGCAGCTGACGGAGGCGGCGATCCGCGCGATGACCCGCGACGGGGTGTCCAGGACCACGACCCGGTCCATCGCCGCCGAGGCGGGCGTCTCCCTGAGCGTCTTCCACTACTGCTTCGACTCCAAGCAGGCGCTGCTGGAGTCGGTCATCGAGACCATCACCGCGCACTACGTGACCCTCGTGAAGGCCGCGATACTGCCGAGGCCCACGCTGCGCGAGACCATGCGGGCCGGTTTCCAGGCGTACTGGGACCACGTCGCGGCCGGCCCCGGCGCGCACATGCTCACCTACGAGCTCACCCAGTACGCGCTGCGCCGGCCGGAGTTCGGGCACCTGGCGCGCAAACAGTACGAGTCCTACTGCGACACGTACACCGAGCTGCTCGAAGAGCTGCGCCGGATCCACCCGTTCGAGCTCAGCGTGCCGGTGTCCGTACTGGCCCGCTACCTGGCGGCCATGACGGACGGGGTGACCCTGAGCTTCCTGGTCCTCGGCGACGAGGACGCGGCCGCCGGGATCCTCGACATGGTCACCGACCACGTGGCCGGACTCGTGGTCCCGTCCTCCTGACGCCCCATCAAGCAGCGACTCTGAAACCGATGTTGGACGTGGAGCTGTCGGGGGTGTTGGAGCTGCGCGCCGCGACCCGGTAGCGGTTGCAGTACGAGTCGTGGCAGAGGAAGGAACCGCCGCGCATCGTACGGGACTCGTGCCCGGGGGCGAAGGGGTCCTCGCACCACTCCCACACGTTGCCGACGGCGTTGTAGAGGCCGTGACCGTTGGGCCGGTACGACTTCACGGGGACGGTGCCCAGCTGGGGGCCGGTGTGGGTGGTGGGGAAGTCGCCCTGCCAGATGTTGAGCAGCGTGCGTCCGCCCGGGGCGAGTTCGTCGCCCCACGGGTAGCGGCGCTGTTCCAGGCCGCCGCGGGCCGCGTACTCCCATTCGGCCTCGCTGGGCAGCCTGGTTCCGGACCAGGCGCAGTACGCCCGGGCGTCGTTCCACGAGACGTGGACGACGGGGTGGTTCTGCCGGGAGGCGATGGACGAGCCGGGGCCCTCGGGCCGCTTCCAGCTCGCGCCGGACACCGCCCGCCACCACGGGACCCCGTCCACGGCCGGCGCGGTGGCGGCGAGTTCCCGCGGCAGCAGCCCGGCGAAGACGAAGGAGAACCCGAACTCCTCCGCCTCCGTGACGTGTCCGGTGGCCTTGACGAAGGTGGCGTACTGGGCGTTGGTCACCGTCGTCGGTGCGATCCGGAAGGGATCCACGGCCACCTCCCGCACCGGGCCCTCGCCGTCGGCCGGGAACCCGTCCGCGTCCTCGGTGCCCATGAGGAAGCGGCCCCCGGGCAGGTCGAGCAGACCGCGTACGGCCCGGGGTGCGGCGGGTACGGGCGCGGCGAGCACCGGCGCGGCGAGCAGGGTGACGGCGCCGGCCGGGGAATCGTGCCCGGGGGTGCAGCAGGAGGAGGACATGAGGGCTCCGGTGGAACGTGCGGGATGGATGCGATCCGGCCGGGCGCCGGGTGGTGCGCCCGGCCGGGGTCCGGTGGCTAGCCGACCCGGTCGGCGGCGAGCTGGGCGGCCAGGGCGGGGATGCCGAGGTTCCGTTCCTGCGCCGGGGTGGCCTGGTACAGCTTGTTGACCAGCTGGTACGGGTCGGCGGCCAGGTCGTAGTACTCCCGGAAGGTGACCTCTCCGGTGCCGGACACGGTGCCGTTGGCGTCGGTGTGCAGCTTGTAGTACTCCACGTACTGCTTGTCCTTGGCCACGTAGGAGGACCAGGTGCGGTGGTCGGCGCCGGTGCCCTGCTTCCACCATTCGACGAGCAGGTGGTCGCGGCTGTACGAGCTCAGCAGCGACCGGCCGTCCTGCGGGGTGTCCGGGGTGATCCCGGCGGCGTCGAGGATGGTGGGCGCGATGTCGATGTTGGCGACGATGCGGTTGTCCACCGTGCCGGCCCCGAGGCCTCCGGCGGGCCAGGAGAGGTAGAACGGGACCTCGTGGGCGGGGCCGTAGGGCACCGACTTCGCGGTCCAGCCGTGGTCGGCCCAGCCGAAGCCGTTGTCGCCGATGTAGATGACGAGGGTGTTGTCGAGCTGGCCGGTGGCCGCCAGCTTGTCCTTGAAGGACTGGACGGCGTCGTCGACCGAGCGGAGGACGCGCAGCTGCTCCGCGCGGATGCGCTTGCCGTCCTCCAGGGTGCCGGTGGCGTCCTGGATGTAGGGCGGCTTGTCGCTGCGGTCGGCCTCGGTGACGGAGGGACGTCCGTTCCACTCGGGTACGGGGGTGCCCGCGTACTTGGCCTCGGGGGTACGGGGCCCGTGCGAGGCGTACGGGGTGACGTAGGCGAACCAGGGGCGGGTGTCGGTGGCCGCCTTGTCCAGGAAGCTCAGGGTCCGGTTCTTGATGATGTTCGTGGTGTAGCCGGTGATCGTCTGGACCGTCCCGTTGACGTTCCACTTGCCGTCCACGTACGAGGGCTGGAGCAGTGCGAAATCCTCGAAATGCGGCGGCGCGTCCGCGATGTTCCAGGAATTGAGGTATTTGCCGAAGAGGCCCGTGCGATATCCGGCCTGCTTCAGATAGCGCTGGACGGTGGTGTTCTGGTCCAGGGCCGCCGAGGCGCCGTTGTTGCGCACCCCGTGGTTGTGGGCGTAGCGGCCGGAGAACACCGAGGAGCGGGAGGGCGCGCACAGCGGGGTGGTGACGTGCCCGTGGTTGAACTTCACCCCCTGGCCGGCGAGCCAGCCGATGGTCTTCTGAATCGCCCAGTCGGTCTGTTTGGGCTGGTCATCGGTGACGATCAGCAGGATGTTCGGCCGGCCGGCGGCCGCCGACGCAGGGGCCGCGGCGGCCTGGCCGATCGCGGGGACGGTGGCCGCGGCCGCGGCCGCAGCGGTGCCGGCGAGGAATCCCCGGCGGCTGACCTGCGTACGGACTCTCTTGTTCATGGGTATTTCCTCCTGCGCTCCGAAGGGGCTCTACCTCGAAAATGGTGTGGCGGCCACTGCCATGCGGAGAGCGTAAGGGGAGCCGAATACCCGTTCCATGTACGGAGTATGAAATGACATCAGGTTCTGTGAACGGTGTCAGTCGAGGACCGGGTGGGCTTCCGGATGCTCGTCCCACCACGCCCGGTGGAAGGGGTTGTTGTCCACATTGGCCAGGTACGCGTAGGCGGCCGACCGGAAGAAGAGCTCCGCCTGGCGGGCCGAGACCGCCGAGCGGTTCCAGGCGAGCCGGATGCGCCCGGTGATCGGAGACCCGATCAGCGGCCGCATCACGGTGCCGGCCACGGCGGGTGCGGTGGGCTGGCTGAGGGAGACGGCGCGGCCCGCGGAGATCAGGTCGTACTGCATCATGCGGTCGGTGATCCGGTAGCGCAGCGCGGGGACGAAGCCGGCCTTGGCGCAGGCTTCGACGAGCGCCTCGGGGCCGCCGTCGTCGTCCTCCACCAGGGTCATCCACTGCTCGTCCGCGAGGTCCGCGAGATCGAGGGCCTCCAGCCGGGCCAGCGGGTGGCGGGCCGACATCCGGATGCAGAAGGGCTCCTTGGGGACCAGGGTGCGGGCCGTCACCCCCGCGGGCAGCGGCACCTCGTGGTCGTTCACCTCTCCGTACACGATGACGTCGTAGCGGCCTGCGCCGAGCATCCGCACCAGGGCGGTCACCGAGTCCTCCAGGTCCACGGTGATCTCGCGGCCGGCCAGGACCAGGTCCTGCCGGGCGATCAGCCCGTCGATCAGCACCAGCAGGATGCAGCCCAGGCGCAGCGGGGCCCCGGCCGTGCGGGCGCGGGTCTCGGCGCCGAGGGCGTCCATCTCGCTGAGCACCCGGCGCGCCTTGGCCAGGACGAACTGGCCGAGCGGGGTGGGTTCGACGCCGAGGCGGCCCCGGACGAAGAGTTCGCCGCCGGTGACCCGCTCGATCCGGCGCAGCTGGGCGGAGAGCGCGGGCTGGGAGACCCCGAGTCTCCGCGCCGCACCCCCCAGGCTTCCCGTCTCCGCTATCTGGCAGACGGCTTGCAGATGTCTCAACTCCAGCTGCATTCCGGCAGCTTACGCAGCGTCACGCGGCGGCACCATAACGCCGGTCTTATGTCGGCAGGGATGTCCCGATCCCGTCATGGACACGCCCATACTCGGCCGCGAACAGCCAGATCCCCCTGCACCCCCTCCCCGCCCCATCCCCCCACACGATCGGAGTGGACTCTTGCAGCCCACCAGATGGATGGCCGCCCTCGCGGCCATGGTGCTGACCACGGGCCTCGCCGGCACGCTGGCCACCACCGCCACCGCCTCGCAGAGCGCGGATCCCGCCCCGGCCACCTCCGCCGAACGGGCGGTCGCCGCGGCCGACGCGGCCGTGCGCAGCGGGCTCGACAGCCTGGTCAACTCCCCGCAGCAGCAGTACGACCGGCGCCTGGTCACCCCCTGGGTGAAGGACCTGTACTCCGTCGCGTACGAGCGCAGCTACCGCGGCCTGCCGGTCGTCGGCGGCGACGCGGTCGTCCTCGCCGACGGCGCGGGCCGGGTGCGCGCCCTCCAGTCGGCCTCCGCGACCGTGATCGACGTGTCGACCACCGCGTCGGTCACGGCGAAGGCCGCCGAAGCCGTCTCGCGGGGCCGGCAGGTCAAGACCGACAAGGTGGACAGCAGCCGGCTCGTCGTCAAGCTCAAGGACGACAAGGCGGTGCTGGCCTGGGAGACCGTCCTGACCGGGCGGACCGCCAAGGCGCCGAGCAGGCTCCACGTGTTCGTGGACGCTCGCACCGGCAAGGTCGTCGACACCTTCGACGAGGTGGTCGCGGGCAGCGGCAACAGCAAGTGGAACGGCCCGAACCCGCTGACCATCGACACCACGTCCTCGGGTGGCACGTACTCCCTGCGCGACCCGAACCGGACCGGTCTGAGCTGCGCCGACTACAGCAGCGGCACGGTCTTCTCGAAGTCCTCCGACTCCTGGGGCACGGGCAACCCGACCTCCAAGGAGACCGGTTGCGTGGACCTGATGTTCGCCGCGCAGAAGCAGTGGGACATGCTGAGCCAGTGGCTCGGCCGCAACGGCGTCAGCGGCAACGGCCGCAGCTTCCCGGCCAAGGTCGGCCTGAACGACGTGAACGCGTACTGGGACGGCAGCTCGGTCAGCATCGGCCACAACAACGCCAACGAGTGGATCGCCGGCGTGGACGTGGTGGCCCACGAGTACGGGCACGCGATCGACACCAACACCCCCGGCGGCACCAGCGGCCAGGAGTCCGGGCTCGGCGAGGGCACCGGTGACATCTTCGGCGCGCTGACCGAGGCCTTCATCAACGAGCCCTCCCCGTACGACACTCCGGACTACACCGTCGGCGAGATGATCAACCTCGTGGGCAACGGTCCGATCCGCAACATGTACAACCCGCCGGCCGTCAACAACGACCCCGCCTGTTACAGCTCCTCGATACCGAACACCGAGGTGCACGCGGCCGCCGGCCCCCTGAACCACTGGTTCTACCTGCTCGCCGAGGGCACCAGCCCGGGCGGCGGCAAGCCCAGCAGCAGCACCTGCAACCAGTCCACGCTGACCGGGGTGGGCGTACAGAACGCCGGCAAGATCTTCTACGGCGGCATGCTGCTGAAGACCTCCAGCATGTCGTACAAGAAGTACCGGACGGCGACGCTGAGTTCCGCCAAGTCGCTGGACACCACCTGCGACCTGTTCAACAAGACCAAGGCCGCCTGGGACGCCATCAGCGTGCCCGCCCAGTCCGGTGACACGACGTGTACCCCGAGCGGCCAGAACAGCGACTTCTCGCTGGCGCTGAACCCGGCCTCGGGCACCGTCCAGCAGGGCGCCTCGGTCACCACCACGGTCGCCACCGCCATCTCCACGGGCACCGCCCAGCAGGTGACCCTCACCGCCTCCGGCCTGCCGGCCGGGGTCACCGCCTCCTTCAGCCCGGCCACCGTGCAGTCCGGCCAGTCCTCGACGCTGACCCTGACCGCCTCCTCCAGCGCGGCTCCCGGATCCTCGACCGTCGTGATCAAGGGCCAGGGCACCAGCCTGTCGCACACCGTGGACTACGCGCTCACCGTGGGCGGTACGACGCCCCCGCCCGGCGCGCCGAACATCGACGTGGCCGCCGTCCAGGCGCACCTGACCCAGCTGAACACCATCGCGTCCCAGAACGGCGGCAACCGCCGGGCGGGCAGCGCCGGTTACACCGCCTCGGTGGCGTACGTCAAGGGCAAGCTGCAGGCCGCCGGCTACACGGTGAGCGAGCAGAACTGCACCTCGTGCACCTACCCGTCGAACAACCTGATCGCGGACTGGCCCGGCGGCCCCGCCGACCAGACGATCATGTTCGGCGCGCACCTCGACAGCGTCTCCGCCGGTCCGGGCATCAACGACAACGGTTCGGGCTCCGCGACCCTGCTGGAGAACGCGCTCGTCCTCGCCCAGAAGAACCCCACCATGACCAAGCACGTGCGCTTCGCCTGGTGGACCGACGAGGAGCAGGGCCTCAACGGCTCGAAGTTCTACGTGAACCAGCTCACCAGCACCCAGAAGACCGCCATCAAGGCCTACTACAACTTCGACATGGTCGGCTCGCCCAACGGCGGCTACTTCATCAACAACGTCAACTCCACCGCGGCCGCCCCGCTCAAGGCCTACTGGACCTCGCTGAACCTCGCCCCCGAGGAGAACACCGAGGGCCAGGGCCGCAGTGACGACTACTCCTTCCAGCAGGGCGGCATCGCCACCTCCGGCTACGCGGCCGGTGCCAGCGCCCGCAAGACCTCGGCGCAGGCCACGAAGTGGGGCGGCACCGCGAACGCGGCGTACGACTCCTGCTACCACTCCTCCTGCGACACCACGAGCAACATCAACGCCACGGTCCTGGACCGCAGCGCGGACGGCGTGGCCTACACGGTCTGGAACCAGGCCGTCGGCGGCACCACCCCCGGCCCGGACTTCTCGATCAGCGCCTCCCCGGCCACCGGCAGCGCCGCCCAGGGCGGCAGCACCAGCTCCACGATCGGCACGGCGACCACCAGCGGCGCCGCCCAGACCGTCGCCCTGTCGGTGACCGGCGCCCCGGCGGGCACCACCGCCTCGCTGAGCCACGCCTCGGTCCAGTCGGGCAGCTCCTCCACGCTCTCCGTCCAGGTCGGCGCGAGCACCGCGCCCGGCACCTACACCCTGACCGTCACCGGCACGGGCTCGGTCAGCCACACCACCACCTACACCCTGACCGTCACCGGGACCGGCCCCTCCTGCACCCCGCGCCAGCTCGTCGCCAACGGCGGGTTCGAGAGCGGCACCACCCCGTGGACGACCACCACGAACGTCATCACCAACCAGGCCGGCCAGACCCCGCACGGCGGCACCTACAAGGCCTGGCTCAACGGCTACGGCACGCCCCGCACGGACAGCGCCGCCCAGTCCGTGACCATCCCGGCCGGCTGCTCCTCGTACCAGCTCGGTTTCTACCTGCACATCGACACCGCCGAGACCGAGAACACGGTCTACGACACCTTCACGGTCTCGGTGGGCGGCCAGACCCTGGCGAGCCTGTCCAACGTGGACGCGGCGGCCGGCTACCAGCTCAAGACCTACGACCTCTCCCAGTTCGCCGGTCAGACGGTCACGCTGAAGTTCCAGGGCGTGGAGGACGCCTCCCTGCAGACCTCCTTCGTCGTGGACGACGTCACCCTCCAGGTGAGCTGACGGCCCCGGCACCCGGAGCAGCACCGGGGACGAACGTGAGCGGCACCTGAGCACCACCCGGGCGGCACCCGCCCCGGCCCCGCGGCCGGAGCGGGTGCCGCCCGGCCGTGCGCGGTGTATGCAGGAGGCATGGACCCCACACCGGCGCACCCGCGCTCCAGCAGGTTCCGGGAATCACGCGCGGTGCTGCTGTCGGTCCCGTTCGCGCTGATCGCCGCGGTCACGGCGGTCGACGTGCTGGCGCCGCCGGACGTCCATCTGGGCCCCTTCCTGGTGGCCGCCCCGGCCCTCACCGCCTCCTTCGCCGGACCGCGCACGACCGGGTTCGTCGGCGCCGTGGCGGTCCTCGCCCAGGTGTCGGTGGCGGTCGAGCGCACCTCCCTGACGGACCTCAACCACACCTTCCAGATCATCGCCCTCGTCCTGATCTCGGTTTTCGTCACCTTCTTCGCACACCTGCGCGAAGTGCACGAGCGCCAGCTCACCCGTCTGCGCTCCGTGGCCGTCGCGGCGCAGCAGGTGGTCCTACGACCGCTGCGCGACCGGATGGGCCCGCTGCGGATCGCCTCGGTGTACCTGTCGGCCGAGGCCGAGGCGCAGATCGGCGGCGACCTGTACGCGGCCGCCCGCACCCCCGACGGCACCCGGCTGCTCATCGGCGACGTCCGCGGCAAGGGGCTGGAGGCGGTCGGCGAGGCCTCGGTCGTCCTCGGCGCCTTCCGGGCCGCCGCCCATCTGGAGGCGGACCTGCCGGGCCTGGTGGGCTATCTGGAGGCCGCCGTGGCCGCCGACCCGGACCGGGGCGCGGACGGCGCGGACGGCGGCCCCGGCCGGCCGGAGGAGGGCTTCACCACGGCCGCGGTGCTCGACGTCCCGGACGCGGAGCCGTACCTGCGGCTGGTCAGCTGCGGGCACCCGCCGCCGCTGCTGCTGCGCGGCGGCCGGGCCGTCCCCCTCCAGGTGGACCACCCGGCGCCGCCGCTGGGCCTGTCCGAGCTGGTGGACACCGGCTTCACCGCGCAGTCCTTCGCCTTCGAGCCGGGGGACGTGCTGCTGCTGTACACGGACGGCGTCATCGAGGCCCGCGACGCCTCGGGGGCCTTCTACCCGCTGCCGGAGCGGGCCGCCGACTGGCCCGGAGACGGCCCGCAGGCCCTGCTGCGCCACCTCTGCGCGGACCTGCTCGCCCACACCCCCGAGGGTCTCCTGGGCGACGACGCGGCGATGGTGGCCATCGAGCGCGTGGGCCGCCTGCCGTGAGCCGCCTGCCGTGAGCCGAGCGGGGGCCCGTCCGGTGGGACGGGCCCCCGCGGGGCGGGCGTGGACGCTCAGCCCCCGTCGCGGACCGCGACGATGCCGTTGAAGACGCCGACGTAGGCCGTCCCGTCGGGGCCCAGGGTGATCGGGGCCCAGTTGTTGTCGTAGAGCGGGCCCGTACCGGTCAGCTGGCGCCAGCGGCGCTCGCCGGTGCGGAAGTCGACGGCCGTGAGGTACCAGGCGTCGATCCCCCAGACGTTCGGCTCCTTCTCGTAGAAGTAGAGCAGCCCGTTCGCGGTGGAGAGTTTCGGGACCACGGAGGGTGAGCGGATCGCGCTCTGCCAGACCGTGTCGCAGCCGCTGCCGTCGGCGCGGACGTCGATGCGGCTGACGCCGCCGACGACCGATTTGCCGAGGACCAGCGAGGTGACGTTCTCGTAGCCGTAGTTGTTCTCGACGACGATGCTGTTGCCCCAGGTGATCAGGGAGTTGTCGGTGGTCGAGGTCCCGGACTGGAAGACCGGGACCTTGCACACCAGGCGCTGCCCCTCGGGGACGTCCAGGCCGCGCTTGAAGACCAGGACGTTCATCCGGTCGTCGGCGTTGTCGGTGATCGCGACGTAGCCGTCGCCGAAGAGGTCCGGGGTGGTGCCCGAGCCCTGGTTGACCGAGCCGGGCTTGGTTCCCGTACCCCGGTCGTAGGTCTGGCGCCACTGCACGGCGGGGGTGCCGTCGGCCGAGGCGGCGAAGCTGTACAGGGCGTGGTCGGTGACGATGGAGACGCCGTCCTCGCCGACCGAGAAGGAGTTCTGGATCTCCTCCCCCGCCAGCCGGATGGAGCGGATCACCGAGGTGGCCGGGTCGACGGTGCCGACACGGCCCTGGCGGGTGACCCACCAGATGCGGCCGTTCCAGTCGGGCATCACCGAGGTGACCGGGTCACAGGTGCCGGTGGGCCACAGGTTGGTCCAGTCGACGCAGTCGTGCGGGACCTGGCCGGTGAGGTCCCAGTCGTCGTCGACCGTGAACTGCCAGCTTCCGTCCGGCTTCTGGGCGTGCGAGAGGCGCAGGACGTGCTGGCGGGAGTCGGCCAGCACCGCCCGGTCCTGGTTGTCCAGGTAGAAGTAGGCACCGCCCGAGGTGTCCTTGAAGATCTTCGAGAAGTCGAGCGAGGTGATCGCCTGGACCGTCGAGGAACGCTGCGGGAGCTGGTACTCCGCGAGCGTGGCGAGCGTGCGGGGCTCCAGCAGTTTGACCTTGAAGCCGCCGAAGGTGCCGCACACCGTGACCAGGCGGCCGCCCGAGTCGAAGGTGGCGGTGGCGCATTCGCCCCCGAGGGCGGCGATCTTCTCGCTGGTCACCTTCGGGTTCCTGCCGAGCGGCCCGGACCAGGGCGAGGTGGCGCTGCCCGCCGCGTCGGAGTGCATGCCGCTGCGGCCGTTGGGCGCGAGGAAGGGGTGCTGCGGCGGGGCTTCGCCCGGCAGCGGGGCGGCGGTGGCGGGACCGCCCTGGTAGTGGCTGACCAGGCGGTGGCCGGGGGCCAGGGGTATCTCCTCGGCGGCGGCCGGCGAGACCCCGTACAACACCGCGCAGGCGGCGAGGGCCGGCACCACGGCGCAGTTCAGCGCTCTTCGGAACATCCGGGCTTCCTCCCTTGTCCTCAGTTATTGACATTGCGTATGACATCGCGCCGCGGCCAGACGCTAGATCGCACTGCCTGAGGAGTCCATGGAAGAGCCGGATGATTCACGAATGCGCAACAGTTGATCAACTACCGGACGGACAGCGGCGGGTACCGGAGAAGACGGCCCCGCGAGTCACCTCCTGACGCGCCTCAGGGCGTGAGGCCGCCGACCACGTTCGCCGTGGCCGAGACCCCGTTGTGGATGGTCTGCGCGAGGCTGCTGCTCGCGAGGTAGAAGCCGAGCAGGACGCAGACGAGCGCGTGCGAGAACTTGAGGCCTCCACCCCGCAGGAAGATCCACGCAAGGACGAGGAGCAGGACGAGGACGGAGAGGGAGATCACCATCGGAACACCTCCTAAGCGCCGCCATGGTGGCGCAGCCGGAGGGCCCTTCGGGCGAAACTCGTGTCCGCCAAACGGGTGTTGACCGTCCGTGACCGGCGCTCAGTCCTTGACGATCTCCTCCCAGCGGGCCGTTCGCGCGCACCAGCGTCCCAGCAGGACGGGATCGTGCCCCACCGCCAGCAGCCCTGCGCCGGACTCCGCCCGGTACTCCTCCACTACGCCGACCAGCGCGGCCGTGGTGGACGCGTCGAGCATGGCGGTCATCTCGTCGCACACCAGCCAGCGCGGCCGCAGCACCAACGCCCGCGCCACACAGGCACGTTGCAGTTGGCCGTCGCTGACCTCGTGGGGCCGCCGGCCGAGCAGGTCCGCGCCCAGGCCGACCCGGTCCGCCAACTCGGGCACGGTGGCTTCGATTTCACCGCGCCGCCCGGTCGCCCGGAGCGGTTCGGCGACGAGCTCGCCCAGCGTGAGCCGGGGATCCGCCGCCAGCCGGGGCTGCTGGAACACCATGCCGACCGAGGTGCGCAGGGCGCGCGGCGCCCGGTGGCGGAAGCCGGTCACGGCGCGGCCGTCGAAGGCCACGGTCCCCCGCTCGGGCCGGTGCAGCAGGGCCGCGACCCGGGCCAGGGTGGACTTGCCGCAGCCGCTGGGGCCGAGCAGTCCGAGGGATTCCCCGGGGGCGAGGCTCAGGTGGGCTCCGCGCACGACGGGGGCCCGGCGGCCGTAGCCGGCGGTGATGCCGGTCAGCTCAAGCATCGTGGCAGGCCACCCCTTCGGTGAGCACGGGCCGCTCGGCCCGGCAGCGGGAGCCGGCGCGCGGGCAGCGGGCGGCGAAGGCGCAGCCGGCCGGGAGCGCGCCGAGCTCGGGCGGGGCGCCGGGAATGGGAGCGAAGGCCCGCTCGGGAAGGGCGTCGAGGAGTCCGCGCGCGTAGGGGTGGCGGGGGCCCACAGCGCCGAAGAAGGCTGCGGCGGGCGCGGTTTCCACGATGCGGCCCGCGTACATGACGGCCACGGTGTCGGCGATGCGGTGGGCCGCCGCGAGGTCGTGCGTGATCATCAGCAGCGCGCGCCCGGCGTCCCGGGTGTGGGCGCGCAGTTCGTCGACGGTGCGGTGGACGAGGTCCCGGTCGAGGCCGGTGGTCGGCTCGTCGGCGAGCAGCAGGGGCGCGTCGCCGATCAGTGCGAGCGCGGTGGCGGCCCGCTGGGCGAGCCCGCCGGAGAGCTCGTGGGGATGGCGGTCGAGGTGGGTGGCGGGGAAGGCCACCCGCCCGGCCGCCGCTTCGGCGGCTTCCCGCAGCTGCGGCCCGCGCACCCCGGTGAGCTCGCGGACCGTCTCCTCCAGGTGGGAGCGGACGGTGCGGACCGGGGTGAGGTGCGCGGCGGGGCTCTGCGGGACCAGGGCGACGCGGCGGCCCCGGATGCTCCGGGCGAGGGTGCGCTCGTCGAGGGCGAGCAGGTCGGTCCCGTCGGCGAGCCGGGCCGCGCCGGCGGTCTCGGCGTTGCCGGGGAGCAGGCCGAGGAGGGCGGAGGCGAGCACGGACTTGCCGCAGCCGCTCTCGCCGACGAGGGCGAGGCACGCGCCGGGGGCCAGGGCGAGGGTGGCCTCGCTGACGGCCGCGACGTACCGGCCGCCGCGCATGCGGAAGCGGACGGAGAGCCGGTCCAGGGCGAGCACGGGCCGGGCGGAGCTGCGCTCCGGGCCCTGTGCGGGGACGGGGGTCTTCACAGGCTGAGCTCCGAGCGGCGGCGGGGGTTGAGGCGCTCGCGCCAGGCGCCCGCGAGACCGGCGATCGCCAGGGTCGGGACGATCAGGAGGAGCCCGGGGAAGAGCGTGGGCCACCAGTCGCCGGCCAGCAGCGAACCGCGGGCCGTCTGGACCAGGTTGCCCAGGCTCGCCTGGTGCGCGGGCAGGCCGAGGCCCAGGAAGGACAGGGCCGACTCGTGCCACATGGCGTGCGGGATCATCAGCACGGCGGCGAGCCCGGCCTGGGGCAGGACTCCGGGCACGAGGTGGCGTACGGTCACCCGCCGGCGCGAGGCTCCGCCCGAGACGGCCGCGTCCAGGTAGGGCCGCGAGCGGAGCGAGAGGACTTCCGCGCGGACGATGCGGGCCGTGGACAGCCAGTGGGTCAGGGCCACGGAGACGACCACCGGCCACACGCCCGGCCTGAACATCGCCACGATGAAGATGCCGAGCAGCAGGTGCGGGATCGAGGACAGCGCGTCCACCACGCGCATGACGCACCGGTCCGGCCATCCGCCGAGCGCCCCGGCGAGCGCGCCGACCGCCGTGCCGAGGACGGTGGCCACCAGCGCCGCCACCAGCCCGACCAGCAGCGAGACCCGCAGCCCGTACACGCAGCGCAGCAGCAGGTCGCGGCCGACGTCGTCGGTGCCGAAGGGATGGGCCCAGGAGGGCGGCAGGAGCTTTGCCGACAAGTCGACCGCCTGCTGGTCGAGCCGGACCAGCGGCGGCACGAGCAGCACCGCCAGCGCGATCAGCACGACGATCACCGCCGAGGTCCGCACCCGCAGCTTCCGCGTGGAGCCGCGGTCGCGGCCGTGGGAGCGCCAGACCTGCGGCGGAGCGGTCGTGTCAGCCGTCGCGGTCGTGTCAGCCCCCGCGGTCGTCTCAGTCGTTGCGGTCGTCTCAGCCATCGAAGCCCACCCTCGGGTCCGCCAGTCCGTAGAGCAGGTCGGACAGCAGGTTCCCGGCCAGCACCGCCGCCGTGGCCAGGACGGTCAGGGCCGCCAGCAGCGGGAAGTCCACGGAGGTCGCGGCCTGCACGGTGGCCGCGGCGATGCCGGGCCAGCTGAAGACGGTCTCCACCAGCAGCGCGCCCGTGATCAGCTCCGGCACCCGCGACCCGATCAGGGTCAGCATCGGGAGCATGCCGGAGCGCAGCCCGTGGCCGAGCAGCACCCGCCGCTCCCCCAGGCCCCGTGCGCGGGCGCCCCGTACGGGATCCTCCTCCAGCGCGTCGGCCACGCCCTGCCGTACGTACAGGAAGAACCAGGGCAGTTGGGAGATGCCGAGGACCAGCGCGGGCAGGACCAGGTGACGGGCCACCTGCCCGGCGGTGACCACGTCGCTGCCCGCGTCGGTGAGGCCCCCGGAGGGCAGGACGCCCAGGCGCACCGAGAAGAACCAGACGGCGAGCAGTCCCAGCCAGAAGGCCGGGGCCGCTTCCAGGGTGTACGCGAGCCCCGAGACGGTCCGGTCCAGGCGCCCGCCCTGCCGGCGCGCGGCCAGGACGCCGAGCCCGGTGCCGAGCAGTACGGCGACGGCGAAGGCGCACAGCGCGAGCAGGGCGGACCAGCCGAGCCGCTCGGCGATGACGTCGGAGACGGGCTGGCGCATGACGGAGGAGGTGCCGAGGTCTCCGGTCAGCGCCGAGGTCAGCCACTCCCACCAGCGCGCGAGCAGGGGCTGGTCGACGCCGAGGTTGGCCCGCAGCTGGTCGAGTCCGGCCTGCGAGGCGGTCAGCCCGGCGGTGCCGGCGTAGGCCTTGACGGGGTCGAAGGGCGACAGCGCGGCGACCGCGAAGACCCCGAGGGTGACGACGAGCAGCACCGGACCGGCGAACAGCGTCCGCCGGCCCGCCATGCGCGCCATGGGCCCCCACGGGAGACGGCCGGGACCGTGGGGACGGTGGGGACGGTGGGGACGGCTCACTTCCGCTTCGGCTTCCAGCTCTCGACGTTCCACCAGGGGCCGGTGCCGAGGCCGTGGTCGTGCGGCTCGGTCTGGGTGGAGGGCCCGTCCCACCGGTCGGCCACGACGTAGAGGTGGTCGATGTGGGTGAGGTAGACGTAGCCCGGGTTCTTGACCAGCTCGCGCTGGACCGTGTCGTACGCCGCCTTGCGCACCGCCGGGTCCGCGCTGCGGCGGCCTTCGAGCAGTGCCCGGTCGACGGCCGGGTTGGCGTACCGGGCCATGTTGTTGAAGCCGTCGCCCGCGAGCGCGGAGTTCAGCGTCAGGTACTGGTCGAAGTCCGGGTCGGCCGGGGAGCCGCCGCCCGCGAGGACGGCGTCGGTCCGCATGCGGGGCTCGATGACCTCCCAGCTGCCGGACTCGGTGGTGACCTGGATGCCGGCCTTCCTGGCGTCGGAGGCGAAGGCGAGCGCGTGGTCCTGGCGGAGCTTGTCGCCGGAGGTGTACCAGAGCGGGAAGGCGGCACGGACCCCGTTCCTGGCGCGGATGCCGTCGGCGCCGGGGATCCAGCCGGCTTCGTCGAGGATCTTCCTGGCCCGGGCGAGGTCGTACGGGCGCTGCGTGCCGGCGGCGAACCAGGGACTGCCGGTCGGGACGGGGCCGTAGGCGGCCTTGCCCGCGCCCTCCAGGAGCTTGTCGACCATGGTGGCGCGGTCCACGGCGATGTCCAGGGCCTGGCGGACGGCCGTGTCACCGGTGACGGGGTGCTCGGTCGGCAGGGTGACGTTGCGGTAGTCGAAGCTCTTGGCCGCGTAGGTCGTGTGCGCCGTGTCGCCCTTGAACCCCTTGGCCAGGTTCGGCGGCAGCACGGCCCCGTCCAGCTCACCGGAGCGCAGCCGGGTGGCGCGCACGTCGTCGTCCTTGATGACCGCCATGGTGAACCTCTTCACCGCGGGCTCGCCGCCCCAGTAGCCCGGGTTGGCCTTGAAGCTCAGCTTCTCGCCCTTGGACCAGGCGGTGAGCACGTACGGTCCGGTGCCGACGGGCTTGGCGGTGAACTCGCCGCCGTTGACGTCCTGTCCGCCCGCGACGTGCTCGGGGGCGATGGGCAGGACGGTCCGTTCGGCGAAGGGGGCGTAGGGGTACTTCAGGGTGAAGACGACGGACTGCTCGCCCCGCGCCGTGACGTCCGCGATCGCGTCGAGCTCGGACTTGGACGCGTTGTTCGTCTTCGGGTCGAGGATCGTGCGGTAGGTGAAGACGACGTCCTTGGCTCCGAAAGGCCGTCCGTCGCTGAACTTCACGCCCTGGCGGAGCGCGTAGGTGTAGGTGAGCCCGTCGGCGGAGACCTCGGGGAGGGCCGCGGCCAGCGCCGGCTTCAGCTTCATGCCGGCGTCGTGGGCCAGCAGTCCGTCGAAGATCTTCGAGTTGCCGTCCTTGCCGTAGCCCAGCAGCGGGCTGAGGCTCTCCGGCTCGGTGGCTATGCCGACGACGGCGGAGTCGCCGGCCCCGGCTCCCGCCGCGCCCCCTCCCCCGGGGGTCGAACAGGCCGCCGCGCCCGTGACGATCACCGCGGCCGCGGTCGCCCCGGCCATTCCCCGTACGGTCCGGGCCTTCATCTGGTGCACTTCCTTCGTTGTTGCAAAGAGTTCGCAATAATGCCAGACGGGAACGCATGAACACGAACCGGTCATGCCCGGCAGGAAGAGCCCGCAGGGGTCTTGTCCGGCCGCCGCGGAGCGTGCCATATATGTCTAGACCTTTCCGAGGAGCCGGAAGAAGAGGGCGCCCGCCGTGCACGACCCCGCACCCCGCACCGCGCCGCACCCCCCGCACCCCCCGCGCCCCCCGCACCGCGCCACACGCTCGCGGCGGCCGTCCGCACGGGGCGCGGCGCCCGCCCTGGCCCTCGCCGCCCTGCTGACGGCGTGCTCCGGCGGCTCCGACACCACGCCCCCGGCCGTCCCGGCCGGGCTCACGGCGCAGGCCGGCAGCGCCACCACCGTGCACGTCATGTGGCAGTCGCCCGCGCCCTCCGACGGGGTGACGTCCTTCCTCGTCCTCCAGGGCGGCCGCCTGGTCCGCGAACTGCCCGCGGACAAGACGATGACGGACATCACCGGCCTCTCCCCGCGGACGGCCTACGCGTTCACCGTCCGCGCCCGGGACGCCGCCGGGAACACCTCCGCCGACGGCCCCGCCGCCTCCGCGACCACCCCCGCGGCCACGGCCGAGGACCGGCTGGCCCCGACCGCGCCGGCCCGTACGAACGGCCTTCCGCTCGGGCCCACTTCGGCCCGGCTGACCTGGTCCGCCGCCACCGACGACACGGGCGTCACGGCCTACGACGTCTACCAGGGCGACGCCCGGATCCACACCGTCGGCCCCGGCGTCACCACGACGGTTCTGGAGGACCTCCGGCCCGACAGCGTGTACACCTTCACCGTCCGGGCCCGCGACGGCGCCGACAACTCCTCCCCCGACGGCCCCGCCGCCGACGTGAGCACCCCGCCCGGCCCCGGACAGCGGACGGGTACCGCCCCGGGCGAGTTCACCGCGGTCGCCTCGCCGGGCGCCGTCACCCTCGCCTGGACCGCCCCGGCGACCGGCCGGGAGACCACCGAGTACGAGCTCTACGTCAACGGCCGCCCCACCACCGTCATCCAGTTCGGTGCGGGCGCCGTCCCGGCCGGCCGGGCGGAGCACCGCCTCACCGTCACCGAACCGCCCGGAACCGTATGGACCGTGAAGCTGCGGGCGCGGCTGCCCGACGGCACCTGGGGGGCCTTCTCCGCCGAGCGCAGGATCGTCCTGGCCGCCTGAAACACCCCGCCGGGGAAAGGTTCCTGACAACCCGTTCGTCCGATCTGGCCCGAACGCCACTACGGAGAAAGAAGATCGCGCAGAATACTCCCGTGTTCGGTGAGTACTCGGTCAACAACAATCAGGCAGATTCCATGGACGGCATGGCTGGGCCAGACTCTGGCGCCGTGCCGGGAAACCTGCCGCCGGAAACGGCGAGCTTCGTGGGCCGCGAGCGTGAACTCGGGCTCCTGTCCGACCTGCTGCGCGAGCGGCGGCTCGTGACCCTCACGGGCGTCGGCGGCGTCGGCAAGTCCCGGCTGGCCCTGCGGGCCGCCGCGGAGTCCCGCCAGCGCAGGCCCGACGGAGTGTGGTGGGTGGAGCTCTCCCCGCTGCGCGACGCCGACCTCCTCACCGCCACCGTGGCGCACGCCCTCGGCCTCGCCCACCAGTCGCCCCGCCCCCTGGACGAGGAACTGTGCGCGTGGATGGCCGACAAGGAGCTGCTGCTCGTCCTCGACACGTGCGAGCACCTGGTGGCCGCCTGCCGCCACCTGGTGGGCGAACTCCTGCAGTCGGCACCGGGCCTGACGGTGCTGATCACCACGCGCGAGCCGCTCCGCAGCCCCGGGGAGCACCTCGTCGAGATCAGCCCGCTGCCCAGCGAGGGACCGGACAGCGACGCCCTCGCCCTGTTCCGGAGCCGCGCGCTCGCCGCCACCCCGCTCGCCGCGGCCGCCTTCGCCGACCCGGACCGCGCGGCCCTCGCCGCGGACATCTGCCGCCGCCTGGACGGGATCCCCCTCGCCCTCGAACTGGCCGGCGCCCGGATGCGGCTGTGGACCCTGGAACAGATGGCCCAGCGCCTCGAGGGCCGCTTCGACCTGCTCTCCGGCACCACCACCGCCCGCCTCCCGCGGCACCAGACGATGCGCACCGCGATCGGCTGGAGCCACGAGCTGTGCGAACCGGTCGAACGGCTGCTGTGGGCCCGGCTGTCGGTGTTCACCGGTGACTTCGACGTGGCGGCGGCGCGCGCGGTGTGCTCGGGCGGCCCGCTGCCCGCCGCGCGGGTGGAGCGGGTGCTGGCCGGCCTGGTGGCGAAGTCGGTGGTCCGGTGCAGCCGGGAGCGCGGCGCGGGGGCCCGCTACCGGCTCCTGGACACGATCCGCGAGTACGGGCAGGACTGGCTGGCGGAACTCGGCGAGGAACGGGTCGTCGCCGACCGGCACGCCCATTGGTACGCGGCGCTCTCGAAGGCCGCCGACCCCGGCTGGATGGGCCCCGGCCAGGTGGACTGGTACCGCAGGATGACCGCCGAGCACGCGCAGCTGCGCACCGCCCTGGAACACCTGCTCCGCTCGGATCCGACGGCGGCCCTGGAGACGGCCGGCGCGCTCTGGTTCTTCTGGTTCTCCTGCGGCCACGTCCACGAGGGCCGGGGCTTCCTGGAACGGGCCCTGAGCAGGGGCCCGCGCTCGGGGGCCGCGTACGTCCAGGCGCTGTGGGCCCTGGGGCTCACCACCCTGCTCCAGGGCGAGCTGTCCACGGCCGAGGAGCTCGGCCGGCGGTGCACGGGCGCCGCGGCCACGCTGGCCGACCCCGAGCCGGAGCTGCGCGCCGCGTACCTGCACGCGGTGTCGGTGCTGATGCCGGGCGATCCCGTACGGGCCCTCACGCTCGCCGGACCCCGGGCGCGCGGGGGGCACGGCGGGCGGACCGCCGGCGTGGGCTGGCTGCTGTGCCGGCTGGCCACCGGCTACGCCCTGTGCGACCTCGGGCGCTACGAGGAGGCCGAGCGGGAGGCGCAGGGCCTGCGCGAGGCGTGCGCGGAGCTGGGCGAGCGCTGGCTGCGGGCGTACGCGGACTACATCCTGGCCGTCGCGGCGCTGGGGCTCGGCCACCACGGGGAGGCGGCCCGGCACGCGCGGGCGATGCTGTCGGGCAAACGGCTGCTGGGCGACCGCTTCGGGATCGCGCTCGGCCTCGACCTGCTGGCGGCGGCGGTGGCCGCGCTGGGCGACGGCGAGCTGGCGGCCCGGCTGCTGGGCACGGGGCACGCCTGGTGGCGCACGGTGGGGCGGCCGCAGATGGGCTCACCCTCGCTCGCGGCCGTGCGCGACCAGGGCGAACGGCAGGCCAGGGCGGCGATCGGCGACGAGGCGTACGAGAACGCCTTCATGGGCGGCGCGGCGGCGTCCACCGGCTGACACCCACCCGTACGGGTCCAGTCGGTGGCGCCGTGGCGTAACTCCGGGGCTCCCGTCAGTACGGGAGGGGTCTGCCCGACGGGGTACGCAGGTCCAGGTCTCGGGGTGCGGGCTTCGGGACGGGCTTGCGGATCAGCTGCTGGCGCATGCTGTCTCCTCGCTCAGACAAGGGCCGGGCGGCGGGGTTCCACCGTGCGGCCGTCGGGGAGCAGTTCACCTGTGTCGTCGAACACCACGGCGCCGTTGCAGAGCAGATTCCAGCCCTGTTCGGGGTGGAAGGCCACGGTGCGGGCGGCGTCGTGATCGACGCTGTCGGCGGACGGGCAGGGGGGCTGGTGGGAGCACATGGCGCACCTCCTCGCAGTGTGGGGCGGGAGGGCCGGTGGTCACCCGGTCGAATCCGCGATCCACGGTGGCGGTGAGTATTGCTGATCGCCACCCCCGGACGGAAGCCATATTCGCCGCCCAGTTCAGGGTGTGTATGCCCGCTTACGATGCGCTCATGCCCGCTATCCGGATCATTCGCCCGACACTTCTCGACCCCACGGAGGCGTGGAGGAGGCTGACGGACTGGGAACGCCACGCCGCCGCCGTTCCGCTCACCCGGGCGATCATCGAAACGCCGCCTCCGACGCACACCGGGAGCCGTTTCACCATGCGTACGGGCGTGGGGAGGATCACGTTCGACGACCCCATGGAGGTCACCCTCTGGCAGCCGCCGCGGGGCGGCTCGGCGGGGCTGGTCCGGCTCGTCAAGCACGGCCGGGTGGTGCGCGGCCGGGCGGAGATCGAACTGCGCCCCGCCCCCGGGGGCGGCTGCGAGGCCGAATGGCGCGAGGAACTGTCGGTACGCGGCCTGGGCCGCCCCTTCGACCCCCTGGTCGCGGCGGCGGCCCGTGTCTTCTTCACCCGCGCCCTGGACCGGCTGCTGCGGCCCTGAGGAGCGCGGCTAGGGTTCCCCCGTCACCGCACCCGGTGATCACCGCGCGACCGAAGGGATCTCCGTGGCCACCCCGCCACCTCCGCAGGCAGGCCCGTACGGCCCGTACGGGGCCCAGCAGCCGCAGCAGCCCGGGCCGGCGGGCCCGTACGCCCCGCCGCAGTCCGCGGGCCCCTACGGCCCGTACGCGGCCCACGCGCCGCACGTGCCGCCGCAGCCGGGTCCGTACGGCTCCTGGTCCGCGCCCCTGCCCTCGTACGGCTGCCGGCTCTGCGGGGCGGCTCCGGCCGCCGATGCGACCGTGCGCGGCCATCAGGGGATGCTCGTGCTGATGCGGTTCCTGAGCCTGCGGGGCCCGTTCTGCCGGGACTGCGGTCTCGCCACCTACCGCCGCATGTCCGCCGACACCCTGTGGCAGGGCTGGTGGGGACCCCTGTCGGTGTTCGTCACCCCGGTCACCCTGCTGCTGAACCTCGGCCCGCGCGCGGCCTTCCGCCGGCTCGCTCCCCCGACGGGCGGCCACCGGCCCCCGCTCGACCCGGGCAAGCCGCTGCGCCGCCGGCCGGCCGCACTGCTCTTCCTCGTCCCGGCGCTGTTCCTCCTGCTGGCGATCCCCACCCTGATCCTGATCGGCGTGCTGGCCGGGGACGACACCCCGCGCCCGCTCGTGTCGGGTCAGTGCGTCCGCAACGAGGGCGACTGGAGCCACCAGGACCTCCGCGTGACGGACTGCGCCTCCCCCAAGGCCCAGTACCGTGCCACCCGCCCTTCGGCGGCCCCGGGCGGGACCTGCGCCCCCGGCGACTTCCTGGCCCTGCCGGCCTACAGCCCCGAGGGCACCGTCCTCTACTGCCTGACGCCGCTGCACTGACCGGCGGCCGGCAGCCGGGCAGCCGGCAAGGGATGAGGAAGGGCCCCGGCGCCTCGTGGCGCCGGGGGCCCTTGCCCGTCCGAATGCCCGTCCGAATCCCGCGCTAGCGGATCGGCATGCCCGAGAGGGTGCGGGCGATGACCAGCCGCTGGATCTCGCTCGTCCCCTCGAAGATGGTGTAGATCGCGCTGTCGCGGTGCATGCGCTCCACCGGGTACTCGCGGGTGAAGCCGTTGCCGCCGAGGATCTGGACCGCCTGGGCGGTGACCTTCTTGGCCGTCTCGCTCGCGAACAGCTTGGACATCGAGCCCTCGGCGGAGGTGAAGGGCTTGCCCGCGACCGCCATCCAGGAGGCCCGCCACACCAGCAGCCGGGCCGCGTCGATGGAGGTCCGCATGTCCGCGAGCTGGAAGGCGACGCCCTGGTTGTCGATGATGGGCCGGCCGAACTGCGTACGGGTCTTCGCGTAGTCCAGCGCCACCTCGTACGCGGCGCGCGCCGTGCCGACCGCCATGGCGCCGACGGCGGGCCGGGAGGCCTCGAAGGTGGCCATGGCCGCGTTCTTCACGCGCTCACCGCCGCCCGCCTTCGCCCGCTCGTGGGCCCGCGCGAGCCGCTCGTCCAGCTTCTCCTTGCCGCCGAGCAGGCAGGAACCGGGAATCCGTACGTCCTCCAGCACCACCTCGGCGGTGTGCGAGGCGCGGATGCCGTGCTTCTTGAACTTCTGGCCCTGGGTCAGGCCCTTGGTGTTCGGCGGCACGATGAAGGAGGCGTGGCCCTTGGTCCCCAGCTCCGGGTCGACGACGGCCACCACGATGTGGACGTTGGCGATGCCGCCGTTGGTCGCCCAGGTCTTGGTGCCGTTGAGCACCCACTCGTCCGTGGCCTGGTCGTACACCGCGCGGGTGCGCATCGCGCCGACGTCGGAGCCGGCGTCGGGCTCGGAGGAGCAGAAGGCGGCGACCTTCACGTCGTCGGGGGTCCCGTACATCTGGGGGATCCAGGTGCCGATCTGCTCCTCGGTGCCGTTGGCGACGACGCCGATGGCGGCGAGCCCGGTGCCGACGATCGACAGCGCGATGCCCGCGTCGCCCCAGAACAGCTCCTCCATGGCCATCGGGATGCCGAGGCCGGTGGGGTCGAAGAACTGCTGGGCGTAGAAGTCGAGGGAGTAGATGCCGACCTTGGCGGCCTCCTGGATGACGGGCCACGGAGTCTCTTCGCGCTCGTCCCATTCCGCGGCCGCGGGACGAATCACGTCGGCGGCGAAGCCGTGGATCCAGTCCCGTACCTGCTTCTGGTCGTCGTTCAGCTCCATGGTGAACTCCGCCATGTCCCCTCCATCTTTCGTTCCGCCCGTCGTGCGGGTGGCCGCCCTCGGTTGTTACCAACGGTAACCCCCACTCCGACTCCAGTCTGTTACCGGCCGGTAAGCACTGTCAAGCAGCAGCGGCCGGGGACCGCCGATGAGATCACCGGGGTGTGCGGGGTGTTACGTTGCGTGGGCCTCAGGACATCGCAAGGGCGGGGAGTTGACACGGCATGGAGACCACACGGCAGTCCGGCGAGCCGGGAGCGGGTGAGCGCCGGCGGCGGGAGCTGCTGGAGGCCGCCGACCGGGTCGTCCTCAGGGACGGGCCCAAGGCGTCCATGAACGCCATCGCGGCGGAGGCCGGGATCACCAAGCCCATCCTGTACCGCCACTTCGGTGACAAGGCGGGTCTCTACCAGGCCCTGGCCGTGCGCCACACCGACGCCCTGCTCGACTCGCTGCGCGCGGCCCTCGACGCCCCCGCCGAACGGCGCAGCCGGGTGGAGGCCACCCTCGACACCTACCTCGCCGCGATCGAGGCCCGCCCCCAGGTCTACCGCTTCCTCATGCACCCGGCCGAGGACTCCCAGACCCCGGAGCGCGGCTTCGACGTCGGCCTGCACTCGGCCCCGCTGCTGCGCCGCCTCGGCGAGGAACTGGCCCAGGTGATCGGCGAACGCGTGGACCTCGGCCCCGGCGGCGAACGCCTGGCCCGGGTCTGGGGACACGGCATCGTCGGCATGATGCACGCGGCGGGCGACTGGTGGCTCGGCGAACGCCCCTGCGACCGCACCGAACTCGTCAGCGCCCTCACCGACCTCCTCTGGGGCCGCCTGGCCACGGCGGGCAACCGCGCGGACGGCCCGGGGTTCTGAGCCGCGGGGTCCGGGGCCGAGCCCCGGGGTCCGGGGCCGAGCCGCGGGAACCCCCCGCCCGCCGGGCTCACTCCCCCAGCGCGTGGATCCCCGCCACACCCCAGTCGGTCTTGCGGATCTGCCGCCGCAGCTTGCGCAGGCGCAGCCCCGTCACCCGCTCCGCGTACACCGCGCCGTCCAGGTGATCGCATTCGTGCTGCAGGCAGCGGGCGAAGAAACCGGTCCCGGAGATCCGCGCGGGCGAGCCGTCCGAGGTGACGCCCTCCACGACGGCCTCGTCGAAGCGCACCGTGGACGCCTCCAGCCCCGGCAGGGACAGGCACCCCTCGGGGCCCGCGAACTCCTCGCCGCCCGTGGACACCAGCCGCGGGTTGACGATGTGCCCGACGTGGCGGACGTCCTCGTCGTCGGGGCAGTCGTATACGAACACCCGCTGCCCGACGCCGATCTGGTTCGCGGCGAGGCCCACGCCCTGGGCGGCGTACATCGTCGCGAACATGTCCTCGATGAGCCGGCCGAGGGCCGGACCGAACTCGGTGACCTCCGCGCAAGCGGAATGGAGCACCGGGTCGCCCAGCAGGCTCATGGTGCGGACGATGCCGGAGGTACCGGGAAGGGGGCGCTGTCGCATGGCCGTAAGAGTACGACGGGCGACTATATGAGGAGATCTTCGGCGGACCGGGGGCGCCGCGGTCGGGGCGCGGGCAGGTCATGGATAGGCTGGGGGCGACCGACGCAAGGAGGACAAGGGACGATGGCAGGCAACACAGAGCCGCTTTCGCCGCGGGCCAAGCTGGCCGTGACGGCGGGCAAGGCCGCGGCGGCGGTGTCGCGGGCCGCGGGACGCGGAAGCGGATCGGTGATCGGAGGCAAGGTCGCGCTCAAACTCGACCCCGATCTCCTCGGCGCACTGGCGCAGCATCTCGACGTCGTCCTCGTCTCGGCGACGAACGGCAAGACCACGACGACCCGGCTCATCGCGGAGGCCCTGCGGGCCAGCGGTCCGGTCGTCTCCAACGCGCTGGGCGCGAACATGCCCGCGGGCATCACCTCCGCCCTGGCGGGCGGCTCGGACGCCCGGTACGGCGTCATCGAGGTGGACGAGAAGTACCTGGCCGGAGTGGCCCGGGACGTCACCCCCAAGGTGATCGCCCTGCTGAACCTCTCCCGCGACCAGCTGGACCGCGCCGCCGAGACCCGCATGCTCGCGGAGAAGTGGCGCGAGGGCCTCTCCGGCTCCAAGGCGGTCGTCGTCGCGAACGCGGACGACCCGCTCATCGTGTGGGCCGCCTCGTCCTCGCAGAACGTGGTGTGGGTCGCGGCCGGCCAGGAGTGGAAGGACGACGCCTGGTCGTGCCCCTCCTGCGGTGGCGTCATGCAGCGTCCGGGCGACGACTGGTTCTGCGGCGAGTGCGGTTTCCGGCGTCCCACCCCGAGCTGGGTGCTCTCCGGTGACCACGTGCTCGACCCGCACGGCAGCGCCTGGCCGATCAGCCTCCAGCTCCCGGGCCGCGCCAACAAGGCGAACGCGGCCACCTCGGCCGCCGTCGCGGCCGTCTTCGGCGTCCCGCCGCAGGTGGCGCTGGAGCGGATGTACCAGGTGCAGGCCGTCGCCGGCCGCTACGACGTGGTCACCTTCCAGGGCCGCGAACTGCGGCTGCTGCTCGCGAAGAACCCGGCCGGCTGGCTGGAGACCTTCTCCCTGATCGACCCGCCGCCGACGCCGGTGATCCTGTCCGTCAACGCCCGCGGCGCGGACGGCACGGACACCTCCTGGCTGTGGGACGTGGACTACCCGCGCCTGGCCGGCCACCCGATCTTCGTGATCGGCGACCGCAAGCTGGACCTCGCGGTCCGGCTCGAAGTCGCGGGCCTGGACTTCCGGGTGTGCGAGACGATCGACGAGGCCGTGCAGCTGGCGCCGCCCGGACAGATCGAGCTGATCGCCAACTACACCGCCTTCCAGGACGTGCGCCGCCGCGTCGGCAACTAGTACCCATAAGGACAAGAGCATGAGCGACAACAGCCTGCGTCTGGTGTGGGTCTACCCCGACCTGCTCAGCACGTACGGAGACCAGGGCAACGCCCTGGTCGTCGAGCGCCGGGCCCGCCGGCGCGGCCTGGACGTGCAGCGCGTGGACGTGCGCAGCGACCAGCCGATCCCGACCTCGGGCGACATCTACCTGATCGGCGGCGGTGAGGACCGCCCGCAGCGGCTGGCCGCGGAGCGGCTGGTGCGCGACGGCGGCCTGGAGCGCGCCGTCTCCAACGGGGCGATCGTCTTCTCCGTCTGCGCCGGGTACCAGATCCTGGGGCAGGAGTTCGTCAACGACGTCGGCGAGCGCCAGCAGGGCCTCGGCCTGCTGGACGTGGTGACCGTGCGCGGCGAGGGCGAGCGGTGCGTCGGCGACGTGCTGGGCGACATCGACCCGCGGCTCGGCCTGCCGCAGCTGACCGGCTTCGAGAACCACCAGGGCGTCACGCACCTCGGCCCGACGGCCAGGCCCTTCGCCCGGGTCACGAAGGGCCGCGGCAACGGCACCGGCGACGGCACCGAAGGCGCGTACAACGACACGGTGTTCGGCACGTACATGCACGGTCCCGTGCTGGCGCGCAACCCGCAGATCGCGGACCTGCTGCTGAAGCTGGCCCTCGACGTGAACGCGCTGCCGCCCATCGACGACCGCTGGTACGAGGCGCTGCGCGCCGAGCGGATCGCGGCGGCCACGCAGCCCGCGTAGCCCGCACGGCACCCACGGTTCGGCCCGGATTCCCCTGGTGGGGTCCGGGCCGACGTGTTTTCGTACGACTGATCTGACCAGCATGTGGAGGATGGTTCAGTCCACCCTCGATCCGCTTGTAGGGTGCTGGGTAGTTCCAACCGGACGACGTGGTCCGGTCGTCGGCCCACGTTGCAAAGGTCCTCCTGCCATGCGCATTGGTGTGCTCACTTCCGGAGGCGACTGCCCCGGGCTCAATGCCGTCATCCGCTCCGTCGTGCACCGCGCCGTCGTCGACCACGGCGACGAGGTCATAGGTTTCCACGACGGCTGGCGCGGCCTCCTGGAGTGCGATTACCGCAAGCTCGACCTGGACGCCGTGAGCGGCATCCTGGCCCGTGGCGGCACGATCCTGGGTTCCTCCCGGGTCCAGCCCGCCCATCTGCGCGACGGCGTGGAGCGGGCCCGCGGCCACGTGGCCGACCTCGGTCTGGACGCGATCATCCCGATCGGCGGCGAGGGCACCCTGAAGGCCGCGAACCTGCTCTCGCAGGGCGGTCTGCCGATCGTCGGCGTCCCCAAGACCATCGACAACGACATCGCCTCCACCGACGTCACCTTCGGCTTCGACACCGCCGTCGGGGTCGCCACCGAGGCCCTCGACCGGCTGAAGACCACCGCCGAGTCCCACCAGCGCGTGATGGTCGTGGAGGTCATGGGCCGCCACACCGGCTGGATCGCCCTGCACTCGGGCATGGCGGCCGGCGCGCACGCCATCGTCGTGCCGGAGCGGCCCTTCGACATCGAGGAGCTGACGGCGATCGTCGGCGAACGCTTCGAGCAGGGCAAGCGCTTCGCGATCGTCGTGGTCGCCGAGGGCGCCAAGCCCGCCGAGGGCAGCTCGATGGCGCTCGAGGAGGGCGGCACCGACATGTACGGCCACGAGCGGTTCGCCGGCATCGGCAACCGCCTCGCGGTCGAATTGGAGGAGCGTCTGGGCAAGGAGGCCCGGCCGGTCATCCTGGGCCACGTCCAGCGCGGCGGCACGCCCACGGCGTACGACCGTGTCCTGGCGACCCGCTTCGGCTGGCACGCGGTGGAGGCGGCGCACCGGGGCGAGTTCGGGATGCTGACGGCGCTGCGCGGCACGGACATCGTCATGGTCCCGCTCGACGAGGCCGTGCAGACCCTGAAGACGGTCCCGTCCGAGCGGTACGACGAGGCGCAGAACGTGCTGTGATCTTTCCCCTTTTCCCCGGGTGAATCCCGTAATGACCGCCCCCTGACGATGTCCGGTCCGGGGGCGGCATTACTGTGGTGGGGCACCACGGGTCAAGGAGTGAAGAGATTGAGCTACCTCGCGCACGACGGCATGGACATGCCCGGCATGGACATGGACCTGCCGCCCTTCACCCTCGGGCGCGGGCTGGAGTTCTCCTTCGACGCCTTCTTCCTGATCGGCTCGCTCCTCGGCCTCGCCCTGTACGGGTGGGGCGTGCTGCGGCTGCGCCGGCGCGGGGACGCCTGGCCGGCCGGCCGGACGGTCGCCTTCGCCATCGGCGTGCTGAGCGTGGCCCTGGTGATGTGCACCAAGCTGAACGACTACGGCATGGTCATGTTCAGCGTGCACATGGTCCAGCACATGGTGATCAGCATGCTCAGCCCGATCCTGCTGCTGCTGGGCGCCCCCGTGACGCTGGCGCTGCGCGCGCTGCCGCCGGCGGCCCGCGGCCACAAGGGGCCGCGCGAGCTGCTCCTGATGCTCCTGCACAGCCGGTACATGAAGGTGATCACCCATCCGGTGTTCACCATCCCGATGTTCATCGCCAGCCTCTACGGTCTGTACTTCACCCCGCTCTTCGACTTCCTGATGGGTTCGAAGACCGGGCACATCGCGATGATGGTGCACTTCCTCGCCGTCGGCCTCGTCTTCTTCTGGCCGATCATGGGTGTGGACCCGGGGCCGCACCGCCCCGGCTACGTGATGCGGATGCTGGAGCTGTTCGCCGGCATGCCCTTCCACGCCTTCTTCGGCATCGCGCTCATGATGGCCAGCGAGCCGATGATCAAGACGTACGCGAACCCGCCCGCCTCCCTGGGCATCGACCCGCTGCTCGACCAGCAGTGGGGCGGCGGCATCGCCTGGGCCTTCAGCGAGATCCCCTCGGTGCTGGTGCTGATCGCGCTGGTCTACCAGTGGTACCACTCGGAACAGCGGGCGGCGAAGCGCTCCGACCGGTCCGAGGAGCGCAACGGCGACCAGGAGCTGGCGGCCTACAACTCGTATCTCGCCTCGCTCCAGGCGCGTGGCCAGTAGCGCTGGACCACCTTCAGGCGCCACCATGGGGCATGACCGGATCCGTGAAGGCGATGGCGCTGATGACCTTCGCCTCTCTGGTGGCGATCGCCACGTATTCCGTGGCCCTCGGAAGCAACGGCTGGCTGTGGTTCGGCTGGGTCGTGCTGGGGCTGCTCACCGCGGGCATGGCGGCCTCGGGCGGAAGCTGAGCGGCTACCCGGGTAGCTACCGAGTAGCCATCTGAGTAGCCGCGCTCTCCACCCCCTGGTGCACCGTCCGTAGGATGTCCGTGACCAAGGGACGTCGACGGGAGCCGCCTGGTGTTCTACCACTTGCTCAAGCACGTGATCCTGGGGCCGCTGCTGCGGCTCCTGTTCCGGCCCCGCATCGAAGGACTGGAGAACATTCCCGAGGACGGCGCCGCGATCGTCGCCGGCAACCACCTCTCCTTCTCCGACCACTTCCTGATGCCCGCGATCCTCAAGCGGCGCATCACCTTCCTCGCCAAGGCCGAGTACTTCACCGGACCGGGCGTGAAGGGCAAGCTCACCGCCGCCTTCTTCCGCAGCGCCGGCCAGATCCCGGTCGACCGCTCCGGCAAGGACGCCGGTCAGGCCGCGCTGCGCGAAGGGCTCGGGGTGCTGTCCAAGGGCGAACTGCTCGGCATCTACCCGGAGGGCACCCGCTCGCACGACGGGCGCCTGTACAAGGGCAAGGTGGGCGTGGCCGCGATGGCGCTGGGCGCCGGGGTGCCCGTCGTCCCGTGCGCGATGGTCGGGACCTTCGAGATCCAGCCGCCCGGGCAGAAGATCCCCAGCATCCGGCGGGTCACGATCCGCTTCGGCCGGCCGCTGGACTTCTCCCGGTACGCGGGGATGGAGGGCGAGCGGGCCGTGCTGCGGGCCGTCACCGACGAGATCATGTACGAGGTCCTCGCCCTGTCCGGCCAGGAGTACGTGGACCGGTACGCCGCCGAGGTCAAGGCGGAGGAGGAGGAAGCACGGAAGAAGGCCCGGCGCAGGACGCGCTGAGCCTTCTCCCGTGGGGTGGGCGGGCGGGTGCGCCCGGTCCCGCTAGCGGATGGCCGGGAGCTCGTCGAGCGTCCGCTGGTCGGCGGCCGGGGCCGGCGCGATCAGCTTGGCGGCGACGGGAGCCGGGGCCACCGGGGTGGCGTGCGGGCCGCACGTCACGTCCTGGGCGTCGACCTGGCCGGTGAGCAGGTAGGTGTCGACCCGGGTGTTGATGCAGGGGTTCACCAGGTTGGTGACGCCGTGCGAACCGGCGTCCTTCTCGGTGATCAGACGCGAGCCGGCGAGCCGGTTATGCAGGGAGACCCCGCCCTTGTACGGCGTGGCGGCGTCACGCTCGGACTGCACGATCAGCACCGGCGGCAGGCCGCTCCGCTTGCCCGCGCCGACCTCGATGGCGTTGTGCTGCTTGGACTTCCAGGTGGCGCAGGGCAGGTTCATCCACGCGTTGGCCCAGGTCATGAAGGGGTACTGGGCGTGCAGCTTGGTGTTGTCCCGGTCCCACTTGGACCAGCTGGTGGGCCACTTGGCGTCGGCGCACTCCACGGCGGTGTAGACCGCGTTGCCGTTCTCCGCCGAGGCGTTGCCCGCGGTGTCGCTCATGTCGGGGGCGATGGCGTCGATCAGCGCCTGCTCGTCGCCGGCCTCGTACGCGGCCCAGGTCTGGGCGACGGGCACCCAGGAGGAGTCGTAGTACGGGGCGCTCTGGAAGAAGCCGATGAGCTCGGCCGGGCCGACGATCCCGCCGAGCGGGTTCGCCTTCGCCTTGGCGCGCAGCGTCAGCCACTTGGCCTCGACCGCGGCGCGGGTGGTGCCGAGGTGGAAGGAGGCGTCGTTCTTGGCGACCCAGTCCTCCCAGTCGTTCCAGCGGGTCTGGAAGGCGACGTCCTGGCCGAGGTTGGCCTCGTACCAGATGTTGTCGCGGGACGGGTCCACCACGCTGTCGACGATCATGCGGCGCACGTGCGTCGGGAACAGGGTCGCGTAGACCCCGCCGATGTAGGTGCCGTAGGAGACGCCGATGAAGTTCAGCTTCTTCTCACCGAGGGCGGCACGGATGACGTCCAGGTCACGCGCGATGTTCGGCGTGGTCATGAACGGCAGCATCTCGCCGCTGCGCTCCTTGCAGCCGTCCGCGTACTCCTCGGCGAGCTTGCGCTGGGCGTTCTTGTCGGCCTTGCTGTCCGGCACCGGGTCGGCCTTGGGGGCCTTGACGTACTCCTGCGGGTCGATGCAGGAGATCGGCGCGGAGTGGCCGACGCCGCGCGGGTCGAAGCCGACGAAGTCGTACGCCTTGGCCGTGTTCACCCACAGCGGGCTGTTGGTGGTGGTGCGGCGCGGGAAGCGCATGCCGGAGGCGCCCGGGCCGCCCGGGTTGTAGAGGAGCGCGCCCTGGCGCTCCTCCTTGGTGCCGGTGCTGACGGCGCGGTCGACCGCGAGGTCGATCGTCTTGCCGAAGGGCTTGCTGTAGTCGAGCGGGACCTTCACGTAGCCGCACTGGATGGGCGCCGCGAAGCCCCAGTCGGCCGGACAGTCCTTCCAGTCGATCCCGGTGCGGGCCGCGCGGGAGGCGGCGATCTGGGTGCCGATCGCCTCGGCGATCGGGTTGTCCCGGCCGTAGGACCCGGTCTCGAAGGACTGCGAGGCCGACGCGGACGGGGCGAGCAACAGGCCCGCCGCCAGCGTGCCGGTGATCAGGGTGGCGGCGCTCCCCAGCGCCGCGTTGCGTATCACGTGGTTGTTCCCCCTGCGTCATCTGCCGTCGTGGGCAGCGTGGTTCGTGCCGGTGTGGATGTGCGTCGGCATGTGCAGGGGATACTTCCGCCTGACCAGGAGCGGGCGACAGAGCGCGGGGCGGTTCTTTGCCAACCCGATATCCGGAAATGCGTGTACCGCTGAGCGGTGTCGGGTTCGTCCCGGGATCGGAGGCCCTCGGCCGGGGCCGGTCCGGGGGCCGCCGGGGGTCACCAACCGTAGTCGGCGCAGGCGGAGTCGAGCAGTTCGCGCAGTCGCAGCGCGTCCGGGGCCAGGGCCGTGATCAGGACCGCGGGGCCCGCCAGCGGGGTGAGCGCCGCGAACTCCCCCAGCATCCGGGCCCGCGGCGGGGCCGCGGCGAACTGCGGGTCCACCACCAGCAGCTGGCCCAGCGCCCGGTGGCCCGCGAGTCCCGCCGGGCCGTCCCAGCCGCCGGGTGCGCCGGGTCCGCAGGCCAGGTCCTGGTCGAGCAGCGGTTTCCCGTCCCGGGTCGCGGTGAGCCGGGCGCGCAGCAGGCCCGGCGTCTCACCGGTACGGCCGAGCACCTGCTCCTCGCGCAGCAGGAGCCGGGCGGTGGGGGCGAGTTCGGCGCGGGTGCGCACCCGCAGGTCGCTGCCGCGCACCGAGACGAGGGGTTCGGGCAGCCAGCGCACCGCCGCCCCGTCCCCGAGCCGCAGCCGTACGTCGTAGCGTGCCGGTTCCCCGTGCCGGCCGGGCAGCGCCAGGGTGGCGGCCGCCGAGCGGAGCACCAGCCGGGCGCCCGGCCCGGCGGTGGCCTCCACCCCGAGGTGGTCGCCGCCCAGCGGGGCGCTCATGGCGCCGACCAGCATGACGCCCGCCTCGCCCGGCCCGCCCCGGGTGCGGCGCAGGGCGAGCGGTCCCTCCCCGGCGAGCAGCGGCAGGGCGGTGGAGCCCCGCCCGTCGGCGACGGCGCCGATGCGGGCGGTGGCACGGAGGCCGGCCGGTGGGACCGTCTCCTCCGGGATCGCCGCGGGGATCACCGTAGGACTCGCCGCAGGGCTCACCGGGCGGTCCAGGCGGCGATCCGCTCGCGCACCCAGGCCGCCACCGGGCCAACGCCCTCCTCGCCGCGCAAGGACTGGAAGGCCACGGGCAGTTCGCCGCGCTGCTCGGCGGCGTCGCGGGCCATCCGGCCCAGGTCGGAGCCGACGTGCGGGGCGAGGTCGGTCTTGTTGATGACGAGCAGGTCGGCGGTGGTGACGCCGGGTCCGCCCTTGCGCGGGATGTCGTCCCCGCCGGCCACGTCGATGACGAAGATCTGGGCGTCGACGAGACCCCGGGAGAAGGTGGCGGTGAGGTTGTCCCCGCCGGACTCGACGAGGATCAGGTCGAGCCGTCCGTTCCCGTGGAAGGCCTCCTCCAGTTCCTCCACGGCCTCCAGGTTGGCGGAGATGTCGTCGCGGATGGCGGTGTGCGGGCAGGCGCCGGTCTCCACGGCGCTGATCCGCTCGGGCGGCAGGACGGCTTCGCGGAGCAGGAACTCGGCGTCCTCGCGCGTGTAGATGTCGTTGGTGACCACGGCCATGGACAGTTCCGCGCGCAGGGCCCGGCAGAGGGCGGCGACGGTGGCGGTCTTGCCGGAGCCGACCGGCCCGCCGAGGCCGATGCGCAGGGCCCGGCGGGTGCCGTCCGCGCGCAGCGGCTCGGCGCTGTGGGTGTGGCGGTGCGGGAAGGTCACCGCGTGATCGAGGTGCATGGGGGGTCTCCTTGTGCTGAAGCAGGCGGGATGCGGGGCCTGCGGGGCCCGTGCGGGGATCAGGAGGCGGGGGGGGGATCAGGGGCGGGGGGATCAGGAGGCGAACAGGCGTACCGGCCAGTCGGCATGGGCCTGCGCCGCGATGTCCAGCAGCGGCGAGGAGGCCGCGGGCAGGGTGTGCGTTCCCTCGGCGGCGGCCCGCAGCGCGGCCCGCTCCGCCTGCCGGGACACCGCGTCCAGCTCGGGGGCGAGCCCGGCCAGGACCTGGCTCGCCTGGAAGGGGTCCAGGCCGAGCAGCCGTACCGTGGCGGTGGCCGGGCCGCTGACGCTCTCGTACGCCGCCACGTGCGCGGCGTCCAGCGGCCCGAGCCCCGCCGACCGGGCGGTGACGCCGAGCACGACGGGCTGGTGCGCCCCGCGCGGGAACGCGGCCGCCAGCGCGTCCAGTTCTGCGCCGGGCCAGGTGGCGCGGGCGGCCCGCATCAGCTGGCGCCCGAGCCGCCTCCCGGCGGCGCGCAGTGCGGGCGAGGGGGTCCGGGCGTCGGCGGCCTCGTCGAGGGCCGCCGGGTCGCTCCCGTGGGCGGCCGCCGCGGCGAGGGCGGCCGCGACGAGCCCGGTGGTGTGCAGCCGGCCGCGGCAGAACTCCGCCAGGGTGGCGGCGTCGTGGATCCGGCCTGCCTTGCAGGCGGCCTCGGCCCCGCCGGAGTGGGCGTGCCCTCCGGCGGGGAAGCGGCCGTCGGCGAGGACGAGGAGGGTGGCGAGGCTCATCGCGAGGTCCGTCCTCTCAGAAGAGGAAATAGCGTTGGGCCATGGGGAGCTCCGCCGCCGGGGCCGGTTCCACCACCTCGCCGTCGATGGTGACGGTGAAGGTGTCGGCGTCGACTTCCACCCTCGGCATGGCGTCGTTGTTGCGCATGTCCTCCTTGGTCACCTTGCGGGTGCTCTCGATCGCGACGAACTCCTTGCCCAGGCCGAGCCGTTCGGGCAGTCCGTCGTCGAGGGCCGCCTGTGAGGTGAAGTTGAAGGAGTTGAGCCCGGGGGCCCGCCCGTACGCCCCGAACATCGGGCGCGGCAGCACCGGCTGCGGGGTGGGGATGGAGGCGTTGGCGTCGCCCATCTGCGCGTAGGCGATCTGGCCGCCCTTGATGACCAGTTCGGGCTTGACCCCGAAGAAGGCGGGGCTCCACAGCACCAGGTCGGCGAGCTTGCCGGTCTCGACGGAGCCGATCTCCCGGGCCAGCCCCTGGGCGACGGCCGGGTTGATCGTGTACTTGGCGACGTAGCGCCGGGCCCGGTGGTTGTCGGCGGGGCCGTCTCCGGGGAGGGAGCCGCGGCGCTTCTTCATCACGTGGGCCGTCTGCCAGGTGCGCAGGATGACCTCGCCGACGCGGCCCATGGCCTGGGCGTCGGAGGAGATGATCGAGATGGCTCCGAGGTCGTGCAGGACGTCCTCGGCGGCGATGGTGGAGGGGCGGATCCGGGACTCGGCGAAGGCCAGGTCCTCGGGGACGGCGGGGTTGAGGTGGTGGCAGACCATCAGCATGTCGAGGTGTTCCTCGACGGTGTTGACGGTGTGCGGCCGGGTGGGGTTGGTGGAGCTGGGCAGGATGTTCGGCTCGGAGACCACGGTGATGATGTCGGGGGCGTGCCCGCCGCCGGCGCCTTCGGTGTGGTACGAGTGGATGGTCCGGCCGCCGATGGCGGCGAGGGTGTCGGCGACGAACCCGGCCTCGTTGAGGGTGTCGGTGTGGATGGCGGCCTGGGCGCCGGTCTCCTCACAGACGGTGAGGCAGGCGTCGATGACGGCGGGGGTGGATCCCCAGTCCTCGTGGAGCTTGAAGCCGAGGGCTCCGCCGCGCAGTTGGGAGTACATGCCCTCGCGGGACATGGTGTTGCCCTTGCCGAGCAGGCCGATGTTGACGGGGTGGGCCTCCAGCGCGGCGAACATCCGGGCCAGGTGCCAGGGTCCGGGGGTGACGGTGGTGGCCTTGGTGCCCTCCGCGGGGCCGGTGCCGCCGCCGACGAGGGTGGTGATGCCGGAGGCGAGGGCCTCGTCGATCACGGTCGGGGAGATGAAGTGCACGTGGGCGTCGACGGCGCCGGCGGTGAGGATCTTCCCGTTGCCGGCGATGATCTCGGTCTCGGGGCCGATGACGAGCGCGCGGTCGACGCCGTCCATGGTGTCGGGGTTGCCGGCCTTGCCGATGCCGCAGATCCGGCCGTCGCGGATGCCGACGTCGGCCTTGACGATGCCCCAGTGGTCGAGGATCACCACACCGGTGATGACGGTGTCGGCGGCCCCTTCGGCGCGGGTGGTGCGGGCCTGTCCCATGGACTCGCGGATGACCTTGCCGCCGCCGAAGACGGCCTCGTCACCGGCCCGGCCGGGGCCGCCGGCGAGGTCCTGCTCGATCTCGACGAAGAGGTCGGTGTCGGCGAGGCGGATGCGGTCGCCCGTGGTGGGCCCGAAGAGGTCGGCGTAGACCTGGCGCGATATCTCAGCCATCGAGCGGCCCTCCGGTCTCGCCGCGCAGTCCGGGCACGGTGCGCAGCCCGGCCAGGGGGACGAGGGCCACGGCGACGGGGATGCCCGGCTCGAAGCGGACCGCGGTGCCGGCGGCGATGTCGAGTCGCTGTCCGCGGGCGGCCGTGCGGTCGAAGTCGAGGCCGGGGTTGGCCTCGGCGAAGTGGTAGTGCGAGCCGACCTGGACGGGCCGGTCGGCGGCGTTGAGCACGGTGATGCGGGTGACGGGCCGGCCCTCGTTGAGGCGCACCGGGCCGTCCCCGTAGGCGATTTCGCCGGGGATCATGCGGGTACTCGCTCTCAGACGATGGGGTCGTGGACGGTGACGAGCTTGGTGCCGTCCGGGAAGGTCGCCTCGACCTGGACGTCGTGGATCATCTCGGGTATCCCCTCCATGACCTCCTCGCGGGAGAGCACGGTCCGCCCGGAGGCCATCAGCTCGGCCACCGCCCGTCCGTCGCGGGCGCCTTCGAGGATGTGTGCGGTGATCAGGGCCACCACCTCGGGATGGTTGAGGAGCACACCCCGCGCCCTGCGTTTCTCGGCCACGTCCGCGGCCACGTGGATGAGCAGTCTCTCCTGCTCGTGGGGGGTCAGCTGCACAGCTATCACCAAGCTTCCGGGACATGATCGACATCGCGCCGAGCCGACCCTACGGGCCTTCAACACTTTGTTGACCTGCGCATATCCGAGCCAAGCGTCTCTTGCCCAACGCGGGGAAAGGCTTTCCCTCCCTCCCACCGCCGCTTTGCCGGCGCATGGGTGACCATTGACGGAAGGAACGTGGCCGCCACGCTAAGGGCCGTGTTTTTCAGCTGAGTTAACCCACGTTTCGGGCAGGTACCCGGTTCAACTCCGGGCATCGCACGGTCGGCTTCCGTATACGGAAGCCGGAGCCGGAGCGGAGCCGGGACCGGAGCCGGAGCCGGAGCCGGAGCCGGAGCCGGAGCCGGAAGCAGCATCCGCCGATCACAAGGAGCCGCATGTTCGTCAACCCCGTCCGCCACATCACCTTCGACGCACAGGAGCCCTACCGGCTGGCACGGTTCTGGTCCGCCGTGACCGGATTCCCCATCCACCCCGACGACCGGCCGGACGACGACGAGATCCTGCTGGACCCCGGTCAGCCGGGGGTTCCCGGGGTGCTCTTCGTCCGGGTGCCCGAGGGCAAGTCCGCCAAGAACCGGGTGCACCTGGACATCCAGCCCGTGACCGGGACCCGCGACGAGAACGTCGAGCGGCTCATCGGGCTGGGCGCGAAGCTCCAGGCCGACCACCGCCGGGAGGACGGCCTGGGCTGGGTCACCCTGACCGACCCCGAGGGCAACGAACTGTGCATCGAGCGCAGCGTGTCGGAGCGCGCCGGGTCCTGACCGGCCTCAGCAGCCGGTACGGGTCCGCGCCGGAGCGCCGGCGGCCGCGGCCGTCCAGGGCAGGGCGATCCACACGGTCTTGCCGCCGTCCTCGGTCGGGCTGACCGAGAGCCGGCCGCCCGCCTCCGCCGCGAGCCAGCGGATGATGACCATCCCCCGGCCGTTGTCCTGCTGGACGGCGGCCGGGAGCCGCTTGGGCCAGCGCGGGTGGCTGTCGGTGACGCCGATGCGCAGCCACTCCTCGCGCTCCAGGCGGATGTCCACCGTGAAGGTCGGCGACTGGCCGAAGGTGTGCTGTACGGAGTTGGTGGCCAGTTCCGAGACGATGAGCCGGATGCTGTCCGCGGCGTCGGTGTCCTCGGACAGTCCCCACTCGCCCAGTACCTCCGCGACGTAGCGGCGGGCGGCCGCGACCGAGGCGGGATCGCTCGGCAGAGTGACGGATGCTTCCAGGTGGTCTGCCATGGCGACGGTCCCTTTCCCACCGGGGCGAAACCGCCCCGGATCTGTGCTGGACGCCAGAGTGCCACCCATCGTCCCGTCGTTTCCGCCGATCCCTCAAGATATGCATATATCTGTCGCTCAATGCGGTGAACTCTGCTACGGAAGAGCGTATTTGGACGGCAGACTGGTGCGACCTGTGCCGGTGGAAGGAGGCGGGTGTGCAGCACGGTCCCGCGGTGCGTCGGCGCAAGCTCGGCGAGGAACTGCGTGCCCTTCGCGATCGGTCCGGTCTCACCAGCGGTGAGGCGGCCCGGCTGGCGGGATGGCACCAGTCGAAGATCAGCCGTATCGAGACGGGGCGCAGCGGCGTCAAGGAGGAGGACATCCGGATCCTGCTCGACGTCTACGGGGAGGACGTGGTGAGCGCGCAGCAGCGCGCCCTGCTGGAAGCCCTCTCGGCCTCGGCCGCGGGCCCCGCCCCGGACGCCGGCACCGGGCGCGGGCGCCAGTGGTGGCACGACTACCGGGGGCTGCTGCCGCAGGAGTACCGGGACTTCATCAGCCTGGAGGCGGGTGCCCGCTCCGCCCGCACCGTCGAACTGTCGGTGGTGCCGGGGCTGCTGCAGACCCCCGGGTACGCGCGTGCCGTGACCCGGGCCGCGCTGGGCGGGCTGCCGGAGCCGAAGGTGGACGCGCTGGTCGACGTACGGCTGGCGCGTCAGTCGGTGCTGCGGGCCGATCCGCCGCTGGAGCTGAGCGCGGTGCTGGACGAGGCGGTGCTGCGCCGCTCGATCGGCGGGGCGGGGGTGATGGAGGAACAGCTGAGGCACCTGGTGGAGGTGGCGCGTTTGCCCCAAGTGCGGCTTCAGGTACTGCCGTTCAGTGTGGGGGGACATCTCGGCCTGACAGGACCGTTCGTCATCTTCTCATTTCCGAACATCGCCGATCTGGATGTGGTGGTACTCGACCATTTGACGAGTAGCCTCTATCTGGAGCGGAAGGAAGACCTTGAGGCGTACAGCGCCGCGTTCCGCACCATCCAGGCGCACGCCCTCCCGCCCCGCGATTCGTCGGATCTCATCAGCGCCCTCGCTGACGACGCGTAAGGAGGCACTCCCGTGTCCGCAACCCCCTTATCCACAGGCGGACTTCTGAACAGCGCTCGGTGGCGGCGAAGCAGCCGCAGCACCGGAATGAACAACTGTGTGGAAACGGCCGTGCTCAGCGGCGGCCTGCTCGCCGTCCGCGATTCCAAGCGGACGGACGGCCCGGCCGTGCTCTTCACCGGGCCGGCCTGGGACGGCTTCCTCGTCTCCGTTCGTGCGGATCTCGGAACGTAGGAATCAGCGGTCCGTGGCTCCGGCCGGAGCGGTCCGCAGGATCGTCTCCACCGCACGGCTGATCTCGTCCCCCGTGAGATCCGCCCGCGCGGTCAGTCGCAGCCGGGAAATGCCGTCCGGCACCGACGGCGGCCGGAAGCACCCCACGGACAGACCTGCCTCGCGGCAGTCGGCGGCCCAGCGCAGTGCCGCCGAAGCCGACGGGGCCCGTACCGACACCACGGCCGCGTCCGGCCGGGCCGCGGTCAGGCCGGACGCGGTGAGCCGCCCGTACAGCTCGGCGGCCACCGCGCGGGCCCGGTCCGCACGCCGCGGTTCCCGCTCCAGCAGGCGCAGGGCCGCCAGTGCGGCTCCCGTCGCGGCCGGGGCCAGCCCGGTGTCGAAGATGAAGGTCCGCGCCGTGTTGACCAGGTGCCGGATCACCTTGGCCGGGCCGAGCACCGCACCGCCCTGGCTGCCCAGGGACTTCGAGAGGGTCAGCGTCGCGACCACCCCGGGAGCCCCGGCGAGCCCGGCCGCGTGCAGCGCCCCTCGGCCGCCCTCGCCCAGCACCCCGAGGCCGTGCGCGTCGTCCACGAGCAGGGCCGCGCCCCGGTCCCGGCACGCCTCGGCGTGGGCGGCGAGCGGGGCGGCGTCCCCGTCGACCGAGAACACCGAGTCGGTGACCAGCAGCGCCCGCCCCCGGTGGGCGGCGAGGGTCTTGCGGGCGGCGTCCGGGTCGGAGTGCGGGACCACGGCGGTGTCGGCCCGCGAGAGCCGGCAGCCGTCCACGATCGAGGCGTGGTTGCCCGCGTCGGAGACCACCAGGGTGCCCCGGTCGCTGAGCGCGGTGACGGCGGCCAGGTTCGCCGCGTACCCGGAGGAGAGGACCAGCGCCGCCTCGAACCCGCAGAAGGCGGCCAGCTCCCGCTCCAGTTCGGCGTGCAGTTCGGTGGTGCCCGTGACCAGCCGCGATCCGGTGGCCCCCGCGCCCCAGCGCTCGGCGGCCTCGCGCGCCCCGCGTACGGTCTCCGGGTGCCGGGACAGCCCGAGGTAGTCGTTGCTCGCGAGGTCGAGGAGCGGGGAGGCCGCCGGGCGCGGACGCAGCGTCCGGACGAGTCCGGCCTGCTCCCTGGCCCGCTCCGCGTCGTCGATCCAGGAGAAGACGTCCACGGGGGCGGGGGTGTGCTGGTGCGGCATCGACGGTCCTCGGCTTTTTGTCGGCAGTCCACAGACCTGCCCGACCCTAACCGCCCGTGACCCCTGCGTCAGGTGTGGCGATACACACACTCTCTTCCGGCCATGTTGTTCGATCTCTCCTTGGCCGGGAGTGCCCGGGTGGGACAGGATCGGCATCATGGACCTGCTGAACACCCTCGTGGACAAGGGGCTGCGGCGTGAGCTGCCGACCCGCGAAGAGGCACTCGCCGTGCTGGCGACCTCTGACGACGAACTGCTCGACGTGGTGGCCGCGGCCGGCAAGGTGCGCCGGCAGTGGTTCGGCCGCCGGGTCAAGCTGAACTACCTGGTCAACCTGAAGTCGGGGCTCTGCCCCGAGGACTGCTCGTACTGTTCCCAGCGCCTGGGATCGAAGGCCGAGATCCTCAAGTACACGTGGCTGAAGCCCGACGAGGCCTCCCAGGCCGCGGCCGCGGGCGTCGCCGGCGGGGCCAAGCGGGTCTGTCTGGTGGCGAGCGGGCGGGGTCCGACGGACCGCGACGTGGACCGCGTCGGCAAGACGATCGCGGCCATCAAGGAGCAGAACGAGGGCGTCGAGGTGTGCGCCTGCCTCGGTCTGCTCTCGGACGGCCAGGCCGAACGCCTGAAGGACGCGGGCGCGGATGCCTACAACCACAACCTGAACACCTCCGAGGCCACGTACGGCCAGATCACCAAGACCCACACCTACGCGGACCGGGTCGACACGGTGCAGAAGGCGCACGCCGCCGGCCTGTCGGCCTGCTCGGGCCTGATCGCGGGCATGGGCGAGAGCGACGAGGACCTCGTCGACGTCGTCTACGCGCTGCGCGAGCTCGACAGCGACTCGGTCCCCGTCAACTTCCTGATCCCCTTCGAGGGCACCCCGCTGGCCAAGGAGTGGAACCTCACCCCGCAGCGCGCCCTGCGCATCCTCGCGATGGTCCGCTTCGTCTGCCCCGACGTCGAGGTCCGCATCGCGGGCGGCCGCGAGGTGCACCTGCGCACCCTGCAGCCGCTGGCGCTGCACATCGCGAACTCGATCTTCCTGGGCGACTACCTGACCAGTGAGGGCCAGGCCGGACAGGCCGACCTCGACATGATCGCGGACGCCGGTTTCGAGGTGGAGGGCGCCGGTACGACGACCCTTCCCGCGCACCGCGCCGACGTCGCGGCGGCGGCCACCACTGCCACCGGCGGCTGCGGTTCGAAGGGCTCCGGCGCCTCGGTCTGCGGCTCCTCCGCCACCGAGGACGCGGCAGCCGGCTGCGGTTCGGCGTGCGGCGGCTGCTCGGGCCACGCCGGGCACGAGGCCCCCGTGGCGGCCTCCGTGGCCTCCGTGGCCGCCGCGGCCGAGGGTCCCGTACCGGCTCAGGCGGAGGCGGGCGACGTCCGGTCCGACCTGGTCGCGGTACGCCGTCGCGGTGCGGGAACGGATCTCGCGCCCAATGCCTGACCAGCACCACGCGCAGCACTCGCCCGACGCGCTGCCGGCCGCCGAACTGCTCGCGCTGGACCGGCAGCACGTCTGGCACCCGTACGGCCCGATGCCCGGGCGGCAGGAGCCGCTCGTCGTCGCCTCCGCCTCGGGGGTCCGCCTCCGGCTGGCGGAGCCCTCGCAGGGGCAGGACGAGCTGGTCGACGGCATGTCCTCCTGGTGGTCGGCGATCCACGGGTACAACCACCCGGCGCTGAACGAGGCGGTCACCGGCCAGCTCGGCAGGATGTCGCACGTGATGTTCGGCGGGCTCACCCACGAGCCCGCCGTACGGCTGGCCGCGAAGCTCGTCGAGCTCACCCCGGCCGGCCTGGAGCACGTCTTCCTCGCCGACTCGGGCTCGGTCTCCGTCGAGGTCGCGGTGAAGATGTGCCTGCAGTACTGGCGTTCGGTGGGACGCCCCGGCAAGAGCCGTCTGCTGACCTGGCGGGGCGGCTACCACGGGGACACCTGGCAGCCGATGGCCGTCTGCGATCCCGAGGGCGGCATGCACGAGCTGTGGTCGGGGATCCTCCCGCGCCAGCTCTTCGCGGACGCCCCGCCGAGCGGTTTCTCCGCTCCGCTGGACGAGTCCTACGTCGCCCACCTGCGCTCCCTGCTCTCCGCGCACCGGGACGAACTGGCGGCCGTGATCGTGGAGCCGGTGGTCCAGGGCGCGGGCGGCATGCGCTTCCACAACCCGGGCTACCTCCGGGTGCTGCGGGAGCTGTGCGACGAGTTCGACGTGCTGCTCATCCTGGACGAGATCGCCACCGGTTTCGGCCGCACGGGCGCGCTGTTCGCGGCGGACCACGCCGGGATCACCCCGGACGTGATGTGCCTGGGCAAGGCCCTGACCGGTGGTTACCTCACCCTCGCCGCCACGCTCTGCACGGAGCGGGTCGCGGACGGCATCTCGCGGGGCGAGGTCCCGGTCCTGGCCCACGGGCCGACCTTCATGGGCAATCCGCTGGCCACCGCGGTGGCCCTGGCCTCCATCGACCTGCTGCTCGGCCAGGACTGGCAGGGCGAGGTCAAGCGCATCGAGGCCGGCCTGCTGGAGGGCCTGGCCCCGGCCGCGGAGCTGCCGGGCGTCCAGGAGGTACGGGTCCAGGGCGCCATCGGCGTCGTCCAGCTCGACCACCCGGTCGACATGGCCCGCGCCACGGCGGCGGCGGTCCGGGAGGGCGTCTGGCTGCGCCCGTTCCGGGACCTGATCTACACCATGCCGCCGTACGTGACGGCCGACACCGACGTGGCCCGCATCTGCCGGGCCGTCGTCGCGGCCGCGAGGGAGTCCTGAGATGGCGGTACTGATGGTCTCGGGAACGGGAACCGAGATCGGCAAGACGGTCGTCACCTCGGCCGTCGCGGCGGCCGCGCTGGCGGCGAACCTCTCGGTGGCCGTGCTGAAGCCGGCCCAGACGGGCGTCGGCCCGGACGAGCCCGGCGACGCGGCGGAGGTCGGCCGGCTGGCCGGCTCGTCCGTCACCACGGCCGAACTGGCCCGCTATCCGGAGCCGCTGGCCCCGGACACGGCGGCCCGGCGCTCGGGGCTCCCGACGCTCTCCCCGGAGCGGATCGCCGAGGCGGCCCGCGAGCTCGCCCTCTCCCACGACCTGGTCCTGGTCGAGGGCGCGGGCGGCCTCCTGGTCCGCTTCGACGAGGCCGGGCACACCCTGGCGGACGCGGCCCGCCTGCTCGGCGCCCCGGTGCTGATCGTGGCCCCGGCGGGCCTCGGCACCCTCAACTCCACCGCCCTCACGGCCGAGGCCCTGCGCGCCCGCGGCCTCGACTCCCCGGGCGTGGTGATCGGCAGCTGGCCGGCCGAGCCCGACCTGGCCTCCCGCTGCAACCTGGCCGACCTGCCCTCGGTCTCCGGACTGCCCCTCCTGGGCGCGGTACCGGCCGGCGCGGGCACCCTCCCCCCGGCGGACTTCCGTGCCTCGGCGCCCGGCTGGCTCGCCGCCCCCCTCCACGGCACCTGGTCGGCGCCTTCCGGCTGACGCGGCCGCCCAGGGGTGGGGCCGGACGGGGGAACGGCCGGCGCCGCGCGCCCACCTGCAGGTGTCGTGGTGGGGGCGCGCGGCGGGGCGGATGAGGATCGGGGCGTGGGCTTCCTCGTGCCGGTCCTCTTCGCGCTGTTCGCGGCGCTCAGCAACGCCCTCGCGACCGTGCTCCAGCGGCGGGCGGCGCTCGTCGTGCCCCAGAGCGACGGGTTCCGCTTCGGGCTGGTGCTCGACCTGCTGCGGCAGCCGCTCTGGATCGGCGGGATCCTGGCGGTGATCGCGGCCGGCGCCGGGCAGGCCGTCGCGCTGGCCACGGGCGCGCTGGCTCTCGTACAGCCCCTGTTCGTGCTGGAGCTGCCGCTCGCGCTGCTGATCGCCTCGCTGGTGACGCGGACCCGGATGGCGGGGCGGCTGTGGCTCGCCGTGGGGGCGGTCGTGACCGGGCTCGGAGTCCTCCTGGTGGCCGCCTCACCGGCGGGGAACCGTACGGCCGTGCCGGCCGACCGCTGGCTCCTGGCCCTGGTGGCGTGCGCACTGGCGGTGACGGCGCTCTCCGTACTCGGCCTGCGGCGGCGACCGGGCCGGATGCGGGCCGGCTGCCTCGGCGCGGCCACCGCCGTCTGCTACGCGCTGACCGCCGCGCTGATGAAGTCGGCCATGCACGTGCTCGACGACGACGGCATCGGCGCCTTCCTGCGCACCTGGGAGACCTACGCCTTCGGCGCGACCGGGATCTGCGCCCTCCTGCTCCTCGAACACGCCATGCAGGGCGGCCCCCTGGTCGCCTCCCAGCCCGCGCTGACGCTCGGCGACGCGGGCGTGAGCGTCGCCCTGGGCGTCCTGCTCTACGAGGAGCACCTCCGGGCCCACTGGTGGCTGCTGCCGCAGCTCCTGGGCCTGACCCTGATCTGCGCCGGAGTACTCGCCCTGGTCAGGGACGGCTCGGGGGACGATGCCGGAGCGACGTGAGCCGGCCGCACCGGGCCGGCGGGGCGGTTGTCCGCGTCATCGCGTACCCGCGTACCCGTGTGCTTCGGGCTCCGCTCCGCGTCCCGCCCTGGGTGGGACGCGGCCGTGTCAGCCCGTCTCCACCAGCGGCTTGACCCAGCGCCGCCAGTGGTCCTCGCGGTGGTAGCCGGCCGCGGCCCAGGCCCGCTGCGCGCGTTCGTTCGCTTCGAGGACCATCGCGTCACCACGGCGGCCCCCGACGGCCACGAAGCGGCGCTCGGCCGCCTCCAGGAGCGCCGTGGCGATCCCCTGCCGGCGACGGCTGGGCAGCACGGCGAGCCGGTACAGGGACGCCCGCCAGCCGTCCCAGCCGGCGATCACGGATCCGACCAGGACCCCGTCGATCTCCGCGAGGATCAGCGCCTCGGGATCGCGGGTGACGAGCCGGGTGACGCCCTCCGCGTCGTCCGTGATCGAGGTGCCCTCCGCGGCCTCCTTCCAGAAGGCGAGGACGGTCTCGGCGTCGGCCGGCACGGCGGCCCGTATGCGCAGATCGTTCATGCCCCGGAGCCAAGCACGAGGGGCAAGCGGCCCGCCACCGACTTCCGCCCGGCGAGACCGGCCGCGGGCACACCCGCGCCCGTCTCCCGGACGCGGACGCGCGCGGGATGCGAAGATCGTGCACATCCGGCCCCCGCCGGAGCATCACGGCGTCAGGGGCGGGCAGCAGGTCCACCGAAGGAACGATCCGCCCACTTTGCACTTCCTTTACCCTGTAGGCAGCTGTTCCTCTTCTCCCCTCGAACGAAAGGTGTGAGCGTCCGCCCATGGGCGAGCCTCCCAGTCCCCTCCCTCCCCGTCCGCGACAGCGCGCGACACCCCTCCTCCTGGCTGATCATGGGACGGAGGTGAAGGACCGATGACCGAAGTGCTCCTGCTCGTCGTGGCGCTGCTGCTCTGCCTTGCCTGCGGAGTCTTCGTCGCGGCCGAGTTCTCGCTGACCACCATCGAGCGCAGCGAACTGGAACGCGCCGTCGAGCGCGGCGATCGCGGCGCCGACAGCGCCCTGAACGCGGTCCGCAGCCTGACGTTCCAGCTCTCCGGCGCCCAGCTCGGCATCACCGTGACCGGCCTGGTCATCGGCATGATCTCCAAGCCCTCGATCGCCGCCCTCCTCAAGGGCCCCTTCGAGGCCATGGGGCTGTCCGCCGGGGCCGCGTCCTCGACCGCGCTGATCCTCGGCACCGTGCTGTCGACCGTCGTCCTGATGGTCGTGGGCGAGCTCGTCCCGAAGAACTGGGCGATCTCCTCCCCGCTGGCCGTCGCCAAGCGGGTCTCCACCTTCCAGCGGGTCTTCAGCCGTGCCTTCAGGCCCCTCATCAGCCATCTGAACACCACGGCGAACCACATGGTGCGCCGGTTCGGCATGGAACCCGCCGAGGAACTCGCCTCGGCACGCACCCCGCAGGAGCTGGCGGCCCTGGCCCGGCACTCCGCGAGGGCCGGCGCCCTGGAGAAGGACACCGCCGAACTGTTCATGCGGACCCTCAACCTCGCCGACCTGACCGCGGAGAACGTCATGACCCCGCGGGTCCAGGTCACCGCCCTCGACCTGCAGACCACCGCCGAGGACGTGGCGAACGCGACGCTCGCCACCGGTCTGTCCCGGTTCCCCGTCTACCGGGGCAGCCTCGACAGCGTCGTCGGCACCGTCCACATCAAGGACGTACTGGCCCTGGCGGCCGAGGAACGGCACCGCACCCCGGTGTCGCAACTGCTGCGCGAACCCCTCCTCGTACCGGAGTCGCTGACCGTGGACCGGCTGCTGGACCGGCTGTCCGGGAAGCAGACCATGGCCGTGGTCATCGACGAGTACGGCGGCACGGCCGGTGTGGCCACGCTGGAGGACATCGTCGAGGAGGTCGTCGGCGAGGTCCGCGACGAGCACGACCCGCACGAGACCCCCGACCTGGCCCCGGCCGGGGAGGACGACTCCGGGCGCACCCTGTACTCCGCGGACGGCTCCGCGCGCACCGACCAGCTCCAGCGGATCGGACTGCGCGTGCCGGACGGCCCGTACGAGACGCTGGCCGGTCTGATAGCGACCCAGCTGGGGCGGATCCCGCTGGTCGGCGACAGCCTGGAGCTCGACGGCTGGCGCCTGGACGTGGTGGACGCGAGCGGGCGGCGGGCCGCGCGGGTGCTGTTGCACGTGCCGGCCGAACCGGCCCCCGGCGATGGTGTGGAGGAGGCCCGATGACCGCCGTCCAGTTGCTGATCGGCCTGGCGACGCTCGTCGTCAACGCCTTCTTCGTCGGCGCGGAGTTCGCCATGATCTCCGTACGGCGCAGCCAGATCGAGTCACACGCCGAGCAGGGCGACCGCAGGGCGCGCGCCGTGCTGTGGGGCCTGGAGCACGTGTCGGCGCTCATGGCGGCGGCCCAGCTGGGCATCACCCTGTGCACCCTGGTGCTGGGTGTGGTGGCCGAGCCGGCCATCGCCCACCTGCTGACCCCGGCCTTCGACTTCTTCGGGGTGCCGTCCGGTCTGACCCACGCGATCTCCTTCGTGGTGGCGCTGGCCCTGGCCACGTACCTGCACATGCTCTTCGGCGAGATGCTGCCGAAGAACGTGGCGCTGGCGGAGCCGGTGCGCACCGCCCTGCTGCTGGGTCCGCCGCTGGTGGCCCTCACCCGGGGCCTGAGGCCGGTGATCTTCGCGATCAACGCCTTCGCCAACACCCTGCTGCGGCTGCTGCGGGTGGAGGTCAAGGACGAGGTCGCGGCGACCTTCTCGGACGACGAGCTGGCCCGGATCGTCAAGGACTCCAGCGACGCGGGACTCATCGACGACCGCGCGAGCGAGCGGCTCCACGACGCCCTGGAACTGGGGCGGCGGCCCGCGTCCGACGTGGTGCTGGCGGCGGACCGGGTGGTTCCGGCCCGCGAGGGCATCACCCCGGCCGGTCTGGAGCGGCTGTCGGCCGAGTCGGGGTACTCCCGGTTCCCGGTGATCGACGCGCAGGGCCGGATCCTGGGGTACCTGCACGTCAAGGACGCCCTGGACGCCATCGAGCGGGACGAGCCCTTCCCGGTCGCCGCGCTGCGGCCGATCGCGCAGGTCCGGGCGGAGACCCCGCTGGACGACGTGCTGACCGCGATGCGGCGCAGCCGTACGCACCTGGCGGCGGTGCTCGGGCCGGACGGGGTCATGACGGGTCTGGTCACGATGGAGGACGTGCTGCGGGAGCTGTTCGGCCGGCCGGCCGCGACGTAGCGGCCGGGGCGACCGGAGCGCGGCACATGGCGCGCGGTATCCCGGCCTCGCCTGCGGGGCGGGGGTACCGCGCGGTAGCATCGCTCCCGCCATGGAGATGAATGCGCGTTACACCAGTTTCGTCGCGGTCGGCGACTCCTTCACCGAGGGCATGTCGGACCTGCTGCCCGACGGCTCCTACCGGGGCTGGGCCGATCTGCTCGCCGACCGCCTCGCCGCCCGCGAGCCGGGCTTCCGCTACGCGAACCTCGCGGTCCGCGGCAAGCTCATCGGGCAGATCGCCGCGGAGCAGGCGCCCGTCGCCGCCCGGATGGGCGCCGATGTCGTGACCCTGGTCGGCGGACTGAACGACACCCTGCGCCCCAAGGTGGACATGGGCCGGGTGCGCGGGCACCTGGAAGAGGCCGTCGGCCTGCTGGCGCCCTCCTGCGGGACGCTGGTCCTGATGCGCTCGCCGGGGCGCAACGGCCCCGTGATGGAACGTTTCCGCCCGCGCATGGAGGAGCTCTTCGTCATCATCGAGGAACTCGCCGCGCGGCACGGCGCCCTCGTGGTCGACCTGTACGGGTCCTCCGCGCTCGGCGACCCGCGGATGTGGGACGTGGACCGGCTGCACCTGACGGCCGAAGGCCACCGCAGGGTGGCGGAGGCGGTCTGGCAGACTCTGGGCCTGCCGCCCGAGGCGGACTGGAACGCCGCACTGGCGCCCGCCGTCCCTCCCGGCTGGGCCGCGCGCCGCTCGCAGGACCTCAGCTTCGCCCGGCAGCACCTGCTCCCCTGGGTCGGCCGCCGCCTGACGGGCCGCTCCAGCGGGGACGGCCGGCCCGCCAAGCGCCCGGAACTGCTGCCGCACGAGACCCGGGCGGGCGACCGCCTCGTCTAGGCCGCCCGCTCCCGGCGGCTCTCGTAGCAAGGCACAATCCCGGCCGGGTCCCCTACCTGCGTAAACGCACAGCCGATGCCCAAGTAGAATCCCTCCACGTGACTGCCAAGCCCCGCATCCCCAATGTCCTGGCCGGCCGCTACGCCTCCGCGGAGCTCGCCGTCCTGTGGTCCCCCGAGTACAAGGTGACGCTGGAGCGGCGGCTGTGGCTCGCCGTGCTCCGCGCCCAGAAGGATCTCGGCATCGAGGTCCCCGACGAGGCCCTCGCCGACTACGAGCGCGTCCTGGAGACCGTCGACCTCGGCTCCATCGCCGAGCGCGAGAAGATCACCCGGCACGACGTGAAGGCCCGCATCGAGGAGTTCAACGCCCTCGCCGGACACGAGCACGTCCACAAGGGCATGACCTCCCGCGACCTCACCGAGAACGTCGAGCAGCTCCAGATCCGGCTGTCGCTGGAACTGGTGCGCGACCGCACGGTCGCCGTCCTCGCCCGCCTCGGCAAGCTGGCCGGCGAGCACGCCGAGCTGGTCATGGCCGGCCGCTCCCACAACGTCGCCGCTCAGGCGACCACCCTGGGCAAGCGCTTCGCCACCGCCGCCGACGAGCTGCTGGTCGCGTACGGCCGCCTGGACGACCTGCTCACCCGGTACCCACTGCGCGGCATCAAGGGCCCTGTCGGCACCTCCCAGGACATGCTGGACCTGCTCGGTGGCGACGCCGCGAAGCTCGCCGACCTGGAGCAGCGGATCGCGGCCCACCTCGGCTTCGGCCAGGCCTTCACCTCGGTCGGCCAGGTCTACCCGCGCTCGCTGGACTACGACGTGGTCACCGCCCTGGTGCAGCTGGCCGCCGCGCCGTCCTCCATCGCCAAGACGATCCGCCTGATGGCCGGCCACGAGCTGGTGACCGAGGGCTTCAAGCCCGGCCAGGTCGGCTCCTCCGCGATGCCGCACAAGATGAACACCCGCTCCTGCGAGCGCGTGAACGGCCTGATGGTCATCCTGCGCGGTTACGCGTCGATGACCGGCGAGCTGGCCGGCGACCAGTGGAACGAGGGCGACGTCTCCTGCTCCGTGGTCCGCCGGGTCGCGCTGCCCGACGCGTTCTTCGCTCTCGACGGCCTGATGGAGACCTTCCTGACGGTCCTCGACGAGTTCGGCGCCTTCCCCGCCGTCGTGGCCCGCGAGCTGGACCGCTACCTCCCCTTCCTCGCCACCACCAAGGTGCTGATGGGCGCCGTGCGGGCCGGGGTCGGCCGCGAGACCGCCCACGAGGTCATCAAGGAGCACGCGGTGGCCTCCGCCCTCGCCATGCGCGAGCAGGGCGCCGAGCGCAACGAGCTGCTGGACAAGCTGGCCGCCGACGAGCGCATGCCGCTGGACCGGGCCGAGCTGGACGCTCTGATGGCCGACAAGCTGTCCTTCACCGGCGCGGCGGGCGATCAGGTCGCCGTGGTGGTCTCGCGCATCGAGGAGATCACCAAGGAGCACCCCGAGGCCGCGGGCTACACCCCCGGGTCGATCCTCTGACCCCCGACGAGCTGAACGCCGCCCGCGACCGTGTCCTCCCGGACGTGGTCGCGGGCGGTCTTCGTGTCCTGTTCTGCGGCATCAACCCGGGCCTCCTCTCCGCCGCGACGGGCCACCACTTCGCCCGCCCGGGCAACCGCTTCTGGCCGGTCCTGCACATGTCGGGCTTCACCCCGCGCCTCCTCTCCCCCGACGAGCAGGAGGAATTGCTGACCTACCGCCTCGGCATCACGAACGTCGTGGCCCGCGCCACGGCCCGCGCCGACGAACTGAGCGCCGAGGAGTTCCGCGAGGGTGGCCGTCTCCTGACGGCCAAGGTGGAACTCCTGCGCCCCCAGTGGCTGGCCGTGGTCGGGGTCACCGCCTACCGCACCGCCTTCGGCGAGCGCAAGGCCCGGATCGGCCCCCAGGACCGCACCATCGGCGCCACCCGGGTCTGGGCCCTGCCCAACCCCAGCGGCCTCAACGCCCACTGGACGGCCGCCTCCATGGCCCAGGAGTACGCCCGCCTCCGCGTGGCCGCCGAGTCCACCGGTCCGGCCGGCGCCACCCCGTAGCACGCCCACCGCCAGGAGGCGGCGCCTATCATCCGGGGATGATCATCAAACCGATCGAACTCGTGATATTCGACTGCGACGGGGTCCTCGTCGACAGCGAACGGATCGCCGCCCGCGTCCAGGTCGCCCTGGGCGCGGAGCTGGGCTGGCCGCTCACCGAGGCCGAGGTCGTCGACCGGTTCATCGGACGCTCCTCCGTCTCCATCCGCGAGCAGGTCGCCGAACGCCTCGGTCCCGAGGTGGCCGCCCACTGGTGGGACCGGTTCGAGGAACTCCACCGGGAGGAGGTGGACTCGGGCCTGTCTCCCGTGGAGTGGCTGCCCCAGGCGCTCGACGCGATCGCCCTGCCGACCTGTGTCGCCTCCAGCGGCTCGCACGAGAAGATGCGCCACACCCTCGGCCGCACCGGCCTCTACGAACGCTTCGCCGGCCGCATCCACAGCGCCTCCGAGGTCTCCCGCGGCAAACCCGCCCCGGACCTCTTCCTGTACGCCGCGCAGCGGATGGGTGTGGACCCCGCCGCCTGTGCGGTCGTCGAGGACAGCCTTCCCGGCGTCCAGGCGGCCCGCGCCGCCGGAATGCGCGCCTTCGGCTACGCCGGCGGGCTGACCCCCGCCGATCGGCTCGAAGGCCCGGGCACCATCGTCTTCGACGACATGCGCCGGCTCCCCGGCCTCCTCACCAGCCACTGACTCCGCGGACTGCGGGACCCACCCCGGCTGCCTGTCCGCTCCGGCTGCGGTCCGCTCCGGCGTCAGGCGTCCCGCCGCCGGACCGCCAGCCAGCCGCCGCCCACCGCGGCCAGTGCCCACAGGGCCGCGACCCCCAGCCCGGCCCAGGGGGCGAGGCCCACCGAGGTGTCCAGCCGCATCATCATCTGGCCCGCACGGTCGGGCAGGTACGGGGCCATGCCCCCGGCCCGCGCCGCGAGCACGAACGACACGATCAGCGTGAAGGGTATGAGCAGGCTCAGGACGGCCGAGGCACTGCGCAGCACCGCCGTCAGTCCGGCCGCCAGCAGGGCCATCACCGCGAGGTACGCACCGCAGCCGAAGACGGCCCGGTAGGTGCCCGGGCTGCCCAGTTCCAGGGCGTAGGGGCCCATGAACACCTGTCCGCCGAGGAAGGTCGCCAGAGCGGTGAGCTGTCCCACCGCGAAGGCCAGCCCGCCGATCACGGCCATCTTCGAGAGGTAGAGCCGCGCCCGGTTCGGTACCGCCGTGAGCGAGACGCGCAGGGCGCCGTTGTGGAACTCGGACGACAGCGCGGTCGCACCGAAGGCGAAGGCGGCGACCTGACCGAAGTTGAGGCTGTAGAAGGCCGCGAGGAGCGGGTCGTCCCCCATGCTGCCGGCCTCTTCGTCGCCGATGAGCGAGGCCGTCAGCACCTGGATGCCCACCGTGGCGACGAAGACGGCCAGCAGCGCCCCGAAGGTGCCGCGCAGCGACCGTATCTTGATCCATTCCGAGTGCAGGACGGGGACAGTGGGCAGAGCGGTGCTCATGGGGAGACCTCCTGGGAAGGGATTGGGTCAGCGGGTGGCGGCGAACTGGGCGCTGTCCGCCGTGAGATCGAGGTACGCCTGCTCCAGCGAGGCCCGCTCGTCGATCAGTTCCAGCATCGGGATGCCTTCGCGGGCGGCGATGACACCGAGCTGTTCGGCCTGTATGCCGTCGACGGTCCACCGCCCGCCCTCGGCGGTGACCAGCGCGAAGTCCTCCCGGGCCAGGGCGGCCCGGAGCCGGACGGGGTCCGTGGTGCGCAGCCGCACCCTCGGGGCGCTGCGGGCGTCGATGAACTCCTCGATCGAGGTGTCGGCCAGCAGCCGGCCCCGCCCGAGCACGATCAGATGGTCGGCGAGGGCCGCGGTCTCGGTCATCAGGTGGCTGGAGACCAGGACCGTACGCCCTTCGGCGGCCAGGCCGCGCATGAGCTCGCGGATCCAGATGATGCCCTCGGGGTCGAGGCCGTTGGTGGGCTCGTCCAGGAGCAGCACCTCCGGGTCTCCGAGCAGCGCGGCCGCGATGCCGAGGCGCTGACGCATGCCCAGGGAGAAGGTCCTGATCCGCCGCTTGGCCGCCGTGGCTATTCCGGACTGCTCCAGGACCGCCTCCACCCGGCCCATCGGGATGCGGTTGGCGACGGCGAGGAAGCGCAGGTGGTCCCGGGCCGTACGGCCGCCGTGCGCCGACTGTGCGTCCAGCAGGGCCCCGACCCGGTGCAGCGGGTCGGGCAGCTCGGTGTACCGCCGGCCGCCGATGGTGGCCGTCCCGGAGGTGATCCGGTCCAGTCCCAGCAGCAGCCTCATCGTGGTCGACTTCCCGGCCCCGTTGGGCCCGAGGAAGCCGGTGACACGGCCGGGCATGACATCGAAGGTGAGGTGGTCTACGGCCCGGGTACGGCCGAACTCCTTGGTCAGTTCTCGGATCTCGATGCTGTTCATGTCTCAAGGCTCGCTGCCCGCCCCACCCCTCTTCCTCCCCCATGCGAGGGTTCCTTCTCCCCCACGTGGGGGAGGATCCGCACCGCCCCGAACTGCCACGATGAGGGCATGCACCGACTGTTCCGCGCCGCGCTGCGCCCCGTGACCTACTCGCGCTGGGTGCATCTGTGCGTGCCCATCCTGATGTTGGCCGTCTGGATGTTCATAGATCCCGCGGCGCCGTGGGTACCGCTCGTCCTCGTCGTACCGCTGGGGCTGCTGCCCTGGATGCGGGTGGTCGAGGGGCTCCAGGCGCAGTTCCTCCTCGCCCCTGCCGGACGCCATGCCCGGGGCGCGCGGGAGGAGCCCGAGGAGCACAGCTTCAGCACCGTCGGGTCCCGGACGTGGAGCGACCGCTGGCGGACCCTGTTCTGGATGGAGATACGGCTCGTCGTCTCCCTGGGCACGACGATGGCGACGGTGTGGCTGCCCATCCTGACGGTGCAGCTGGTCACGACCGGGCTCGGCGGCGAGGCCGCCGCCGACGACCTGATCCCCGCCGGACTGCCCGCCTGGGCGGCCTGGCCGCTGGCCCCGGTGCCGCTGGTCGTCCTGATCGTCCTCGTGGTCCTGCTCGGCGACATGATCACCGCCATCGCCCGCCGGTTGCTGGGACCCTCGGCCTCGGAGCGGCTCACCGCGCTGGAGGTGCGCACCGAGCAACTGCTGGAGCGCACCCGCATCGCGCGCGAGCTGCACGACTCCATCGGTCACGCGCTGACCGTGGCCGTCGTCCAGGCGGGGGCCGCGCGGGCGGCGGGTGATCCCGAGTTCACCGACCGCGCGCTGAGCGCGATCGAGGAGACGGGCCGGGCCGCGCTGGAGGACCTGGACCGGGTGCTGCGCGTCCTGCGCGAGTCGGGTCAGCGGCCGTCCCAGCGGCCGACCCTCGTGGAGGCGGACCGGCTGCTCGAGTCGGCGCGCGCCTCCGGGGCCACCGTCGACGCACAACTGCTCGGCCCCCTGGACCAGTTGCCCGGACCGGTGAGCCAGGAGGGGTACCGGATCCTGCAGGAGGCGCTGACCAATGTGCTGCGGCACTGCGGCCCCGTCCCGGTACGGGTGCGGATCGGCGTGGTCGCCGACCGGCTGGACCTGGAGGTGACCAATCCGCTGCCGGACCGGCCGTCCGTCATCACCGGCGGCGGCACCGGACTGCGCGGGATGCGGGAGCGGGCCGCGCTGCTCGGCGGGGACACCGAGACCGGTCCGTACAAGGGGGGTTGGAGGGTGCGCACGCGGCTGCCGCTGGAACGAATACGCTGACCGGATGCCGGTTACCGTACTGCTCGTCGACGACGAACCCCTGGTCCGCGCGGGTCTGCGCGCCGTCCTGGACGCCCAGCCCGACATCGAGGTGATCGGCGAGGCCGCCGACGGAGCCGCGGTGGTTCCGCTCGTGCGGCAACTGCGCCCCGATGTGGTGGCGATGGACGTACGGATGCCGCTGCTCGACGGGATCGAGGCGACGCGGGCGGTCCTGCGGAGCGTGGACTCCCCTCCGAAGATCCTCGTGGTCACCACCTTCGAGAACGACGAGTACGTCTACCAGGCGCTGCGGGCCGGCGCGGACGGGTTCCTGCTGAAGCGGGCCCGCCCCTCGGAGATCGTGCACGCGGTCCGGCTGGTGGCGGAGGGCGAGACGCTGCTCTTCCCCTCGGCGGTGCGCAAGCTGGCCGCCGAGTACGGCAACCGCCGGGCGCGGACGGCACTGGAACGGGCGGCGCTGACCGAGCGCGAGGAGGCCGTGCTCCGGCTGATGGCCAAGGGGCTGACCAACATCGAGATCGCCCGCGAGCTGATCGTGGGCACGGAGACGGTGAAGTCCCACGTCAGTGCGATCCTGGGGAAGCTGGGGGCGCGCGACCGCACCCAGGCCGTGATCAGCGCGTACGAGTCCGGGTTCGTCGCTCCCGCGTGAGCCGCCCCCGCGAGGCCACGAGGGGCCACGACGGGAAGGCCGGACTCCGGCCGACGGGGGCCGCTTCTCGCCGCCGCGGCCGGTGCGCAGTACGATCCGGCTGACAAGCTCGCTCGCTGGGAGGACACACGTTGGGGCAGCTGACCGGCGGGGACCCCTCTCTGCTGCGGCGGATCAACTCCGCCGTGGTGCTGCGGGCCCTGCGCGCGGCCGAATCGCCGACCCTCACCGACCTCACCCGGGTCACCGGCCTCTCGCGGCCCACCGTCGAGGGTGTCGTCGAAGGACTCATGGGGACGGGCCTGGTCGTCGAGGCGGACGCCGAGGAGGGTGCCCGGCGCCAGGGGCGCCCGGCCCGGCGGTTCCGCTTCCGCGCGGAGGCGGGACACCTGCTCGGCGTGGAGATCGGCGCGCACCGGATCGCGGTGCTGCTGTCCGGGCTGGACGGCCGGGTGATCGGCGCGGGCACCAAAGAGGTGGCCGAGACGGCCTCCGCCGACGAGCGGCTCGAACGGGTCCGCGGTGCGGTGGCCGACCTGCTGCGCCGTGCCGGGGTGCCCCGGGACTCGCTGCGGGCGGTCGGCGTGGGCAGCCCCGGGATCGTGGAGGCAGACGGCACCGTCCGTCTCGGCACGGCCCTGCCCGGCTGGACGGGGCTGCCGCTCGGGGAACGGCTCCGGCGCTCGTTCCGCTGCCCGGTGCAGGTGGAGAACGACGCCAACGCCGCGGCGGTCGCCGAGCACTGGAAGGGCGCCGCGACCGACACCGACGACATGGTCTTCGTGATGGCCGGGCTCAGCCCCGGAGCGGGCTCCCTGATCGGGGGCCGGCTGCACCGCGGTTTCGGCGGGGCGGCCGGGGAGATCGGCGCGCTGCACCTGCTGGGGCGCGAGGCCACGCCCGAGAAGCTGCTGTCGACGACGAGCGAACCGCTGCACCCGCTGGACGAGCGGGCGGTGGCGGAGGTCTTCGCGAAGGCCCGCCGCGGGGACGTGGGCGCGGTGGCGGCGGTGGAGCGTTTCATCCAGCGGCTGGTCCACGACGTGGCGGCGCTGGTCCTGGCCATGGATCCGGAGCTGGTCGTGGTCGGCGGCTGGGCCGCCGGGCTGGACGGCGTACTGGACCCCCTGCGCCGGGAGCTGGAGCGGTACTGCCTGCGCCCGCCGCGCGTGGCGCTGTCCCTGCTGGGTGAGGCGGCGGTGGCCACGGGGGCGCTGCGGCTGGCGCTCGACCACGTGGAGGAAGAGCTGTTCGCGGTGGAGAAGACGGTCACCGCCCGCCGCCGCTGATCCCCTCCGGGGCCGCGGGAGCACCGGCCGGGCACACGCACGAGCGGGGCCACCACGATGTGGCGGCCCCGCTCGGCAAAGGGTCAGGCAGCAGGTCCGACGGCGGTCCGACGGCGGTCCGACGGCGGTCGGACTGCGGTCAGGACGCGACCCGCGTGTCGTGCGTGATCTGCACGTCGCCCGAGTCGCCGAAGGTCAGCCGGCAGGTGTCCGCCCGGTAGGTGGCCACGGAAACGGCCGCGGTGCCCGCCGCCGTGAAGTAGCGGGTGGTGACCAGCAGGACCGGGGCGCCGGGCAGGCGGTCCAGTTCCTTCGCGTCGTCGGCGCGGGCGGAGCCGAGCTCCACCGAGCGGTCCTGTCCGTCGAGGGGCAGCTTCTGCAGCTCGCGCATGACGGCGCGGGCGCGGGCCGGACCGGCCGGGGTGTCGATCGCGGAGAGGCCCTGCACCGAGGAGGCCGGCACGTAGAGCAGCTCGGCCGCGAGGACCTGGCCCTGCTCCACGCGGCTGCGGCGCACCGCGAGCACCAGCTCTTCGGGGGCCGTTCCGAGGAGCTTGAGGACGGCGGCGGGCACGACGGCCTCCCCCGCGTCCACCGGCTCCCATCCGTCGACGCTCTCGCCGGGCCAGCTGTGCTGGGCGCCGCCCACGTCGACACCCACGCGCGGCGGGGCGACGGTGGTGCCGACCCCGCGGCGGCGCTGGAGGCGGCCTTCGAGCTCGAGCTGTTCCAGGGCCTGGCGCAGGGTCGCCCGGGCGACACCGAAGCGGGCGGCGAGCTCGCGCTCGTTCGGCAGGATCTCGCCCACGGCGAAGTCCTGGTCGAGCGCCTCACTGAGGACGGTCTTGAGGTGCAAGTACTTCGGCTCCGGCACCGATTCGAGCTGCATGGTCCCCACCCTGACTCCTCCTGCAATCGCCGCACTCGCCGTGTTCCAGCGTGAGTTCCGCGCCTTTGTTTATTAAAGGTTCCTGCACTATGCCTGCGACGATAGGACGGCGCATCCCCTTGGTCAAGACCAATGCTCAGCGCTTTACCGGGCAGATCGGGCATATGCATCAAGCTGTTCACGGGATGTTCGCGCGCGCCGCACGAGCCGAAGTTCTGCCTCCAGGGGCTACCGGTCGGTAACCGGTCGGGAGACACTACTGACAAGCCGTCTCACACGGCCGCCGAAGCCGCCCGACCCCGACGAGGAGCAGCATGACCGCCACGGTCTCCTTCACGATCGATTCGCCGCTGGGCCCCCTCACCGCCACCGCCGCGTACGAGCGCAAGGGCGCGGGCGAGCCGCTCCTGCTGCTCCACGGCATCGGCCACCACCTCCAGGCCTGGCACCCGGTGACCGGCATCCTGGCCGCCGAGTACGACGTGATCGCCGTCGACCTGCCCGGCTTCGGCGTCTCGGAGCCGCTGCCGCACGGGATTCCGTACGACCTGGACACCATCGCCCGGGCGCTGGGCGCGCTCTGCGCGGCGCTGGGCATCGAGCGGCCGCACGTCGCGGGCAACTCCCTCGGCGGACTGCTCGCCCTGGAGATGGGGCGCGTCGGCCTGGCCCGCTCGGTCACCGCCCTCTCCCCCGCCGGGTTCTGGTCGCAGAGCGAGCGCCGCTACGCCTTCACCGCGCTGCGCGCCATGCGCGCCGGCGCCGCCGCACTGCCCCGGTCCGCCGTGGAACGGCTCGCCCGCAGCTCCGCCGGCCGCACCGCCCTGACCGGCAGCATCTACGCGCGCCCGGGACGGCGTTCGCCCGGCTCCGTGGTCGCCGAGACCCTCGCCCTGCGCGAGGCCACCGGTTTCGAGCGGACCCTGGCCGCGGGCGGCTCCGTACGGTTCACCGCGGATCTGCCCGGCCTGCCGGTCACCATCGCCTGGGGCAGCCGCGACCGGCTGCTCCTGCGCCGCCAGGGCGTCCGCGCGAAGCGGACCATCCCCGGCGCCCGCCTCGTCAGCCTCCCCGGCTGCGGCCACGTCCCCATGAACGACGACCCGGCCCTGGTCGCCCGCGTCATCCTCGACACAACCAGGCTCGCCCGATGAGGTGTTGACCGGGCGTCAGCAACGCGCACCAGAGTTCACGCATGGTTCGCGTGCACGACGTGGGCGGTCCGGTGTGCGGCCGGTGTACGGCAGCACACTGGTCCGACCCGTCCCCGCCGGCCTCTGGAGACGCACCGATGGCACCTCTGCCGCACACCCGACGCTCCCTGCTCGGCGGTTCCCTCGCCGTTCCGGTGGGGCTCGCCCTGTCCAGCGCCCTCACGGGCGCCCTGAGCACTCCCGCCCGCGCGGCGGTGCCCGCCTTCGTCCGCTCGGACCGGCCGAACGCCTTCTGGGGCGTCCAGTCCGGTGAGATCACCGCCCACTCCGCCACCGTCTGGACCCGTGCCGACCGCCCCGCGCGGATGTACGTCGAGACCTCCCCGAGCGAGTCGTTCCGCTACGCCGTCCGCCGCCACCGCGGCCCGCTGCTCGGCCCGGACACCGACTTCACGGGCACCACCACGCTGCGCGAACTCCCGCCCGGACAGCAGGTCCACTACCGGGTGGTCCTCGCCGACCCCGACGATCCGCGCCGCAGCGGCGAGCCGGTCCACGGCACCTTCCGCACCACCCCCGCCTCGCGCCGCCGCGACGTGCGCTTCCTGTGGTCCGGGGACCTCGCCGGCCAGGGCTGGGGCATCAACCCGGAGCTCGGCGGCTACCGCGTCTTCGACGACATGCGGCTGCGGGACCCCGACTTCTTCCTCTTCAGCGGGGACACCATCTACGCCGACGGCCCGATCCAGGCCTCCGTGCCGCTGCGCGACGGAACCCTGTGGCACAACGTGACCACCGAGGAGAAGGCGAAGGTCGCCGAGACCCTCGCCGAGTACCGGGGCAACTTCCGCTACAACCTGCTCGACCGCAACCTGCGCGATTTCAACGCCCAGGTACCGGTCCTCGCGCAGTGGGACGACCACGAGGTGCGCAACAACTGGTACCCGGGCCAGATCCTCGACGACCCCCGCTACACCGTGAAGGACGTCGACACCCTCGCCGGCCGGGCCCGCCGGGCCTTCGGCGAGTACTTCCCGGTCACCGACCTGCGCGGCGGCCGCGCCGAGGGCCGGATGTACCGCGTGATGCGCTACGGCCCGCTGCTCGACGTCTTCGTCCTCGACATGCGCACCTACCGCAACGCGAACTCCCCCGGCCGCCAGAGCGACGACCCCGTCGGCATCCTCGGCCCCGAGCAGCTGGCCTGGATCAAGCGCGAACTGTCGCGTTCCCGCGCCACCTGGAAGGTCATCGCCGCCGACATGCCGCTGGGCATCGTGGTGGCCGACGGCACGGCGAACTTCGAGGCCGTCGCCCAGGGCGACCCCGGCGCACCGCTCGGACGGGAACTGCAGATCGCCGAGCTGCTGCGCCACGTGAAGCACCAGCGCATCACCGGCACCCTCTGGCTCACCGCCGACGTCCACTACACGGCCGCGAACCACTACGCGCCCGAGCGGGCCGCCTTCACCGACTTCGCCCCCTTCTGGGAGTTCGTCTCCGGCCCCGTCGGCGCGGGCGGGTTCCCGGCCGGCCGGCTGGACGCCACCTTCGGCCCGGAGACCGTCTACGTCCAGTCCGCACCCTTCGCCAACATGTCCCCGGCCGAGAACCCCCCGTACTACGGCGAGGTCGAGATCGACGGGGAGTGCGGCGAACTCACCGTCCGGTTGCGCCGCCAGGGAGGCGGCGTACTCTTCTCCCGGACCCTGCAGCCCGGGCGGGTGGGCCAGTAGGCGGCCCTCCGGCCCTTGCGGCCCTTGCGGCCCTTTCGGCCCTCCGGCCCTCCGGCCCTTACGGCCGCCGACCGGCCGGGATCTGAAATCGGCCGGAAAACAGGGCGAAATCGGCCAGATGGATCCTTAACCAGTCGGTCACAGATCGTTCGTGATCACGCAACACCCCTGGGTCACAGTGGTCTGCATGACTGAGCCCATGACTGCCTCCTCCCAGCGTCCCCACCGCCACCACTGGCGCCGCGACGTCGTCGAACTCGCCGCCCTCTTCTGCGCCGTCGCGGTCGCCGACGGCATCGCCAATCTCGTCGTGCACGGCCCCCGGGGCCCCGTCCTGCTCGTCGCCTCGGCCGTCGCACTCCTGGTCACGGCGGCGTTCCACACGTGGTGGGCACGCCGCCACAGCCATGCGCCGCCGCCCACGGACACCGCCGTCCCGGACCCGGCAACGGGTACCGGGACGGTCGCGGCCCTGGCCGCGGCCACGGTCACCGGGACCGAGCCCACGGCCGGTACGACCGACACACCCGGTACGGACGGGCCGCCGGCCGCCGCCCTGTGGCGGATGCGGACGACCGTGCGCGACGAGCCCGGCAGCCTCGCCGCGCTCTGCACGGCCCTCGCCGGCCGCGGGGTCGACATCCTGACCCTGCAGACGCACCCCCTCCCCGAGGGCGGCACGGTGGACGAGTTCCTGCTGCGCGCCCCGCAGCAGCTCCCCTCCGCCGACCTCACCCGGGCCATCGCCGGCGCCGGCGGCCACAGCACCTGGATCGAACGCGCCGACGCCCACGACCTGGTCGACACCCCGACCCGGGTCCTGGGCCTGGCCACCCGCACCGCGCTGGACGCCGCCGAACTGCCGCTCGCCCTGCGCCAGCTGCTCGGCCGCTGCACCATCCACTCGATCCCGGCGACCACCCTCTCCGGGCGGCCCAACGCCGGCGCCGACGCGCCCGTCGAAGGCGTCCTGGAAGCCACGGTCATGAAGCTGCGCGATCCCTCCGGCGGCGCCATCACCATCGAGCGGCCCTACCTGCCCTTCACCCCGACCGAGTTCGCGCGCGCCCGCGCGCTCGTCGAGCTGGACGCACGGCTCGGGCCGCGGGTCCCGCGGAGCCGGGACATCCTGACCCTCCCCGAGGGCAACGAGATCACCGTCCGCCGCGCCGACGGATCCGACCTGCCCGCGGCCCGTGCCATGCACGACCGCTGCTCGGAGCGCACCCTCGGCCTGCGCTACCACGGCCCCGTCGCCGACGCCGACCGCTACCTCGGCCACCTGCTGAGCCCGCGCTTCGGCCGCACCCTCGCCGCGACCACCGCCTCCGGCAAGCTCGTGGCCCTCGGCCACCTGCTCTGGGACGGCGACGAGACCGAGGTGGCGCTGCTCATCGAGGACGACTGGCAGCGCCGCGGCATCGGCTCCGAGCTGCTGGGCCGGCTGATCGGGATGGCCGTCGAGGCCGGATGCGACAGCGTGTACGCCGTCACCCAGGCCTCGAACACCGGCATGGTCGCCGCGATGCGCGGTCTCGGCCTCCCCCTCGACTACCAGATCGAGGAGGGCACCCTGGTGATCACGGCCCGGCTGGACGCGACCCCGGTCAGCTCCCGGCTCCCGTACGAGATGCCGTACGAGCTCCCGGGCGAGTCCCGCGGACTGCCCCGCGGCCGGCAGTGAGCCGGCCGCCGGCCCCGACGCCGACCCCGACGCCGGCCCCGACGCCGGTCCCCGTCTCCACCCCGGCAGGAGCCCCCTCCCGGGCCATCGCCCGGTCCAGCGCCTGGTCCAGATCGGCCCACAGGTCGTCCACGTCCTCCAGCCCGACCGACATGCGCAGCAGCCGGTCGCTCACGCCCGAGGCGTGACGGTCCCCCTCGGCCACGATGCGGTGGCTGATGGAGGCCGGGTGCTGGATGAGGGTGTCGACACTGCCCAGGCTGACGGCCGGGGTGATGAGCCGTACGGAGGCGATCACCTCGTGCGGGTCGCCGGCCGTCTCGAAGGCCACCATCGCTCCGCCGATCCCCGGGTAGTGCACCCGCAGCACCCGAGGATCGGCAGCGAGCCGCGCGGCGAGCTCCGCGGCCGCAGCGGAGGCCGCCCGGACCCGTACGGGGAGCGTCGAGAGCCCACGGAGCAGCAGGTACGCGGCCAGCGGGTGCAGGACCCCGCCGGTGGCGAACCGCACCTGGCGGAGCTGCCGGGCGAACTCCTCGTCACAGGCGACGACCCCGCCGAGCACGTCCCCGTGGCCGCCGAGGTACTTGGTGGCGCTGTGCAGCACCAGCCGGGCCCCGCTCTCGGCCGGCCGCTGCAGGACGGGCGTCGCGAAGGTGTTGTCGACGAGCAGCGGGACCTCCCCGCACGCCTGCGCGGCGCGGCCCAGGTCGATCTCCGCGAGCGTCGGATTGGCGGGCGACTCGATCATGACGAGACCGGTGCCGGGCCGGATGGCGCCGGCGATGCCGTCCGGATCCACCCAGGTCACGGTGGTTCCCAGCAGCCCGCTGGTCAGCAGGTGGTCGCTGCACCCGTACAACGGCCGTACGGCGACCACGTGACGCAGTTCCTTCATCCCCCGCACCAGCAGGCACGCCGACAACGCGGCCATCCCGCTCGCGAAGGCGACGGCGCTCTCGGTGCCTTCGAGCCGGGCCAGGGCCGTCTCGAAGCGGGCGCTGGTCGGATTGTCCAGCCGGGAGTAGACCGGCGGGCCCTCGGGGCGCGCTCCCGTCGTGGCGAACGCGTCGATGCGGGCGGCCTCCGCCCGGCTGTCGTACGACGGGTAGGTCGTCGACAGATCGAGCGGAGGCGCGTGCAGTCCGAGCCCGGCGAGGTCCTCGCGTCCGGCATGAACCGCTTCTGTGGCCAGTGACCGGCGTACGGTCGGGGCGTTCGTCTCCATGGGCCGTACTGTGCTCAGCGCGACGGCTCCGGCGGGAAATCTCCGTGCTACGTTCGGCCGATGTCCGAATCCGTCGCTCTGGACCCGGTCGATCTGCAGATTCTGCGCCATCTGCAGAACGACGCCCGGACCACGTACCGCGATCTCGCCGCCGGGATAGGAATCGCCGCGTCGACCTGTCTGGACCGCGTGGCCCGGATGCGCCGCTCCGGCATCATCCTCGGCAACCGGCTCCGGCTGGATCCGGCCAAGCTCGGGCGCGGGCTGGAGGCGCTGCTCCTCGTCCAGGTGCGCCCGCACCGCCGCGAGCTGATCGGCCCCTTCGTCGAACGCGTGCGCTCGCTGCCGGCCTCCCGGGCCGTCTTCCATCTGACGGGCCCGGACGACTACCTCGTCCACGTGGCCGTTGCCGACCCCGGCGAGCTCCAGCGGCTGGTCCTGGACGAGTTCACCTCGCGCCGGGAAGTCGCCCGCGTGGAGACCCGGCTGATCTTCCAGGAGTGGGACTGCGGGCCGCTGCTGCCGCCCACGGCAGCCGGCTGACCATCCCCACCGTGACGGGCCGACGCTCTTCACGTCAGCAGGCTGACGCTCTTCACTGATGACGCGGACCCTTCCCGCATACGAAGATGTCCACATGCCAGACATCATCACCAGTGACAACACCGCGCGGCTGCCCCGTCAGGTAGCCGACGCCTATGTCGACGACCTCATCGCCATCGATCCGATCACGGGCACCTACCTCGGTGTCGCCGCCAGCTCCGGCAAGCTCCCGGACCTCTCCCCGGCGGGCCGTGCGGCGGCCGCCGATCTCTCCCGCGCCACCCTCGCGAAGCTCGACGCCGCCGAGCGGCTGCCGGGCGCCGACAGCGATGTCGAGCGCCGCTGCGCCCGACTGCTGCGCGAGCGGCTCACCGCCGAACTCGCCGTCCACGAGGCCGACGAGGACCTGCGCGCGGTCAGCAACATCCACTCCCCCGCGCACTCGGTCCGCGAGGTCTTCTCCCTGACCCCGGCCGACACCGACGAGGACTGGGCCGCGATCGCCGAGCGGCTGCGCGCCGTACCGGCGGCGTACGCGGGCTACCGCGAGTGCCTCGCGCTCGGCCTGGAGCGCGGCCTGTTCGGAAGCCCGCGCCCCACCGCCACCTTCATCGAGCAGCTCACCGCGTGGGCCGGCCAGGGCGAGGGCGGGACCGAGGGTGCCGAGGGCGAGGGCGGGGGCAAGGGCGACTACTTCACCGAGTTCGCCGCCGCCGGCCCCCGGGCGCTGCGCGGCGAGCTCGACGAGGCAGCCGCCGCGGCGACCGCCGCCGTCGTGGAACTGCGCGACTGGATGCGGGACGTGTACGCCCCCGCGGTCGAGGGGAAGCCCGACCCGGTGGGCCGCGAGCGCTACGCCCGCTGGTCGCGCTACTTCAACGGCACCGACCTGGACCTGGACGAGGCGTACGCCTACGGCTGGTCGGAGTACCACCGGCTGCTGGCGGAGATGAAGGCGGAAGCCGCCAAGATCCTGCCCGGCGCCGGTCCCTGGGAGGCGCTCAAGCACCTGGACGAGCACGGCACGCACATCGAGGGCGTGGACGAGGTCCAGGCCTGGCTGCAGGGCCTGATGGACGAGGCCATCGAGAACCTCGACGGCACCCATTTCGAACTCGCCGAGCGCGTCAAGCGCGTGGAGTCGCGGATCGCCCCTCCGGGCGGCGCGGCGGCCCCGTACTACACGAGCCCCTCGGAGGACTTCTCCCGTCCGGGCCGCACCTGGCTGCCGACGATGGGCCAGACCCGCTTCCCCGTCTACGACCTGGTCTCCACCTGGTACCACGAGGGCGTTCCTGGCCACCACCTCCAGCTGGCGCAGTGGGCGCACGTCGCCGACCAGCTCTCCCGCTACCAGGCCAGCGTCGGTCTTGTCAGCTCCAACTGCGAGGGCTGGGCGCTGTACGCGGAGCGCCTGATGGACGAGCTGGGCTACCTCAAGGACGCCGAGCAGCGGCTCGGTTACCTGGACTGCCAGATGATGCGCGCCGCGCGCGTCATCGTGGACATCGGCATGCACCTCGGCCTGGAGATCCCGGCGGATTCGCCGTTCCACCCGGGCGAGCGCTGGACGGTGGACCTGGCGCAGGAGTTCTTCGGCCTGCACAGCGGCCGGCCGGGCGACTTCGTCGAGAGCGAGCTGACCCGCTACCTGTCGATGCCGGGTCAGGCGATCGGCTACAAGCTGGGCGAGCGCGCCTGGCTGCTGGGCCGTGACAACGCGCGTGCCGCGCACGGCGATTCCTTCGACCTGAAGGCCTGGCACATGGCGGCGCTGTCCCAGGGCTCGCTGGGCCTGGACGACCTGGTGGACGAGCTCTCGAAGCTCTGACCGCCGGACGGACCAGAAGGCGGACGGGCCGGCTCCCCCTGGTGGAGCCGGCCCGTCCGTGCGTGCACGCGGCGGCCGGTGGTCGCCAGCCGCGGGCGGCGGAGCCAGGTGCGTCAGCCCGCGCCCGCCGCCGTGCGGTGCCGCACCACCGAGCCTCCGCGCTGCTTGACGATCTCCAGCTGGGCCTGCACCCGTGTCCGCAGGTCGGCGACATGGCTCACGATGCCGACGCTGCGGTCGCGTTCGCGCAGCGAGTCCAGGACGTCGAGCACCTCGTCCAGCGCCTGGTCGTCGAGGCTGCCGAAGCCCTCGTCGATGAAGAGGGTGTCGAGCCGCATGCCGCCCGCCTCGTCGGTGACCACGTCGGCCAGACCCAGCGCGAGGGCGAGCGAGGCGAAGAAGGTCTCGCCGCCGGACAGCGTGGCGGTGTCCCGCTCGCTGCCGGTCCAGGCGTCGACCACGTGCAGCCCGAGCCCGGAGCGCCCGCGCCCGCTCGCCCTGGCGTCGGAGTGCAGCAGGGTGTAGCGGCCGCCGGACATGCGCAGCAGCCGTACGGTCGCCGCGGCGGCGACCTGCTCCAGCCGGGCCGCGAGCACGTAGGCCTCCAGCCGCATCTTGCGCTCGTTGTCCGCGGAGGTGCCCGCGGTGAGTCCGGCGAGCCGGGCCACCCGTTCGTAGGCTTCGCGCAGCGGTCCCAGGGAGCGCAGCTCCCGTTCGGCCTGGAGGGAGAGCCCGTCGAGGTCCTTGCACCGGACCCGGGCCGCGTCCACGGCGGACCCGGCCGTACGAAGCTTCGCGGCGGCCAGCGCCGCGTACGCCTCGGCCGCCTCCGGCGCGGCCGGGGGCAGGGCCGCCGCCGCGGCGGTGTCGGCCTCGCCGAGGCGGTCGGCCAGCATGGCCTCCTCCGCCTGCCAGGCGTCGGTGCGGCGTTGGAGCGCGCTGCGCTCGTACTCGGGGAGCACGGCGTCGGCCGCCTCCTCGGTGGTGTCGAAGCCGGCCTTGAAGGCGGCGTCGGCGAGCTGGTCGTCGGCCTCCTTCAGCCGGGCGGCGGTGGTCTCGGCCCGGCGCAGCGAGGCGGCCGCCGCCGTGACCATGCGGACGCGGTCCTCCAGGACTCCGGCGCGGGCCGCGACGCTGGGGGCGTCCGCCCGCACGAGGGCCAGCTCCGCCTCCAGCGAGGCCTGTTCCCGGTCGAGCGCCTCGCGCCGCGAGGCCCTGGCGGCGCCCCGGGCCTCGGCCTCGCTGCGCTCCGCGCTGCGCACGGCGTGCTCCCGCTCGGCGCGGGCCAGCCGCTCCCGGGCGGTGTGCAGACCGGCGGCCGCGGCGTGTGCCTCGGCATGACGGGAACTCAAGTCAGAGGTGCGTTCCAGGAGTTCGGCGGTGGTGGCCTCCCCCGCGGCGGCCGCGGCCTCGGCGCGGGCCTCCCGTACGGCGGCCAGCCTGCGCTCGACGCCGGCCCTGCGCTCCTCGGCCCCCTCGAAGCGGGCGTGCGCCGCCTCCTCCGCGGCCCGGTCGACATGACCGGGGGCGGGCCGGGCGGGAGCGGGGTGCTCCGCGGCCCCGCAGACGGTGCAGGGCTCGCCCGCCACCAGGGCGGCGGCCAGCTCCGCGGCGATCCCGCGCAGCCGGGTCTCCTTCAGTTCCAGCCAGCGCTCCCGCGCCACGGCCGACTCCTCGCGCGCGGTGAGCAGTTCGCCCTGGGCCTGCTCCGCGTCGGCGTCCAGGGCGTCGCGCCGGCGGGCGGCGTGCAGGTGCAGCCGGGCGGGTTCCAGCTTGCCCGCGAGCTGCTCGGCCAGGGTCGCGGCCTGCTGGGCGGCGTCCGCGCGGCCGGCCAGCTCGGTCCGGGTGGCGTCCCAGCGGCCGAGCCACTCGGCGGTCTCCTGCTGCTGCTCCTCGGCGGCCCGGGACTCCCGTTCCAGGTCGGCCCGTTCGCGGCCGATCTCGGCGCTGCGCTGCTCGGCGCGGCGGGCGGCTCCGAGTGCGCCCAGATCCTCGCGCAGCCGCTGCTCGACCGCGGCCAGCTGCTCGACGCCGGCCTCGGCGAGCTGCGGCGGCAGCTCCGCCCGGGCCCGCGACTCCGCGTGCGCGGCGGCCATGTGGGCGCCGGCCGCGGCTCCGCGCAGCTCCAGGGCGGGGGCGACGAGGGCTCCGCGCCGGGCCCGGTCGAGGAGGGAGCGCACCCGCTCCCGCTCCGGACCGGCCTCGGTGAGCAGGGCCGCCCGGCGGGTGGTCTCCGCGTGCCGGTGCTGCAACCGGTCGAGCTCCCGCGCCTCCTCGGCGGCCCGCCGGGCGGCGTGGTAGCGCCCCTCGACGGCGGCGAGGGCGTACTCGGCGACGGTGAGCCGCTCCCGGGCGGAGCACCGCGCGACGGCGGCCCAGGCGCGGATCGCCCCGGCCAGCCCGGGGTCGCCCGGCTGGTGCCGGGGCAGCGGCCAGGCGCGCAGGTCGGCGGCGTTCCCGGCGGCCTGGGCGAGGCGCTGGGCGGTGTGCAGCACCTGCTCGTCACCGGCGCGGACCTTGGCCTCGGCGGCCCGGCGGCGTTCACCGAGCAGGGTTTCGACGGCGGCGAAGCGCCGGGTGTCGAAGAGCCGCCCCAGCAGCCGCCCCCGGGCCGCCTCGTCGGCCCGCAGGAAGCGCGCGAACTCCCCCTGCGGCAACAGCACGACCTGGCAGAACTGCTCGCGGCTCATGCCGAGCAGCTGCTCGATCTCCTCGGCGATCTCCTGATGGGACCGGCTGAGCGCGGTCCAGCCTTCCCCGTCGAACTCGCGCAGCCAGCTCTGCGCCTTGTCCTTGGTCGTCCCGGTGCCGCGCTTCTTGGGCCGGTCCTGCTCGGGGCGCCGGGTGATCTCCAGGCGCCGCCCGCCCGCGGTGAGTTCGAGGGTGATCTCGGTCGGGGTGTCGGACGCCGCGTGGTCGCTGCGCAGGCTCGTCCCCGGGGCCTGCCGGGCGCCGGGCACGGACCCGTAGAGGGCGTAGCAGACGGCATCGAGCACGGAGGTCTTGCCCGCGCCGGTCGGGCCGTGCAGCAGGAAGATCCCGGCGCCGGAGAGGGCGTCGAAGTCGATCTCCTGGGGTTCGGCGAAGGGCCCGAAGGCGGTGATGCGCAGCCGGTGCAGCCTCATCGGTGGGTCTCCTGCCGGCTGTCCTCGGCCCGTACCTCGTCGAAGGCGCCCTGGAGCACGTCCCGTTCGGCCTCGTCGGAGAAACCGCCGCCCCCGCGGACGTGGGCGACGAAGTCCTCGGCGATCTCCCGGTCGCTGCGCCCCCGGAGCCGCTGGGCGTACGAGCCCGCGGCGTCCTCGGTGCGTCCCTCGGGATCGAAGGCCAGGCTGAGGGTGTGCGGGAAGCGGACGGCGAGCCGGGCCATGGGGTCCTCGGGCCGGACGGGGTCGGTGAGGGTGGCCTCCAGCCAGCAGTCCTCGTAGCGGGCGTACGCACTCCCGGAGAGCAGCTCCTCCAGCGGTCCCCGGACCCGGGCGAGGCCGCGCGGCACGGGGGTGTCGACGTGCTCGGCGCTCACGACCTCCCCCTCCGCGCCCAGCTCCACGAGCCACATGCTCTTGCGGTGGTCGGCTTCGGAGAAGGAATAGGCGAGCGGGGAACCGGAGTAGCGGACCCGTTCGTTGATCGTCTGGCAGCCGTGGAGGTGGCCGAGGGCGGCGTAGTCGACCCCGTCGAAGACGGAGGCCGGCACGGCCTCGACCCCGCCGACGGTGATGTCGCGCTCGCTGTCGCTGGCCTGCCCGCCGGTGACGAAGGCATGGGCGAGCACGACCGACCGCGTGCCGGGCGTCCGCGCGGCCAGATCGCCCCGGATCCGGTCCATGGCGGCTCCGAGCACGGCCTCGTGGCTCACCTTCGCGGCTCCGAACTCATCCCTCACGAGCGCGGGCTCCAGGTACGGGAGCCCGTAGAGCGCCACGTCGCCGTGTGCGTCGGCCAGCACCACGGGGTCGGCGCACCCGGCGGGATCGGTCCTGAGGTGAATGCCGGCCCGCCCGATCAGCCCGGCTCCGACACCGAGGCGGCGGGCGGAGTCGTGGTTCCCGGAGATCATCACGGTGGGCACGCCGAGGTCGGCGAGCCGGTGCAGGGCCCGGTCGTACAGCTCGACGGCGGGCAGCGGGGGCACGGCGCGGTCGTAGACGTCACCGGCGACGAGGACGGCGTCGACCTCGTGCTCCCGGACGGTGTCGACGAGGTGGTCGATGAAGGCGGCCTGGGCGCCGAGCAGGTTCACCCGGTGGAAGCTCCGGCCCAGATGCCAGTCGGAGGTGTGCAGGAACTTCACTCGCCGGCACCGCCGCGCATACCGTCTCCCCCTGCTGGATGACCCCGCCGGCCGGACCGCGCGGGCCGGACCCTGAACCCCTCTACGCTAACGCCTCCCCGGCGCCGCCCCGCCCCGTTCGCCCCTTCGTGCACGCGGTCACGCCCCCGGGTGCTCAGGCCGCGTACGTCTCCCCGCCCGGGGTGAGGGTGGCGCTCCCGGCGGTGCTGTCGGCGAGCCAGGCCCCGAAGGCGGGCAGATCGGCCTCGGGCAGCGCGACCTCGATCTCCACGGCGGCTCCGTAGCGCACGTCGATCACGGCCCTGCCCGTGGAGCGCAGGTCGTTCTCGGTCTTGCCGGCCCGCTGGTGGTCGACGGTGACGGTGACCAGCCGGTACCGGTGCCGGGTCACCGTGCCGAGCGCGTCGAGCGCCTCGCCGACGACCCCGCCGTAGGCGCGGATGAGCCCGCCGGCGCCGAGCTTCACTCCGCCGTAGTAGCGGGTGACGACGGCGACGGCGTAGCGGATGTCCCGGCGCGTGAGCATCTGCAGCATCGGCACCCCGGCGGTGCCGCCGGGCTCGCCGTCGTCGCTGGCCTTCTGCACGGAGGCGTCGGCGCCGATCACGTAGGCGTAGCAGTTGTGCGAAGCGGTGGGGTGCTCCTTGCGGATCCGGGCGACGAACTCCTGCGCCTCCCGCTCCGTGGCCGCGGGCGCGAGCGCGCACAGGAACCGGGAGCGGTTGATCTCCGACTCGTGCACACCCTCACGGGCCACCGTCACGTACTGGTCTGCCTTCACCCGTCCACCCTACGGGGAATCCGACATGCGTCTTTTCCGTTGATCGAGCTGGCGGCAACCAGCGGCCAAGCGCAGCACCAGTAGCACCAGTAGCACCAGCACCAGGAGGCGGCACACGTGTACGGCGATCCGGCAACCATCCGCAAGGTCCTCACCGAGCTCGGCGACACCTGGGCCGTGGTGGGCCTCTCCAACAACCGGGACCGGGCCGCGTACCGCGTGGCCGAGGTGCTCCAGCGGTACGGCAAGCGCGTGATCCCCGTGCACCCCAAGGCGGAGACCGTCCACGGCGAGCAGGGCTACCCCTCGCTGGAGGCGATCCCGTTCAAGGTGGACGTGGTGGACGTCTTCGTGAACAGCTCCCTGGCGGGCGCGGTCGCCGACGAGGCCGTCGCGAAGGGGGCGGAGGCCGTCTGGTTCCAGCTCGACGTGATCGACGAGGCCGCCTTCGCCCGTACCCGCGCGGCCGGACTGGACATGATCATGGACCGCTGCCCGGCGATCGAGATCCCCGCCCTCTAGGGGGTGTCCGCAAAGTCCCGCCCGCCCCCTGCGGTCAGGTGCGGGCGGTCACCGGTGGGATGGAGACCGCCATCGTCATCTCCATCGGACCGGCCCCCTCGTTGCGGTAGGCGTGCGGGGCGTCCGCCTCGAAGGAGACGGCCCCGCCGGCCGGTACGGCGTACGCCTCGCCCGCCACCAGCAGCGTCAGCTCCCCCTCGGTGACGTGCAGCATCTCGAAGGTGCCCGGCGGGTGCGGGTCCGAGGCGGTGCCCTCGCCGGGCTCCAGCCGGTAGGTCCACATCTCCACCGGCCCGCGCCGGTCGTCGCCGAGCAGCATGCTCGCGGCGCTGCCGCCCTCGGTGGACCACATCCGCACCCCCTGCCCCGGCAGGACCACCTGCACCCGCGGACCGCGGTCGTGGTCGAGCAGGGTGGTGATGCTGACGCCGAGCGCGTCGGCCAGTTTGACCGTCGTGCCGACGCTGGGGTTCGTACGGGCCTGCTCGATCTGGATGATCATGCCCCGGCTCACCCCCGCGCGGGCGGCGAGGGCCTCCAGGGTGAACCCGCGCTCCCCGCGCCAGCGCTTGAGGTTGCGGCCGAGCGCCTGGGTGAGCTGTTCGAGGTCCGACACCGTTCCATCCACTCCGTACAATATTTTGGATGACAGGGTTCATTGCACTGAACTATGGTGCGTTGTACTCCACCGTTCAACGCACTGTACTGCGAGGCACCCCATGACCGCCCTGTTCGCCCTGGCCACCGCCGTCCTGTGGGGCCTCGCCGACTTCGGCGGCGGGCTGCTGACCCGCCGGATACCGGCCCTGACGGTGGTCGTCGCCTCCCAGATCCTCGCCGTCCTCGTGCTCGGCGCGGTGGTCCTGGGCACCGGCGCCTGGCGGGAGGCAGGACCGCAGCTCTGGTTCGCGGTGGGGGCGGGCCTGGTGGGCCCGGTCGCGATGCTCAGCTTCTACAAGGCCCTCGCCCTCGGCCCGATGGGCGTGGTCTCCCCGCTCGGATCCCTCGGCGTGGTGGTGCCGATGGCCGCCGGACTGCTGCTGGGCGAGCGGCCCGGAGCCGCCCAGTTCGCGGGCATCGCGGTCGCCGTGGTGGGCATCGTCCTCGCGGGCGGACCCGAACTGCGCGGCGCTCCCGTCCAGCGGCAGGCCGTCGTCCTCACCCTGGTCGCCGCCTTCGGCTTCGGCGCGGTGATGGCCCTGATCGCCCCCGCCTCCTCCACCGTGCCCGGCCTGTTCCTCGCGCTGTTCGTCCAGCGCGTCACCAACGTCGCCGTCGGCGGCACGGCCCTGTGGGTGCGGACCCGGCGCGGAGTCCCGGCCCTCCCGGCCGGTACGGGCGGCCGGCGGATCCTGTGGAGCCTGCTGCCGGCGCTCGCCTTCGTCGGACTGGCCGACGTAGCGGCCAACGGCACCTACTCGATCGCCGCCCAGCACGGCCCGGTCACCACCGCCGCCGTGCTCTCCTCCCTCTACCCGGTGATCACGGCCCTGGCCGCCTTCGCCGTCCTCAAGGAACGCCTGCGCCCCGTCCAGGCGGCAGGAGCGGGCCTGGCCCTGGCGGGCACGGTCCTCCTCGCGGCGGGCTAGGCCGTCTCTTCCGGATCTTGCCGGGCCCGCGACGCCCGGCACCGCGCCTGGCCGCACTGCCGAGGCGACCACGTACGCCCAGTACGCGAACGCCCCGGCAGCACGCCCAGGCACGGCACCAGACGCCGCGGGCTCGGCCGACAAGATCCGAAAGAGACGACCTAGGCCGCAGGTGCGCGAGGTGCGCCCCTCACTCCGGATCCGACACGTCCGCCAGGGCGCGCAGTTGCTCCGGTGTCACCCCGTCGGGGATCGGGACCGGCGCCGGGGTGCGCAGCGGCGGCTGCCAGCCGGCTTCGGGGTCCCAGCGGCGGACGACACGGGCCGGCGCCCCCGCCACCACGGCGTGGTCCGGCACTTCGCCCCGTACGACGGCTCCCGCCGCCACCACGACGTTGCGGCCGAGGCGCGCCCCGGGCAGGATCACCGCGCCGGTCCCCAGCCAGCAGCCCGGGCCTATCTCCACCGGGGCGCTGCGCGGCCACTGCTTGCCGACGGGCTCGTGCGGGTCGTCGTAGCTGTGGTTGGTGGAGGTGATGTACACCCCCGGTCCGCAGAAGGTGTCGTTGCCGATCGTGATCCGGGTGTCGGCGATGACGTGGCTGTCGCGGCCGATGACCACGCCGTTGCCGAGGACCAGCATCGGCTCCGCGCCGAGGTCGAGGTCCGGCATCATGCCGGCGGTGAGCGTGACCCGCTCCCCGATGATGCAGTGGTCGCCGAGCCTGATCCAGGGCTCGCCGAAGACCGTGCCCTGCGGGAAGGCGAGCCGGGTGCCGTGCCCGATCGCGCCGAAACGCAGCCCTCCGGGGGTCTGGGCGGTGACCGCGCCGGCCCGCTGCATCCAGCGCCAGCCCGCGTGGACCGCGCGCCCGGCGAGCCGGCGGCGCAGGGCCGTCAGGGAAGAGAGCGCCGTCTGAGAAGAGAACGTGTTCTGGTTCTTCGCCACCGGGTCACCTTAAGCGCCGGGAGCCGGGGCCGGGCCGTGATCTTCACCCCATTCCCGGGGGCGCGGACGGCGTGGCCTACGGTTCCGGTAGCGCGACGCGACGTACCGGAAGAGGAAGAGAACACATGACGCAGCAGGCGGCCCAGGCACTGGTGATGGGGGTCAACGGGAAGAATCCCGAGATCGACCCGACGGCGTTCACCGCTCCGACCTCCGTCGTCGTCGGGGACGTGCGCCTCGGCGCGGGCGCGAGCATCTGGTACTCGGCCGTGCTCCGCGCGGACTGCGGTCCGATCACCCTCGGCGCCGACAGCAACGTGCAGGACAACTGCACCGTGCACGTGGACCCGGGCTTCCCGGTCTCCATCGGCGAGCGCGTCTCCATCGGTCACAACGCCGTCGTGCACGGCTGCACGGTCGAGGACGACTGCCTCATCGGAATGGGCGCCACGGTCCTCAACGGCGCGGTGGTCGGCGCCGGCTCGCTGGTGGCCGCCCAGGCACTGGTCCCGCAGGGGATGGTCGTCCCGCCCGGCTCGCTGGTCGCGGGCGTACCGGCGAAGGTGCGGCGCGAGCTGACCGCGGAGGAGCGCGAGGGCATCAAGGTCAACGCCCTCATGTACACCGAGCTGGCCAAGCAGCACGGCGCCTCGGTGGCCGCGGACGCGTAACGGGCATCAGCCGGTGGACGTGTTCCCCGCCCGGGGCCGGGCGGGGAACAGGCCCCTCAGTCGGTGAGTACGGTCGGGGAGGCCTCGGCCTGCCCCGGCACCGCGGCCGCGTCGGCGCCCACGGCCTCGCCCACGGCCTCGCCCACGGCCTCGGCCGCGGCGGCCTCTTCCCGCGCCGCCGCGGCCGCCTTCTTCATCCGCCCGCGCACCACCAGGGTCATGGCGAGCCCGAAGACGAGGGCCAGGGCGAGCGCCACCCACGAGAACCCCTTGAGCCACGGCTCGGCGACGATCCCGATCGAGTAGATCACGGCCGTCGTCCCGCCCGCCCACAGGATCCCGCCGAGGACGTTCGCGATCAGGAACCGCCAGTAGGGCATGTGCAGGACGCCCGCCAGCGGCCCCGCGAAGATCCGCAGCAGCGCCACGAACCGGCCGAAGAAGACGGCCCACATGCCCCACTTCTCGAAGGACCGCTCCGCGAGGGCCACCTGGTCCGGGCCGAAGTGCTTGGGGAAGCGCCGGCCCAGCCGCTCCAGGAGCGGCTTTCCGCCCTTGCGCCCGATCGCGTAGCCGATCGAGTCGCCCACGATCGCCCCGGCGGTCGCGCAGATGCCCAGCACCACGGGGTCGATGTGCCCCTGCTGGGAGGCCAGCAGCGCCGAGCTGACCAGGACGATCTCCCCCGGCAGCGGGATGCCGAGGCTTTCCAGTCCGATGACGAGCCCCACCAGGAGGTAGATGCTGACCGCCGGAATCGTCTCCAGCCATTCCTGGATGTGCACCGGTACGTCCTCCCGAGTTCTCCCCCCGGCCCGCCCCCTGTGGCGGACCGAACGGGCAGCCTATCCGGTCGCCACCACAGCCTTTGCGCGCAGCGGCAGTTCGCGCGAGGAACGACCGGCGAACACTTCGCGGCGGCCCGTCCCCACCACCCACGCGTTCCGCTCGGGATCCCAGGAGGACAGCGTGCGCGCGTCGATATCCAGGACGACCCGCCGCGCCTCGCCGGGCTCGAGGGTGAGCCGCCGGTATCCGGCCAGCGCCCGCACCGGCTGGTCCAGCTTCAGGTCCGGGGACGGCCCCACGTAGACCTGGGCCACCTCGGTGCCCGTGCGGCGTCCGGTGTTGCGGACGGTGAACTCCACGCGCAGCCCGCCGTGCTTCCCGTGCGCGCCGCCGCGCCGGACCGCCAGCTTCTCGTAGGCCCAGGTCGTGTACGAGAGCCCGTGCCCGAAGGCGAACAGCGGAGCCACCCGCTGCTGGTCGTACCAGCGGTGGCCGACGTGCACGCCCTCGGTGTACTCCTGCCGCCCGCCGACCCCCGGATAGCGCACCGGGTCCGCGCCGGCCGGGGTCGCCCGCTCGTCGGCCGGGAAGGTCTGGGTGAGGCGGCCGCCCGGGTCCGCGTCGCCGAACAGCACCTCGGCGGTGGCGGCCGCGCCCTCCTGTCCCGGGTAGTACATCTGGAGGACCGCCCCGGTGCGCGGGAGCCACGGCATGGCCGTACCGGAGGAGGTGTTGAGCACCACCGTGGTGCGCGGGTTGGCGGCGGCGACCGCCTCGATCAGCGCCGCCTGGCCGCCGGGCAGCGCCAGCGAGGTGCGGTCGCTGCCCTCGGTGGCGTCCTCGTAGGCGAACAGCACCACGCTGCGGGCCGCCTTGGCCGCCGTGACGGCCTCGGCGAGATCGGCGGCCCGGGTCGCCTTCGTCGTGTGCCGCAGCCGCAGCCGCTGCCCCTTCGGCCCGCCCTCGGCGAAGACGGCGAGGCGGTGTTCGCCCGCCTTGAGCGCGAGGGTGCGGCGGCGCACGGTGCGGCCGTCGGGCGCGGCGCCGAGCAGGCCGCCGGCGAACCGCTCGGCCACGCCCTGCCGTACGGGGAAGAGTTCCTCCCCGTCGAGCCGGACGGCCGGCCGCTTCCCGGTGTAGTGGACGAGCAGGGTCCACTCGTCGTCGGCGGCCAGCCGGAAGGTCCCCTCGTAGCCCCAGGTGCGCCCGGGGGCCACCGCCCGGTCCTCGAGACCCGCGTCGGGCGCGAGCAGGTGCGCCGGCAGCGGGCGGCCGTACAGGTCCTCGCCCAGTGCGTAGGTCACCGCGGAGCCGCTCCCGGCCCGCCGCCGGATCTCGTCGAGGGGGGCGGCGGCCGCGTCCGGGACCACGTGGGCGCTGCCGCCGCCGCCGACGAAGGGGGTCCGCCCGGTGGGGCCGATCACGGCGATGGACCGGGCGGCGGGGCCGGCCAGCGGCAGGGTGGCCCGCTCGTTGCGCAGCAGGACCGCTCCGGCGGTGGCGATCTGCCGCGCGGTACGGGCCCCGGCGGCCGCGTCCCGGACGGGCCGCGCGGCGGGGTGCTCGGCGAGCAGTCCGAAGCGGTCCATGGTGGTCAGGATCCGGCGTACGGCTAGGTCCACGGTGTCCTCGTGGACGGAGCCGCCGCGCACCGCCTCGCGCAGCGGGGCGCCGTAGTGGGTGCCCGCGGGCATCTCCATGTCGAGGCCGGCGCCGATCGAGGCGACGGTGCTGTGCGTGGCGTCCCAGTCCGACATCACCCAGCCGTCGAACCCCCAGCGTCCGCGGAGCAGTTCGTCGAGGAGCGGCCTGTTCTCGCAGGCGTAGACCCCGTTGACCTTGTTGTAGGCGCCCATCACGGCGCCGGCCCCGGCGGCCACGGCGGCTTCGAAGCCCCGTAGCTCCGTCTCGTGGAGGGTCTGTTCGGCGGCGATCACGTCGACGGTGTCGCGGCCCTTCTCCTGGTTGTTGAGCGCGAAGTGCTTGACGGTGGCGATGAGGCCCTCGTCCTGGATGCCGCGGACGACCTCGGCGACCAGGTCGGCCGTCAGCTTCGGATCCTCCGAGAACGTCTCGAAGTTCCGTCCGGCGTACGGGGTGCGGATGAGGTTGGCCATCGGCGAGAGCAGCACGTCGATGCCGAGCGCGCGGCCCTCGCGGCCGATGACCCGCCCGTACGCGCGGGCGAGCGCCGGGTCGAAGGCGGAGGCGAGCAGGACCGGCGCGGGCAGTGCGGTGGCGGGCCGGGCGACGCGGACCCCCGCCGGGCCGTCGGCGAGGCGCAGCGCCGGGATGCCCAGGCGCGGGATGCCCGGCACGTAGCCGGCCTGGCCGAGCGGCTCCGGGTCCGGGCCGCCGTGCAGCAGGACGGTCTTCTCCTCCAGGGTGAGCCGGTCCAGCAGGGCGTCGACCCGGGCGGCGCTGCCGGCGGCGGGCGCGGCGGCTCCCGCGGAGGCGGAGGCCTTACGGGGCTGCGTGCCGGGCGGCGGCGCCGGTACGCAGCCGGCCGCGCCGAGGGCGGCGCCCATCGCCCCGAGGAGGCGCATCGCACGGCGTCTGGACACGGCCTCGCTCATGGGCGCTCCCTGCGGCGTGGGCATCGGCGTCAGGTGGCGGGAGCGGCCCGCGCCGGACCGCTCCCGCCCCCACTGTGCGCCGCGCCTTGCGCGGGCCCGCCTCAGGCGCGCCACCAGGAGGCCGATGTTCAGCCCTGCGGCGGCTGTCCGCCGAGGTCCACCTCGCGCCGGGGCTCGTCCGGGAGCTGGATCCGCGCCTCGGTACGGTGGCCGCGCTCGATGTAGTCCCGTACGACGGCCTCGACCGCGTCCTGGGGCGACCCGATCCCGGCGAGGACCATCACCTCCACCACGAGCTCGGCGTCGAGGCTGATGCTGATCTTGGCTCGGCCCGGCACGGGACCCCCTCCACGCGTCGTCGGAGGAGGGACTCTAGCGGGATCAGGCGTTGGGCCGCAGCGTCCAGACCACGGTCATCTCGCCCGTCACGGCCTCGTCCTCGCGCTGGATGGCGATGGTGACGGGGAACTCGGGGCGGCCGCCCGCGTCGAGTTCGGCGACGACGTCGGCGGCCGGGCGGCCCAGGGTGGCGGTGGCCGTGACGACGCCCTTGGCGAGCTTCTTGTAGCCGATCTCCGCGCTCACCGCGAGGGGCACCGCGCGCGAGAGCTGGTCGCCGAAGGCGGCCAGGACGATCGCGCCGCTCGCGGACTCGGCGAGGGTGAACATGGCGCCGGCGTGCGGGCCGCCGAGGTGGTTGTGGAAGTCGGGCTGGTCCGGGAGCCGGACGACGGCACGCTCGGGGGTGGTCTCCAGGAACTGGAGGTTCAGGGTCTTGGCCATCGGCACGGTCGCGGCGAGCAGTTCGCCCACGTTCATCTGTTCAGTGCTCATGACACGCGATGTTACCCACGAGTAGTAGGCCTTGGCCATAGCGGCCCGGGGGCGGCCGTGGCTCCCCGGCCCCGCTCCCACTATCGTTACCGGCCATGTGGCCAGGACAGCAGCAGCCGCCCGGGGGAGAACCCAACCCCCAGGACGCGCATCAGAACCCGTACCAGCAGCAGCCGGGAACGCCGAACCCGTACCAGCAGCAGCCGCCGACGGCGGCGTACGGGGAGCAGCAGCCCGGCTACGGGTACCCGCAGCAGCCCCCCGCGCCCCAGGGGTGGGGCCAGCAGCCTCCGACCGTTCCCGTGCCCCAGTGGGGCGGCACCCCGCCGCCCCCGCCCCCGCGCGGCGGGAGCCCCTTCGCGACCAGGACCGTGGCCATCGTGGCGGCCTCGGCCGTCGTCGTGGCGGCCGCCGCCACCGGGGCGTTCGTCCTGACCCGGGACGACAAGGGCTCCAACCAGGCGGACGACAAGCCGAGCTCCTCCCCCTCCGCCCCGGCGTCCTCCGCCGCGCCCGCCCCGGCGAGCCCGAGCTCCAACCCGCGCGGCGGCTCCGAGGTCAAGCCGGTGATCCCCGGCTGGAAGGTGGTCCTCAACCCCAAGCGCGGCACCGCCTTCGACGTCCCGCCGGACTGGGAGGTCAAGTCCTCGGGCCTGTCCATCGGCTTCGGGGACGAGTCGAAGAACGACGGCTCGGCCATCGTCATGATGAGCGCGCCCGCCATCCTCAAGGAGGAATGGTGCAAGGTCGACGCCGACAAGGACGGCAAGGAGGACACGACCTCGCTGGCCGCCATCGGCACCAAGGGCGGCATGGGCGCGAAGGACACCGCCGAGGCCGCCTACAACGAGGCCGGCAACTGGGCCTTCGCCGCGTACGCGCAGAAGGCGCCGAAGGGCACCACCAAGATCGTCAAGGCGAAGGAGTACACGACCTCCTCCGGCCTCAAGGGCCACATGGCGACCGCGACCGTCAGCGGCCTGCCCAAGGAGAACAAGTGCGCCTCGGACGGCAAGTCCGTCGCCTTCAGCTTCACGACCACCAACGGTGACCTCGCCACCTGGGTCCTCTACGGCGCCGCGAACGTCCCGGGCGAAGTGAGCAAGGAAACCTACGAGAAGATCCTGAGCACCGTCCGCCTCACCGCGGGCTGATCTCCGCCGCCCCCGCCCCCGGGCCGGATATCCGTTTGGATTCCCGGCCCGGGACGGGGATAGTCCGGGGGTGAGTTCTTCGCCCTCCCCCGCTTCCGCCGCTCCGCTCTCCCCCCGCCGCAGGCCGGAGTGGGCCGGCCGCAACTACACCCTGCTGACGGGTGCCGCGGTCATCACGAACCTCGGGAGCCACGGAGCGCTCATCGCGACCGCCTTCGCGGTCGTCCAGGCGGGCGGCTCCGCCGGGGACGTCGGCCTGGTGGCCGCCGCCCGTACGCTGCCGCTCGTCCTCTTCCTCCTCATCGGCGGAGCCGTCGCCGACCGGGTCCCCCGCCACCACGTGATGGTCGCGGCCAACGCCCTCAACTGCCTCTCGCAGGCCGCCTTCGCCGCACTCGTCCTGACCGGTGATCCGCAGCTGTGGCAGATGATGCTGCTCACGGCGCTGTGCGGCACCGGTACGGCCTTCTTCAACCCGGCCGCCGAGGGCATGCTCATGGCCACCGTCTCCGGCCCGCAGGCCACCCGCGCCTTCGCTCTCTTCCGGATGGCGATGAGCGGCGCCGGCGTCGGCGGAGCCGCCCTCGGCGGAGCCATGGTCGCCTTCATGGGACCCGGCTGGGTCCTCGCCGTGGACGCGGCCGCGTTCGCCGCCGCCGGAGCCCTGCGGGCCTTCCTCGACGTCGGCCACATCGCCGAACGCGCCCCCGGCGGCGGGCTGCTGTCCGATCTGCGCGCGGGCTGGGTGGAGTTCCGGAGCCGTCCCTGGCTGTGGAGCATCGTGCTCCAGTTCTCCGTCGTCGTGGCCGTCATCGGCGCCGCCGAAGCGGTCTACGGTCCCCTGGTCGCCGTGGAGCGACTGGGCGGGGCGGCTCCCTGGGGCGTGGCCCTGGCCTTCTTCGGCATCGGCACCATCGGCGGGGCCGTCCTGATGACCTTCTGGAAGCCGCGCCGGCTGCTGCTGGTCGCCACCCTGTGCATGTTCCCGTCGGCGCTCCCCGCGGCGGGACTCGCCGTCCCGCTGCCGGTGTGGGGCCTGTGCGCGGCGATGCTCGTGAGCGGGGTGGGCATCGAGATGTTCGCCGTGAACTGGATGTCGACGATGCACCAGGAGATCCCGGAGGAGATGTTCTCCCGGGTCTCCGCCTACGACTGGTTCGGCTCGCTGTCGATGCTCCCGCTGGCCACGGCGGTGGCCGGCCCGGTCGAATCCGCGATCGGCCGCACCTCGGCCCTCTGGGGCTGCGCGGCCCTGGTGATCATCGCGACGGCCGCCGTCCTCCTGGTCCCGGACGTCCGCAACATGACCCGCAAACCGCCGGCCGGCCTCACCGCATCCAGTACTCCCGGCTCCGGCCCCGCCGAACCGGCCCCGGTACCCGCCCGCTCCGGCGAATCCAGTCCCGCCGCCGTGTGACGCCCAGGCTGCTCCACCCCGGACGGAGTCCGGGAGACGGGTCCGGGCCGTGCCCGGGGAACGGGCGAAGGGCGGGTGGGGGACGTCGCCCCCCGCAGCGGCCGGCAAGCCCCTCAGCCCAGGCTGAACGCCCCCTCCGGCGGCTCGGGCGAAGCCACCGCGTCCGCGTCGGACACCGGCAGCGCCCCCCGCATCAGGCGGGCGAGGGCCGCCCCCACCTCCACCCGCGCCGGGAACGCGTCCCCCGCGCACGCCCGCGAGAGCTCCGCCACCGGCAGCTCCCGCCGCGAGGCCAGCAGCACCGCGTTCCCGAACCGGCGCCCCCGCAGCACCCCCGGCTCCGCGATCAGCGCCAACTCCCCGAAGGCCGCCCCGAAGTTCGCGAGCTGCCCGCGCAGGAATCCGAACGGCGCCCCGTCGGCGAGGTTGGCCACGTACACCCCGCCGGGCCGCAGCACCCGCGCGACCTCCCGCGCGTACTGCGCCGAAGCCAGCGAGGCGGGCACCCGGGATCCGCCGAAGACATCGCCCACCACCACGTCCGCGCTCGCGTCCGGCGCCGCGGCCAGCCAGGCCCGCGCGTCGGCGACGTGCACCGTGATCCCGCTCCCGGCGGCCACCGGCAGGAACTCCCCGACCAGCGCGACGAGCCCGGCGTCGAACTCGACCACGTCCTGCCGCGACCCCGGCCGGCCCGCCGCCGCGTAGCGCGGCAGGGTCAGCGCGCCGCCGCCCAGGTGCAGCAGGTCCAGCGCGGCCCCCGGCTCGCCCACGCAGTCCAGGACGTGCGCGAGGCGGCGTACGTACTCGAACTCCAGGTGCTCCGGGTCGTCGAGGTCCACGTACGACTGCGGGGCCCCGTCCACGGTGAGCAGCCAGGCCCGCTCCCGGTCGATGTCCGGCATCAGTTTGGCGGTGCCCTGGGCCACGTCCCGGATCACCGGGATCTGTTCGTCACTCACCGCACCATTGTCAGGCCCCCGCGGCCGCCCACACCGCGCGCGCCTGCTCCACGTGCTCCGCGGCCTGCTCCAGCCCCGCCCGCGCGGCGGGATCGCGGCGCGCGGGGTCCAGTACGTTGCGTCCGAAGACCTTGCGGGCCCGCGGCGACGGGGTGATCAGCAGCACCTTCGCGCCGGCCTCCCGCAGCCGGGCGGCCTGCGCCGCGGGCGAGGGGATCAGCCCGGCGCCGGCGGCCATCGGCGCGAGGATCACCACCCGGCCGTAGCCGGAGGCGAGGTCGGCGTTGGTCGCGGAGCGGATCCCGCCGTCGACGAACCGCCGGCCGGCGACGGTCACGGGCGGCCACACCCCGGGTACGGCGCAGCTCGCCGAGACGGCGTCGACCAGACCGGCCTCGCTCCCGCGCTCGAAGGCGGCGAGTTCGCCGGTCAGCGCGTCCACCGCGGTGACGACGAAGCGCCGCTCGGGCCAGTCGTGCGACACCAGCCGGCCCTCCAGCACCTTGCGGCGCACGCCCTCCGGCTCCGTGTCGGCGGCGAGCGCGAAGGCGCCGATCCGGCGCCGGTAGGACTTCGCGTCGCGGGAGCGCACCATCGCGACGGCGTACCGCCCGATCAGGGAGGCGCCCAGTTTCGCGGGGAGTTCCCCGCCGGGGTCGCCGAGCTGGCGCTCGTACAGCTCCTGCGGGGTGAGCAGCCCGGAGGTGAGCTGCGCGCCGACGACCGAGCCGGCCGAGGTCCCGACGACCAGGTCGGCGCCGGTCAGGTCGACGCCCGCGCGGGCGAGCCCGTAGAGCATCCCGGCCTCCCAGCCGACGCCGGTCAGCCCGCCGCCGCCGAGCACCAGAGCCGTGCCCTTGCCTTCGCCGCTGCCGCCGCCGCGTTCGCTGCCACTGCTGCCGCCGCTGCCTTCGCCGCCCATGAACCGCTCCCTCCCCGCATGCCTGTGGTGACGGCAGTCTGGCGCAAGCCGACCACCGCCACCACAGGGGGTACCACCCGCCCGCACCCGCTCCCGGGCCGGGGCCCGGGCCGGGGCCGCTAGCCGACCTCGGTCACCGTCCCGGCACCGACGGTGCGCCCGCCCTCACGGATCGCGAAGCCGAGCCCGCTCTCCAGCGGGACGTCCCGGCCGAGCTCCACGGTCATGGTGACCGTGTCCCCCGGCCGGGCCGCGCCCGCCTCGCCCAGGTCGACGTTCCCCACCACGTCGGCGGTGCGCAGGTAGAACTGCGGCCGGTAGCCGGTCGCCACCGGCGTGGTACGGCCGCCCTCGCGGGCGGACAGCAGGTACACCCGCGCCGTGAAGCGGCGCCCCGGTACGACGCTGCCGGGCGCGGCCACCACGTCCCCGCGGCGCACCGCGTCGCGGGGCACCCCGCGCAGCAGCAGCGCGACGTTGTCCCCGGCCTCGGCGGACTCCATCGGCTTCCCGAAGGTCTCCAGCCCGGTGACCACGGACTCCGCGGCCGCACCGCCGACGGCGCCGAGCAGCGCGACGCGGTCCCCCAGGGACACGGTGCCCCGCTCGACGGCGCCGGTGACGACGGTGCCGCGGCCGGTGATGGTCAGCACGTTCTCCACCGGCATCAGGAACGGCGCGTCGGTGTACCGCACGGGCGTGGGCACGTACGTGTCCACGGCGTCGAGCAGGGCCCCGATCGCCGAGGTCCAGCGCGGGTCGCCGTCCAGTGCCCCGAGCCCGGAGACCCGTACGACGGGGGCGCCGTCCCCGCCGTAGCCGTTCGCGGTGAGCAGCTCGCGGACCTCCAGCTCGACCAGGTCGGTGAGCTCGGGGTCCCCGGCGTCGGCCTTGTTCAGCGCGACGACGATGTGGTCGACGCCGACCTGCCGGGCGAGGAGCACGTGCTCGGCGGTCTGCGGCATCACCCCGTCGAGGGCGGAGACGACGAGGATGGCCCCGTCGAGCTGGGCCGCGCCCGTGACCATGTTCTTGATGTAGTCGGCGTGGCCCGGCATGTCCACGTGGGCGTAGTGCCGGGTGTCGGTCTCGTACTCGACGTGCGTGAGGTTGATGGTGATGCCGCGCCGGGCCTCCTCGGGGGCCCGGTCGATCCGGTCGAACGGCACGAAGGAGGCGCCGCCGCGCTCGGCGAGGACCTTGGTGATGGCGGCGGTCAGGGTCGTCTTCCCGTGGTCGACGTGACCCATGGTGCCGATGTTGAGGTGCGGCTTGGTGCGCACGAAGGCCGTCTTGGCCATGATGTCTTCCCGTGTGGTTCCGAAGCTGAGACTCGAACTGCGGGACCCCCTGAGCGAACCGACCCTCCCCCTGTGGGGTCCGCCGGACGATCCGGGAAGGGTCAGCTTCGGGCGCCGCCGAATGCGGGTGCGCCCGCGGGTGCACCTGCGGCGAGCTGTGCGGGGGCGGCAGCCTTCGGCGCGTCCGCGACTGCGGACGGCGCTGCGGGGAAGGTCTGCCTGGACATGGGGCCGATCCTGCCGGAGCGCGTGCGCCGGGGCCACCGAATTACCCGCCGGCCCGCCGCCGGCGCCCCTACGCCCCGCCGGTGTTCTTCAGCGCCTCGCGCACCGACAGCGGGGACAGCGACTCCCGTTCGGCGGTGACGAAGGCGCGTACGGCGCCGGGGTCCGTCCTGGCGTACTCGCGCAGGCACCAGCCGATGGCCTTGCGGACGAAGAAGTCGGGGTGGCCGCCCTGCCGGCGGCAGTACGCGAAGAGCCGCCCGGTGTCGGTCGCCGCCTTGTACCGGAGCTGGTGGAGCAGGGCGGTGCGCGCCACCCACAGGTTCTCGTCGCCGATCCACTCGTCCATGACGGCGCGCAGCGCCGGGTCGGCCGCCACGAGCGGGCCGACCGTGTGCGCGGCGAGCAGGTCGACGGTGTCCCACCAGGGGTCGGTCACGATCAGCTGGCGGACCACGGGCAGGAAGCCGGAGGAGCAGCGCGGGACGTGCCGGCGCAGGTAGTCGACGGCGAAGTACCGGTACTCGCGCTCCGGAAGCTCCCAGCAGCGCAGTGCGAGGGCCGCGCAGTCCGCTTCGGACGGTTCCGGGGTGTCCTTGGTCACGGCCCGGGACAGCTCGCGGCGCAGCGGGGTGGGGATCCCGAGGAAGGGCGAGACGTCCTTCATGTACGTGGCCATGGCCGCGGCCCGCTCCCCGTCGGCCGCGGCGCCGTAGGACTCCGTGAGCCGCTCCACCACCAGCTCGGCCAGGTCGCTGTGCGGGCCCCCGGCCTCTGTCCGTGGCCGCCGGTCGTTCGGCTGCATGAGGCCCAGATTACGGCGCGCGGACAGGGGGGTCGGTTAGTCTCCCGGAATGTCCCTCCTCCTCGCGCCGTGGACGCGGCTCTCGCTGCTCGTCGTGCTGCTCCTCGCGGCCGGCGTCTGCGTCGTGCTGTACGAGCCCCAGCGGCTGCTCTCGGAGGGCTGGCCGCCGGGGCTCCCGGTGGGCACCGCCGTCCTGCTCTTCGCCGCGGTGTACGGGGTGTGCACGGCGGCCCTGGTGCCCCGTCCGCTGCTGAACCTGGCCGCCGGGGCCCTCTTCGGCTCCTCGTTCGGCCTGCTCGCCGCGGTCGGCGGCTCGGTCGTCGGCGCGGGCATCTCCTTCGGCCTGGGCCGGATGATGGGGCGCGACGCCCTGCGTCCGCTGATCCGCGGCCGCTGGCTGCAGGCGGCCGACGACCAGCTGGCCCGGCACGGCTTCCGTTCGATGCTCGCGATCCGGATCTTCCCCGGTCTGCCCTTCGCGATGGCCAACTACGCCGCCGCGCTGTCCCGCTGCGGCTGGGTCCCCTTCCTCGCCGCCACCGCGATCGGCGTGGTCCCGAACACCGCCGCGTACGTGGTCGCGGGGGCCAGCGCCTCCTCGCCGACCTCCCCCGCGTTCCTCGCCTCGTTCGGCTTCATCGCCCTGTCCGCGGTGGGCGCGGGGGTCGTCGCCTGGCGCAAGCGGCACCGGCTGGCGCCCGTACGCAGGCCCGAGCGGCCCGTGCCGGCGCGGGAACTGACGGCCGTACACCCCCCTGTGGTCACGGCGGCACCCCACGGGCCCTAGCATCGGACCCGAACTGCCCAACGATCACAAGGACGAGCGCACCCCGACATGAACTGGATCGAATCCCTCATCCTCGGTCTCGTCCAAGGACTTACGGAGTTCCTCCCGATCTCCTCCAGTGCCCATCTGCGGCTGACCGCGGCGTTCGCCGGGTGGACGGACCCGGGAGCGGCCTTCACCGCCATCACGCAGATCGGTACCGAAGCCGCCGTACTGATCTATTTCCGCAAGGACATCGCCAAGATCATCTCCACGTGGTTCCGCTCGCTGTACACGAAGGCGCTGCGCTCCGAGCAGGAAGCCAAGATGGGCTGGCTGGTGATCGTCGGATCGATTCCGATCGGTGTCCTCGGCCTCGCCTTCAAGGACCAGATCGAGGGCCCGTTCCGCGACCTGCGGCTGATCGCCACCACCCTGATCGTCATGGGCATCGTGCTCGGCGTGGCCGACCGGCTGGCCGCGCGCGACGAGGAGGGCGGGCGGCACCGCGCCATCCGCGAGCGCAAGACCCTGAAGGAACTGGGCGTCAAGGACGGCCTCATCTTCGGTCTCTGCCAGGCGATGGCCCTGATCCCGGGTGTGTCCCGGTCCGGTGCCACGCTCTCAGGCGGTCTGCTGCTGGGCTTCACCCGCGAGGCGGCCGCCCGCTACTCCTTCCTCCTCGCGATCCCGGCCGTGCTGGCCTCCGGCCTGTTCGAGATCAAGGACGTGATGGAGGACCCGGGGCACATCGAATGGCCCCAGACGATCTTCGCCACGGTCATCGCCTTCCTCGTCGGCTACGCGGTCATCGCGTGGTTCATGAAGTTCATTTCCTCGAAGAGCTTCATGCCGTTCGTGATCTACCGGGTCCTCCTCGGCATCCTGCTGTTCGCCCTGATCGGCATGGGTGTCCTCAGCCCCCACGCCGGCGAGTCGGCCGGCTAGCACGGTCGCGCTCACCGCTTCGCGTGAATCGGAGGTCGCCGGGGAACGTTCCCGGGCGGCCTCCGCGTCGTTGTGGAGGGAGAGACCTGAAGACGAGCAGCAGGGGGTGTCCCATGGGTCGAGTGGTGCTGGAGCGGTTTCCGGCCGGAAGTCCGAGGGGGAGCTGGCCGGCCGAGGAGTACGCGGCGCAGCGGACGCGCGAGGGCGTGCCCGCGGAGGTGGTGATGGATCTGGCGAGCGACGCCTACCTCGTGGTGGTCCGTCCACGGGAGGCGCGTTCCGGTCACTGATCCGCGGCCGGGGCATCCGGGCCGCGCACACCTCTTGGCCTCCGCGGCCCGCGCCCCCACACTGACCCGATGACGCAGCGTGTGGACCTTGCGGGCGTGATGGACCGACTGGCGATCGACGAGCTGGTCACGGGGTACGCCGTCGCCGTGGACGACGGCGACTGGGACGCGTACCGCGCCCTGTTCGCCCCGGGCGGGCGGGCCGACTACGCCTCGGCGGGCGGGATCGAGGGCCCGGCCGGGGAGGTCGCGGACTGGCTCGCGGAGACGATGAAGCTGTTCCCGGTGCGCCAGCACCTCATCGTGAACCGGCTGATCCGCATCCCGGACCTGGGCGGCTCCCCCGGTGACACGGCGGAGGTCCGGGCCGACTTCCTCAATCCCATGCGGCTGGCGGGGGAAGAGCCCGATGACGGCGGCGTGCCCGTGACCGCGCCCAACTTCGTCGCGGCGGGCCGCTACACCTTCGGCGTCGCCCGTACCGCGCAGTCCGGCTGGCGGCTCTCGCGGGTCACCGTCCACGAGAAGTGGCGGCACATGTCGTTCTGACGGTCCGGCGACACGGCTGGACGGCCCGACGGTCCAACGGCTCGACGGCTCGGCGGCTCGACGGGCAGGGCCGTCCCACACGGGAAGCGGAGGCCCTGCGCGATGCTGACGGTCTTTACGGTCCCGCCGGTCCCGGCGGTCCCGCAGCGGGTCCCGTGGTGGCGTGCGCCGGCGGCCGTCGCCGCGGGGGCCCTGCCCTGCCTCGCTTTCCCCGCCCCCGCGCTGTGGTGGTTCGCCTACGTCGCCCTCGTGCCCTGGATCCTGCTGCTGAGGTCGGCCCCCACCGGCCGGCGTGCGGCTGTGGAGGGCTGGCTCGGCGGCGCCGGCTTCGTCTTCGCCGTGCACCACTGGCTGCTGCCCAGCCTGCACGTGTTCCTGTTCGCCCTGGCGGCGCTGCTGGGCCTGCTCTGGATCCCCTGGGCTCTGCTGGTACGGGAGTTCCTCGGCGGGCGGCCCGGCGGGGTCCGGGCGGGCGCCGCGCTGGTCCTCGTACCGGCGGGCTGGCTGCTGTCGGAGCTGGCCCGGTCCTGGCAGGGGCTGGGCGGGCCGTGGGGGCTGCTCGGTGCCAGTCAGTGGCAGGTGGCGCCCGCCCTGCGGCTGGCTTCGGTGGGCGGGGTCTGGCTGGTCGGCCTGCTGGTCGTGGCGGTGAACTGCGCGCTGGTCCTGCTGATCACGGCTCCGGGGGCGCGGGCGGCAGGGCTGGCCGGGGTGACGGGCTGTGCGCTGCTGACGGGGGCGGTGTGGCTGTGGGCGCCCCGTCCGGAGGTCTCGGGCACGCTGCGCGTGGCCGTCGTCCAGCCGGGCCCCGTCGAGGACGGCCCGGACAGCGCGGAGCGCCGGTTCGCCGTCGGGGAGCAACTGACCGGGACCCTGGCCGCGACCACGACCGGAACCCTGTCCGGAACCCTGGCCGGAACCACGACCGGAGCCCTGGCCGGGCCCCCGGCCGCGACGCCGGCCGGGCCGCGTCCCGACCTCGTGGTGTGGGGGGAGAGCAGTGTCGGCGAGGACCTGACGGCCCGCCCGGACCTGGCCCGGCGGCTCGCCGCCCTGTCGGCGCGGGTGGGGGCTCCGCTGCTGGTCAACGTGGACGCGCGGGCCGCCGACCGGCCGGGGATCCGCAAGTCGGCGGTGCTCGTCGGTCCCGCCGGCCCGACCGGTGACCGGTACGACAAGATGCGCCTGGTTCCCTTCGGGGAGTACGTGCCGGCCCGCGAGCTGCTCGGCTGGGCCACCTCGGTCGGCAAGGCGGCGGACGAGAACCGCGTCCCGGGCGACGCACAGGTCCTGATGGACCTGCCCGGCCGGGCGGACGTCCGCCTCGGCCCGCTGGTCTGCTTCGAATCGGCGTTCCCCGACATGAGCCGCCGCCTGGTCCGCGACGGAGCCGCCGTGCTGATCGACCAGTCGGCCACGTCCAGCTTCCAGGACGGCTGGGCCCCGGCCCAGCACGCCTCGCTGTCCGCGCTGCGGGCCGCGGAGACCGGCCGGCCCGAGGTGCACGCCGCCCTGACCGGGATCAGCGCGGTGCACGGCCCGTCCGGCGAGCGGATCGGGTCCGCGCTGTCCACCTCGGCGCGGACGGCGCGGGTGTACGAGGTCCCGCTCGCCCGGGGCACGACCCTCTACGTCCGCTTCGGGGACTGGGCGGTGGGCGCGGCGCTGGCCGCCCTGGCCGCGTACGGTGCGGTCGCGGGCGCCCGCACCGTACGGGAGGCGCTCAGGACGCCTGCTCCAGCGCCGAGCGCACCACCCGCTCGCACAGTTCGTGGGTCAGCAGCGCGTCGCGCGCGCTGAGGACCGTGCCCGTGGCGACGGCCTCCAGGAAGGAGTCGACGACCTGCTCGATGCCGCGCTGGCGGGCCACCGGCACCCAGTCCCCGCGCCGCCGGACCGTGGGCTGGCCCTTGTGGTCGATGATCTCCGCGAGGTTGACGACCTGGCGCTTGGTGTCCTGCCCGGAGACCTCCAGCACCTCCTCCGTGGAACCGGAGAGGCGGTTCATGATGCCGAGCGCGGTGAAGCCCGTACCGGACAGCTGGAGCACGACCTGGCTCATCAGGCCGTCCCGGACCACGGCCCGTACGTCGACCTGGTCGGCCTCGCCGGGCAGCAGGAAGCGCAGCGTGTCGACGACGTGGATGAAGTCGTCCAGCACGAAGGTCCGTACGTCCTCCGGCAGGCCGACCCGGTTCTTCTGCATGACGATCAGGTCGCGCGCGTGATCGGCGCACTGCGCGTAGCCGGGCGCGTGGCGCCGGTTGAAGCCGACGGCGAGGGAGACACCGCGTTCCTCGGCCAGTTCGACCAGGCGGCGCGATTCCGCGAGCTCGTAGGCGATCGGCTTGTCGACGTACGTCGGCACTCCCGCGTCGAGCAGCCGTTCCACGATCTCGGGGTGGACGGCGGTCGGGGCGTGCACGAAGGCCGCGTCGAGCTTCTGCGCGAGCAGCGCGTCGAGGTCGGTGTGCAGCTGTGCGGCCGGGACCCGGTGCTGGGCGCCGACCCGTTCGAGGGTGGCCGGGGTCCGGGTCTGCAGGTGCAGTTCGAGCCCCGGGCGGGTGGTCAGGACGGGCAGGTACGCCTTCTGCGCGATGTCGCCGAGTCCGATGCAGCCGACCTTCACCGGGACCTCCAGGTTCGTTCCTTGTGGGAGTGAGCAGCCTAATCGGTGGTGACCACCCTTCGTGTTCGACCAGGATGGGCCCATGACGATCAGTACTGGATCCCACCGAACCGAACCCTCCACCACGGCCGGCGAGCGCGAGATGCTCGACGGCTGGCTCGACTACCACCGCTCCACCCTCGCCTGGAAGTGCGAGGGGCTCTCCGACGCGCAGTTGCGCACCACCGCCCTGCTGCCGTCCGGGCTCAGCCTGCTGGGGCTGGTGCGCCACATGGCGGAGGTGGAGCGGTACTGGTTCCGGGAGATCATGCTGGACGAGGACCTGCCCGAACTGTTCAGCAGCCACGAGAACCCGGACGGGGACTTCCAGTTCGCCGACGGGGACACCTGGGCCGACGCCGAGCGGATCTGGCAGACCGAGATCGAGCTGGCCCGGCAGGCCGCGGCCGGGCTCTCCCTGGAGCTGGCCTCCAAGCCCGAGAGCCACCGCCGGGGCGAGGTGTTCAGCCTGCGCTGGGTCTACACCCACATGATCGAGGAGTACGCGCGCCACAACGGCCATGCCGACCTGCTGCGCGAGCACCTGGACGGCGCCACGGGCGAGTAGCCGTCACCCGTGCGGGGTGAATATCGGCTCCGGGTTTTCGCAACGGTGCCCTCGCACAGCAGAGTTGTGTGAGTGCATCCAACCCGAACCACGACAAAACTGCTGCTCGGCGTCGCCTGTGCGGTCTCGGCCGTGTCCGGCTGCGTGAACGTGAGCCCGGCCCCCGTGCAGCCGGCGGCCGCCCCCGGTCCCGGCACCCGGGGGGCGCCGCCCCGGCACGAGCCCCTCGGCGGGCAGGCGGCCGCGCCGGTGGTCGTCCGGGCACCCGCCCTGGAGGCGCTGGAGGCCGTGGAGGCCGCGCCGGGGCGACCGGCCGGGCCGGCCCCCTCCACGTCCGGCCGGGCCGCCGTCCCGCGGGCCGCGGACCCGGCCGCGGACGCGAAGGCGGCCGGGGACGGTCGGCGGGGCGGGCACGGAGCCCCGGCGGCCGCCGCGCCGGTCCCGGACATCCCGGAGCCCCGGCAGCCCGGCGCGCACCGGGAGCACGCCGGCGGACGTCCCGGCGGACAGCACCCCGGGCAGCCGCGCGGCGAGCGCGGCGAGGTGCCGCGCGAGCTGGTGCGGGAGCTGCCGGTGCGGCCGGCCGACGTGTGCGCGCTGGGCCGCCGGCACGGGCGCTGGCATCCCGACAGCCCGGAGGCCCGTATCTGCGCGGGCGTCCAGGGCGGCTGACCGCCCGGCCGAGCCGCGCCCCGGCGTCCCGCCGAAGGACGCCGCCCGCGCCCCGCTACTGGTTCTGCTCCGGGAACGGCCTGCGGCCCTCGGCCGGTTCCGCCGCGAGCCGGCGCTCCAGCCGGGCGATGGCGGCCCGTACGCCGTTCCCGTACCCGTCGTCGGCCAGGGCGCCGGTGGCGGCGCGGGCCCGCGCCAGGTGGATCCGGGCGGCCTCGGGACGCCGCAGCTTGACGTAGTCGGCGGCCAGGCTCAGGTGCAGAGAGGGGTAGAAAACCCGTACGGCCGCCGGCGGGCCGGGGCCGTCGGTGTCGGTGTGCGCGGCGGTCAGGGCGCGCAGGTCCCAGGCCAGCTCCTCGGCGGGGTCGTCCTGCGCGTCCGCCAGATAGTGCGCGAGCGTGCAGCGGTGCAGGGAGTCGCCCTCCGTGCCGAGCTCGGACCAGAGCTCGCCGAGGCGGTTGCGGGCCTCCTCGCGGTCGCCGGCGTGCAGCAGGATGACGGCTTGGCCGATCCTGGTCATGACGGCGTCCTCAGACGCCTCCTGCTGCTCCGTCAACGCGGCCTCCGGCTGTGTTCCCGTCAGACCTGCTCCGGTCCGATCATCAAGACGCTAGCCGCAGGCACCTGCAATGCCGCCTAGGCGCGGTCGGCCGTCAGCCCAGGTCCGGAATCCGCCAGTCGATCGGCGCATGACCCTGGGCGGCGACGGCCTCGTTGATCTGGGTGAAGGGCCGGGAGCCGAAGAACTTCTTGGCCGACAGCGGGGAGGGGTGGGCGCCCTTGACGACGACGTGCCGCTCCTCGTCGATCAGCGGGAGCTTCTTCTGCGCGTACGCCCCCCAGAGGACGAAGACGGCCGGGTCGGGGCGCTCGGCCACCGCGCGGATCACCGCGTCGGTGAACTTCTCCCAGCCCTTGCCCTTGTGCGAGTTGGGCTCGGCCTCGCGGACGGTGAGCACCGCGTTGAGCAGCAGGACGCCCTGCTCGGCCCACGGCATCAGATAGCCGTTGTCCGGGATCGGAGTGCCGAGCTCGGCCTGCATCTCCTTGTAGATGTTGCGCAGCGAGGGCGGGGTCTTCACGCCGGGCTGCACGGAGAAGCACAGCCCGTGGCCCTGGCCCGCGCCGTGGTAGGGGTCCTGGCCGAGGACCAGGACCTTCACCTGGTCGAACGCGGTGGCCTCGAGGGCCGCGAAGACCTGCTCGCGGGGCGGGTAGACCGGCCCGTTCGCCCGCTCCTTCTCGACGAACTCGGTGAGTTCCCTGAAGTAGGGCTGGTCCAGTTCCCCGCCGAGGACGGGGAGCCAGGACTCGGGCAGCATCTGGGTCACGGCGACAACCTCCGGTACACGTTCTTCGACACGTCACGTCCGCTCGCGCAACTGCTTCGCGCGGCTGCTCCAGAACCTACCGGTGCCCACTGACAACGCGACGCCCGCCCGCCCCGCCCGGGTGGGCGGTGCGGACGGGCGAGGCGGAGAACGGCCCGGTTCCGGGTCCGGGCCTGCTACCAGCTGGTCTTGCGGTACAGCTCCCACACCTGCATGACGGTCTGCGGGTCGAGCGCCCGCTCCGCGCCGGCGATGTCGTCGCGGGCGGCGACGTACAGCTTGCCCTGCCACAGGGGCAGCAGCCGGACGTCGTCGGCGAAGATCTGCTGGGCCTTCTCGAACTCGTGGACACCGGCCGACCGGTCGCTCTCGCGGCGGGACTTGGGCAGGATGACGTCCACGATCTCCTTGGACTCGTACGGGGTGCCGACCGCGTTCTCCTTGCCGACGAACGGCGCGATGAAGTTGTCCGGGTCCGGGAAGTCGGGGAACCAGCCGCGGCCGAAGACCGGGTACTCGCCCTTCTTGTAGCCCTCCTGGAAAGCCTTCCAGGGCTGACCGCGCAGGGTGATCTTGAAGAGCCCGCTCTCGTCGAGCTGGCGCTTGAGCTCGGTGAACTCGTCCGCCGTGGAGGCGCCGTAGCGGTCGGTGGTGTACCAGAAGGTCAGGGGCACCGGCGTCGGGATCCCGGCGTCCTTGAGGGTCTTCTTGGCCTTGGCCACGTCCGGCTGGCCGTAGGAGTCGTAGAACGGCGTGCGGTGGCCGACGACCCCCTTGGGGACCATCGAGTAGAGCGGCTCGGCGGTGCCCTGGTAGACCTTCGAGACGAGCGCCCCGCGGTCGACGATCTGGGCGATCGCCCGGCGCACCTCGGCCTTCGCGACCTGCGGGTCCGAGGGGTTGAAGACCAGGTAGCGGATCTCCGAGCCGACGTTCTCCACGACCTGGACGCCCGCGTCGTGCGAGGCGGGGGCCTGGAGGTCCTTGACCTCGTCGGCGGAGAGGCCGCGGTAGGTCGCGTCGATCTCCTTGCCCTTGAGGGCGGCGATCATCTTCTTGGAGTCCGCGAAGTAGCGGATGGTGACCCCGCCGTTGCGGCGGTTGGCGAAGCCGTTGTAGCTCTCGTTGCGGTTCAGGACCGCCTCGCCGGCCTCCTTGTACGACTCCAGGGTGTACGGCCCGGAGCCCGTGACCGCGTCGCCCTCGCGGAGCTTGTCGGCCGGGTACTGCTTCGGCGAGACGAGCGACGCGGCCGGGGAGCCGAGCACGAAGGGGAAGGTGGCGTCCGGGGTCTTCAGGTGGAAGACCACCGTCTGCGCGTCCGGGGTCTCGATCTTGTCGAGGCTGCCGAAGAGGGCCTTGGGGCCGGACGGGGCGTCGATGGTCCGGATCCGGTCCAGCGAGTGCTTGACGGCCTTGGCGTCGAGCGGCTCGCCGTCGGAGAACTTCAGGCCCTTGCGCACGATGCAGCGGTACGACTCGTTCCCGGAGTCGGTGAACTCGCAGCTCTGGGCGGCGTCCGGCTGGGGCTTGGTGGCACCCGTGGGGAACGCCAGGAGCGTCTGGTAGACGTTCCGGTAGAGCTCCCAGGAGCCGTCCCAGGCCGCCGCCGGATCGAGGGTCGTGGGGGCGCTCGTCGTTCCGACGACAATCCGCTGGTCTCCATTGCCGCCGTCGTCCGAGAACAGGCCGCATCCGGAGATCAGGGATATGGACGCAAGGGCCGCAGTGATCTGCAGGCATCTGGTCCGGTTGAACACGTGCACGCTCCTCGATCAGCCAGGGGTGCGGCAGACCCTACCGCAGAGCATCACGAAACCAATGGGTAGGTTTCATGCGGCACTTGACCGATTACGTGCCCATTCGGTACGCATTTGCCTCCCCCTCGGAGGCAAATGCGTCCGATTATCGGTCAGTGCACTCCGGCATTGAGGAACATTCCCCCGTCAACGACGAGAGTTTGTCCTGTGATCCATTCCGCTTGTGCAGATGTAAGAAAGGCCGCGGCCCCTCCGATGTCCTCCGGGACCCCGAGCCGGCCCAGCGGATAGGCCGCCGCGGCCTCCTGCTCGCGGCCCTCGTACAGGGCCTGCGCGAACCTGGTCTTCACCACCGCGGGCGCGATCGCGTTGACCCGGACCCCCGGAGCCATCTCGTGGGCGAGCTGGAGGGTCAGGTTGACCATGGCCGCCTTGCTCATCCCGTACGCCCCGATGAAGGGCGAGGCGGAGACCCCGGCGATGGAGGCGATGTTGACGATCGCGCCGCCGTTCTCCTTCTGCCAGGCGTGCCAGGTCCGCTGGGCGAAGCCGAGCGCGGAGATCACGTTGGTCTCGAAGACCTTGCGGGCGATCCCCAGGTCCAGGTCCGCGATCGGACCGAAGACCGGGTTGGTCCCCGCGTTGTTGATCAGGAAGTCGACGCGCCCGAAGGCCTCCATCGTGCGTTCCACGGCGACGGCCTGATGGGCCTCGTCGTGCGCCTTGCCCGCGACCGAGATCACCCGGTCCGCGCCCAGCCGCTCGACGGCCTCCTTGAGGGCCTCCTCGTTGCGGCCGGTGATGCAGAGCCGGTCCCCGCGTGCCACCAGTGCCTCGGCGATGCCGTAGCCGATGCCCCGGCTCGCCCCGGTGATCAGCGCGACCTTGCCGCTGTCCGTTCCGTCGTACGTCATGGCGTGCGCCTGCCTCTCGTCAGCTGAGCGGGCCGCCGGCCACGTACATGACCTGGCCCGAGACGAAGCCGGAGGCCTCGCCGGTGAAGAACGCGATGGCGTTGGCCACGTCGTCCGGGCGCCCGACGCGCTGCACCGGGATCTGGGTGGCGGCCGCGGCCTGGAAGTCCTCGAAGTCCATGCCGACCCGGGCGGCCGTGTGCGCCGTCATCTCGGTGACGATGAAGCCGGGGGCGACGGCGTTCGCGGTGATGCCGAACTTGCCGAGTTCGATGGCCAGGGTCTTGGTGAAGCCCTGCAGACCCGCCTTGGCCGCCGAGTAGTTGGCCTGGCCGCGGTTGCCGAGCGCGGAGCTGCTGGAGAGGCTCACGATCCGGCCGAACTTGGCTGCCACCATGTGCTTCTGACAGGCCTTCGACATCAGGAACGCACCGCGCAGGTGGACGTTCATGACGGTGTCCCAGTCGGTGTCGCTCATCTTGAACAGCAGGTTGTCCCGCAGCACACCCGCATTGTTGACCAGGATGGTCGGGGCGCCCAGCAGGCTCACCACCCGTTCGACGGCGGCCTCCACCTGCGCGCTGTCGGACACGTCGCAGCCGATCGCGACGGCCGTGCCGCCGGCCGCCGTGATCGTCTCCACGGTGTCCTTGCAGGCCGCCTCGTCCAGGTCGAGTACGGCGACCGCCCGGCCTTCGGCGGCCAGGCGTACGGCGGTGGCCGCGCCGATGCCCCGGGCCGCCCCGGTCACGATCGCGACGCGCTGCTCGGTGGTGGACATGCTGGATCTCCTCGCACTGGGAAAGCGGCCCCTCGGAGGTGAGCAACCGCTTAGTAGCTTCAGCTGAGGAGACGCTAGGAGCCCTGGCACTCCGTGTCAACGGGGAGCGGACCCGGCCGGCTACCGCACCAGCAGGTCCAGCAGCCGCTCCACCTCCGCCGCGGGGTCGGCCGTCAGGCCGGTGTGCACCGGGCCCGGCTGCACCACCGTGCTGCGCGGCGCGATCAGCCACCGGAACCGCCGCCCGGCGTCGTCGCCCGCGGCCTGCCCGGCCGACTCCCCGCCGGCGCACACGCCCTCGACACCGCGCAGGGCGGCCCGTACCCCGGCCACGTCGGCCTTCGGGTCCAGGGCGAGGAGCTTGGCCTCGTCGAGGTGGGTGCGGGCACGGACGTAGGAATGCGCCCGGCAGTAGACGATCACGCCGGCGTTGAAGCACTCGCCGCGCTCCATCCGGGGCACCACGCGCACCAGCGCGTACTCGAACACGTCCCGCTTGATCACTCGCTGTCGCTCTTCATCTTCCGGGGACGGGGGTCGAGGCGGTCGGCGAGCCAGCCGGGCGGACCCGTCCGGACCTTCGCCTCGGCCTCCATCGTGATCCTCTCGTGGATCGTGGCCGCGCGCGGCAGCAAGGCCTCCACGTAGGCGCGGCGCAGCGCGTCGGTGGAGTCGAAGCCCGGCTCGTCGACCAGCCATTCGTCGGGCACGTCGGCCGCGACCTCGGTGAGCAGCTCCTCGGTGACCAGCGGAGCGAGCGCGGCGGCCGCGGCGGCGATGTCCGGGCCGGCCGGGGCCAGTACGTGGTCGGAGGCGTTGTACGGCTTGGCGGCGGCGCTCCGGGCGGTGGGCCAGTTGTGGTGCCAGATCATGGTGGCGCCGTGGTCGATGAGCCAGAGGTCCCCGTGCCAGACGAGCATGTTCGGATTGCGCCAGGACCGGTCGACGTTGTTGATCAGGGCGTCGAACCAGACCACGCGCCCCGCCTCCACGGGGTCCACCTGGTACGCGAGCGGGTCGAAGCCGATCGAGCCGGGGAGGTAGTCCATCCCGAGGTTCAGCCCGCCGCTGGCCTTCAGCAGCTCCTGGACCTCCTGGTCGGGCTCGCCGAGCCCGATGACCGGATCGAGCTGCATCTGCACCAGCCGGGGGACGCGCAGCCCCAGCCGCTGGGCCAGCCGGCCGCAGATGACCTCGGCGACCAGGGTCTTGCGGCCCTGGCCGGCTCCGGTGAACTTCATGACGTAGGTACCGAGATCGTCGGCCTCGACGATCCCCGGGAGCGAGCCGCCCTCGCGCAGCGGCGTCACGTAGCGGGTCGCGATCACTTCTGTGAGCATTTCCCCAGGCTAACGGGCGGCCGGACCGGGAACCGGTCCGTGGTGACGCAGCGGTCCACGGGTGCGGTCGGCCGCGCGGTCATGAGGGGTTTCCCTGCCGGTCGCCCCGTCCGGGGGGCGCGGCCAGGAGCCCGCCCAGGGCGTCCGGGAACCACCAGGTGGACCTCCCCAGGAGTGTGACCAGCGCCGGGGTGAGCAGACCCCGCACCACGGTGGCGTCGATGACGATGCCCGCGGCCAGCGCGGTCGCGAACACCTTCACATCGGTGACCGGGATGCTCGCCAGTGCGGTGAAGGCGAGGAAGAGGATGAGCGCCGCGGAGGTGACCAGCCGGCCGGTCCGGCTGATGCCCGTCACGACCGAGGGGACCACCGTGTCGCGCACCCCCTCGGCGGTCAGCTCCAGATGGGTTTCGCGGATGCGGTGGAGGATGAACACCTCGTAGTCCATGGACAGCCCGAAGAGGAAGGCGAAGACCGCCATGGGGATCCAGATGGTCACCGCCCCGACCGCCGGAGTCCCGAACAGGGCCTCGCTGCCGTGGCCCTCCTGCCAGACGAGCACGACCACGCCGTACGCCGCGCAGGTGGACAGGGCGTTGAGGAGCAGCGCCTTCAGGGGCAGGACGACCGAGCGCAGGGTCCGGGCCAGCGCGAGGAAGGTGAGCAGGGCGACGAGGACGAGGATGGGCCCGAGGGACCCGTAGACCGCGTCGATGAAGTCGACGTCCTGCGCGGGTCCGCCGCCGACGAGGGCGCCGGGGGTCTCCCCCGCCGCGTCCGCGACCGCCGCCACCGTCTCCCGGCCGGCGCCGCTCGACGGGTCGGCCCCGGTCCACACGTCGACGACGCGCTGTCCGCCGCGCTCCCACTCCGCCGAGGCCACGGACCCCGCGACGCCCTCGAGGCCACCGAGGCGGCTGTTCACCGCGTCACCGGAGCCGGCTTCCACGACGACTTCGAGGGGGCGTGCGATGCCCTCCCCGAAGCCCGCGTCGACGATCCGCTGGAAGGCCGCCGCGGGCCGGCCGCCCTGGGCGAGCGTGACGGTGGCCGGCTGCCCCAGGCGCAGGGCCAGTACGGGCGCGGCCAGGGCCAGCAGCAGCGCGCCGCTGATCAGGGCGGTGAGCGCGGGACGGCGTGTGGTGACCCCCGCTATCCGGCCCCACATCCGGCTGTCCGGGCGGTGCGCCCGGTGCGGCCTGTCGAGCCGGTCGCCCCACGCGTACAGCAGGACGGGCAGCAGGCTCAGCGCGACCGCGACGCTGACGAGGGGGATCAGCAGGCCCGCGTAGCCGACGCTGCGCAGGAAGGGGACGGGCAGGACCACGAGCGCGGCGAGCGAGATCGCCACGGTGGCGCCGCTCAGCGCGACCGCGCGGCCGGCCGTGGCCACGGAGCGTACGACCGCCTCGCGGCGCGCGTCGGGGCCGGGGCCGTCGGCTCCGGGCTTGTGCCGCTCCTCCCGCCAGCGGGTGACGACGAGGAGGGCGTAGTCGATGGCGATGCCCAGGCCGATGAGGGCCACCAAATACTGGACGATGAACGAGACCTCGGTGACCGCGGTGATGCCGCGCACCAGCAGGAACGTGGTGGGGATGGCGACCGCGGCCATCAGCAGCGGTACGACGGCCAGGCCGCTGGCGAAGACGAGCCCGAGCACGGCCAGGGCTCCCAGCGCGCCGATCAGCGTCTCGTGGAGCGGGCTGCGCCGGGCTCCGCCGTCACGGCCGGACAGGACGGGCTGGCCGGTCAGTTCGACCGGGGCGCCCGCGATCCTCGCCCGCTCGACCGTCTGCCGGATCCCCGGGAGCGACTGCTCGTAGGGGGAGTTGGTGCGGTTCGCCGGCGGGTAGACCAGCGCGACGGTGGTCCGCCCGTCCGCGGAGATCAGGGAGTCGTCCCCGGTGTTCGCGTAGGACACGCTGCGGCCGCCCCGCGGGGTGACCTCGGTGATCAGTTCGCCCCAGGCCCTGCGCACGGCCTCGCCGTCGGCGCGCACGCCGTCGGGGACGGTCACCACGAGCAGCAGCGGCGCGTTCTTGCCGCCCGTCCGCGAGAAGCGCTGGGCGAGGGTGTCGTTCGCCACCTGGGCCGGCTGGTCGGGCAGCCGGGACTCGAACGAGAGCTCCTGGATCGTGCTGCTGGACAGCGCGCCCCCGGCCAGGGTGAACACCACCCAGACCAGGACCACGGGCAGCCGATGGGCGAGCACCCATCGCGTCATGCGCTCCACGACACACCTCCTGTAGCGACGCTATTGTGTAGCCACGCTACACATGAGTGGTCAACGTAGCGTCCGGGAGGGGCCCGTGCAACGCAAAGCCGTTGCCCGGCAGAGGAGTTGAGCGGGCCGCGCACCGCCCCCGGACACGCGAAGAGCCCCCGGCGGGGCGGCATCCACGGATGGATGCCGCCCCGCCAGGGGCTCGGATCACGCCGTCCCGACGGGCGCTGGGTGGCCTCGCGCGCCGGCAGGCGGCCTGCGCGGCGGTCAGGCGGCCTCGCCACGGCGGTCAGGCGGCCTCGCGCGGCGTCAGCCAGCCTTGCGCGGCGTTACGCCGGCCCGGCTCCCCGCATGACCGCGAGGAAACCCTTCAGGGCCGGCGCGAAGTAGCCGCCGGCCAGGAGGGTCATGGCCGCCGCGACGGAGACCATCGGCCAGTCCAGGGATTCGGGATGGCTCAGACCCCGGTTCAGCACCAGCAGGATCAGCGCGCCCAGCACGCAGAGCAGTCCGATGAGGGCCGCGAGCGTCCCGGTGGTGACCCCGCGGTCCCGCCTGGCGTCGGCGGCCTCGATGCCGCTGCCCTTGCGGAGCCCGGAGACGGCCCCCGCCAGCGACAGCACGCAGCCGAACACGACGACGGACAGCCCCAGCAGCAGCAACGGCGGATGCCGGTCCTGCCAGGGTCCGGCCGGGCCCCCCAGCATGGCCGAGGCCCAGGTCGCCGCGAGCAGCGGCAGCGCACACACGGCGCGTGCGGAGAGGCGGTTGGCACTGATCCGCAGCGTGGCGTCGTTGTAGGCCCGGGCGACCTCGGTGGGCGTGCCCCACTCCCGGACGGCGCGCCGCGCGGCCTCCTCGGCGTCGGTGCAGAGGTCCAGGTTGTCCTCGGTCGCGCACTCCAGGCCGTCCAGCACCTCGTCGAGGATCTCCGAGCGCCGGGAGGAGGGTCCGACGAGGTGCTCGGCGAGGTGCTCGGCGTAGCGCCGCAATACCGCGGCCTCGGTCACGCCCCGCCCCCGAGCACCACCGAGATGACCGAGGAGACCTCCTGCCAGGCCGTCCGCTTCTCGGCCAGGGCGCGGCGTCCGGCCGGGGTGAGGAAGTAGTTGCGGCGGCGCCGGCCGTTGAAGGTCGACCACTCGCTGCCGACCAGGCCCGCGGCCTCCAGCCGGTGCAGGGCCGGATAGACCGTCCCCGTGGGCAGGTTGATCGCGTCACCGCTGCGCCGCTTGAGTTCCTCGATGACGGCGTAGCCGTGCTGTTCCCCGGGCTCCAGCACGGCCAGCAGCAGGCCTTCCAGGTGCCCTCGCAGGGTCTCTGCCTTCATGTCGCCACACTACACATCGGGGCCGGACCCGGACCGGGCGCTTTCGGCCGGTCCGGGCGTACGGGCGTCAGCGCGCCGGGGCCCACTGGGCGAGGAGGGCTTCGGCCGTGGTGATGGCCGCGACGAGGGAGAGGGAGTTGCGGATCACCTCGGCGGTGCAGGACGCGGGCACCCCGGCGATGGCATCGGAGGGAACCACCACCTGGTAGCCGAGGTTCACCGCGTCGAAGACGGTGTTCGGGATCGCGATGTTGGAGGAGACCCCGGTGACGACGAGGGTGCGGACGCCGAGATTGCGCAGCAGGGCGTCCAGGTCGGTGCCGGCCATCGGGGAGAGCCCGTGCAGCCGGCGCACCACGAGGTCCTGCTCCGCGACGGTGAGGGGCGCGGCGACTTCCACGGCCCGGCTGCCCGTCAGCTGGCGCACCGGCAGCTTCCCCGCGGCCCGGAACAGCCGCGCGTTGATATTGGCCCCGAGCCCGTCCGGCCGCCGCTCGGCGACGGCGTGCAGCACCTGCACCCCGGCCCCGCGCGCGGCCTCGACCAGCGCGGCTACCCGGTCCAGCATGCCGGAGTCCCGTGCCTCCTTCGCCAGTTCGGGGAGTGCGCTCTCCTCGCCGACGACACCGTTCTGGCACTCGACGGTGAGCAGTGCGGTGGTGGCGGGATCGAGATCGGGCATGGCTCCCCCTGGCGTGGCGACGGAAGAGCACGCATGATTCCTGACACACAGTCAGATGTGAAGGGGCGCGGACCACATGGACAGCACACCCGTGGACAGGACGCAGCGGCGGGGCCGCCGCATCATGATGACCGACGAGGAGACGAACGCCTTCCTGCGCGAGCAGCGCACCTGCCGGGTGGCCACGGTCTCCCCGGACGGCCGCCCCCACGTGGGCGCGCTCTGGTTCGTCTGGGACGGCACCTCGCTGTGGCTGTACTCCATCACCCGCAGCCGCCGCTGGTCCGACCTCCGCAAGGACCCGCGGATCTCGGTGGTCGTGGACTCCGGCGAGGCCTACGACGAACTGCGCGGGGTCGAGCTGTCCGGTACGGCCGTCTTCGTGGGCGAGGCCCCCCGTACGGGCGAGCCGTGCGAGGAACTGGCGGAGCCGGAGCGGCTCTTCCCCGTCAAGAACTTCGGCATCACGGAGATGCCGCACGACGGACGGCACGCCTGGATCCGGCTGACACCGGACTCGATCGTGTCCTGGGACTTCCGCAAGATCTAGGACGCGCTCTGAGGCGCCCGGGCCACTCCAGACGGTCCAGGCACTCCAGCCACCCCGGCCGCCCCGGCCGCCCCGGCCGCCCCAGCCGCCCCGGCCACCCCGCGCAGGGCCTCGACAGCGGCCCGGATCGACGGCCGGCGGTCGGCGTCCGCCCGCCAGACCACGTACACGTGACGCCGGACGCTGTCGCACACCGGCAGCAGCCGGACCCCCGGCGGCACGGGTCCGCGCCCCAGCCGGGGAGCCACGCACACGCCCAACCCGGCTTCGACGAAGGCGAGTTGGGTGTGGTGCTCCTCCGCGATGTGCGTGATCCGGGGCTCGATTCCGGTGCCGCGCAGGGTGGAGACGAGCCACTCGTGGCAGAACTGCCCCTCGGTCCAGGAGATCCAGTCGTCCTCGCCGAACTCGGCCAGCGAGATCTCGGCGCGGCCGGCCAGCGGATGCCCGGCCGGCACCGCGATGTCCAGGCAGTCGTCCAGGAGATGGGCCCGCGTGAGCTCGGCCGGTACGGGCATCCGCTTGTTGTGCCAGTCGATGGCGAGGGCCATGTCGAGGTCGCCCCGCACCACGGCCGCCATGCTCTCCTCGGGCTCCTGCTCCCGCACGCGGGGCCGCAGTTCGGGGTGCTCGGCGCGCAACTGCGCCAGCACCTGCGGCAGCAGCCCCCGCATGGCGGTGGGGAAGGCACCGATCCGCAGCTCGCCGACCGCGCACCCGCGCCGGGCCTCCACGTCGGCCTGGGCGAGCTCCACCTGCGAGATGATCCGGGCCGCGTGTTCGGCGAGGAGCCGCCCCGCATCGGTGAGCCGGACCCCGCGCCCGTTCTTGGCCAGCAGCGGCTGGCCGACCTCCCGTTCCAGCTTGGACATCTGCTGGGACACGGCGGAGGTGGTGACGTGCAGCCCGTCGGCGGCGCCGCTGACGGAGCCGTGGCGGGCGAGGGCGTCGAGGGTGCGCAGCCGCTCCAGGTTCAACATGTAAGCGATCCTACGACGTCGCACCCAATAACTTTCGCTTGTCCTACGAAGTCCCGAGGGGCGAAGGTTACGGTCATGAGCGCCCCCAGCACCCCCGCCCCACGCCTGTCCACGGCCACCCCTCCGGTCTCCGCCACACGCTCCGCCACACCCTCCGCCACACCCTCCGCCACGATCTCCACGCCGACCCCCGGCGCGGGAGCCCCCACGAAGGCTCCCGCCGGCGGCCGCCTGGACTGGCGCCTGCGCTTCGCGGTCCTCTCGGTGATCTGGGGCTTCAGCTTCCTGCTGGTCAAGGTGGGCACGGAGGCCTACGCCCCGTTCCAGGTGGCCCTCGGCCGGGTGTTCTTCGGCGCGCTCGCCCTGCTCACCGTGCTCCTGATCCGGCGCGAGCCGCTCCCCCGGGGCCGGCGCACCTGGGCCCACCTGTCGGTGGCGGCGCTGCTGCTCAACACCGCCCCGTTCTCCCTCTTCGCGTACGCGGAGCTGAGCATCCCCTCCAGCCTGGCGGGCATCTGCAACGCCACCTCGCCGCTGTGGGGCATGGCCCTCTCCCTCGTCGCCCTCTCCGAGGACCGCCCGACGCGCCGCCGCTTCGCCGGGCTGGGGCTGGGCTTCCTGGGCGTCCTGACCGTCCTCGGCGTCTGGCAGGGCTTCTCGGGACTCGACGCCAAGGGCACCGCGCTCGCCCTGCTGGCCGCGCTCTGCTATCCGATCGGCTGGATCTACGTACGCCGCACCCTGGCCGCCACACCGGGCTCCCCGGTCGCCCTGACCGGCGCCCAGCTCCTGGTCTCCACCCTCCAACTGGCGGCGGTCAGCTCCCTGTTCACTTCGGCCCCGACCTCGTTCCCGCTCTGGCCGACCCTGTCGGTGATCGCACTGGGCGCCCTGGGCACGGGCATGGCGCTCCAGATGCAGTACGGCCTCGTCACCGAGGTCGGCCCGACCACCGCGCAGATGGTCACGTACTTCATCCCGGTCATCGCGACGACGGCGGGCGTCCTGCTCCTGGACGAGCAGCTCCACTGGAACACCCCGGTGGGCGCCGTGATCGTGCTGGCCGGCGCGGCCCTCACCCAGACCCGGCGCCGCTGAGGACCGCCGGGCCGGATCGGACCCGATCCGGCCCGGCGGGAGCGCACGCCGCCCCCGCCGACGGCCGGGCCGACGGCCGGGCCGTCAGTCCAGCCGCCCCCCGGACGCCGGGCGGACCGCGCAGGCCACCGCCTCCGCCAGCACCGGTACGTCAGCCAGGGACAGCGTCGACATCGTCATCCGCACCGCCGGCCCCGATTCCACCCGGAACCGGGCCCCCGGAGCGACCGCCCAGCCCGCGCCCAGCAGGCGCGTCACCACCGCCGTCTCCTCGGCGACGGGCACCCACACGTTCATCCCGCTCCGCCCCCGCGCGGCCACCCCGCGCCGGGCCAGGGCCGCGACCAGCCCGTCCCGGCGCTCCCCGTAGGACCGCGAGACCGCCGCGAGGTCGACCGCCCCCGCCGTCCACAGCTCCACCGCGGTGTACTGCAGCAGCCTGCTCACCCACCCGGGGCCCAGCCGCTGGCGCCCCCGGACCCGGTCGAGCGTGACCCCGTCCCCGGTCAGCACCGCGATCCGCAGGTCCGGCGCGTACGCCTTCGCGGTGGAGCGGATCAGCACCCAGTGGCGGGTCACCCCGCCCAGCGCGTTCAACGGCAGGTCCACGATGCCGTGCCCGTGGTCGTCGTCGACGACCAGCACCTCCGGGTGTCCGGCGAGCACCGCCCGCAGCCGCGCGGCGCGTTCCGCGCTCACCACCGCCCCGGTCGGATTCTGCGCACGGGCCGTCACGAGCAGCGCCCGTACGCCCTGGGCGAGCGCCCGCTCCACCGCGTCGGGCAGCGGCCCCTCGTCGTCCACGGCCACCGGCACCACCCGCAGCCCCAGCGCCGGGACGAGGTCGAGCACGCTCCCCCACCCCGGGTCCTCGACCGCCACCGCGTCGCCGGGGCGCAGGTGCGCGGCCAGTACCCGCTCGATGCCGTCCAGCGCGCCCGAGACCACCGCCAGCTCCCCGGCCGGCACCCCGTCCGCGTCGAAGGCGGCCCGGGCGAGCCGGGCCAGCTCCGGCACGACCGGGTCCTGGCCGTAGAGCGTGGGCGCGGCATCGTACCGGCGCGCCGCTCCCGCCATCGCCTCACCCAGGGCGGGCAGTAGCCGTACGTCCGGATTGCCGGAGGCGATGTCGCGCACCCCCTCCGGGACGGCCATCCGCAGCTGGTCGCGCGGAGCGGTCGCCGGGCGGGACCGCACCCGGCTGCCGCGGCGCCCGTCGGTCTCGATGACCCCGCGCTCGCGCAGCGTGCGGTACGCGGCGGCCACGGTGTTGGGGTTCACCCCCAGCACACCGGCGAGCTCCCGCATCGGCGGCAACAGCGCTCCCGGCGCGAGCGCGCCCGAGGCGACGCCCGCTTCCACACTCGCGGCGATTTCCGATGCGCGCCGCCCGATGATCAGATACTCTCCTAGCACAAAGCCAAGTATGCACTAGTGCAACGGAGTCCGCACCATGAGCGTCACGCCCGCCACCGAGACCACCACGGAGACGTCCACGGCACCGGCCGCGCCCGCGGATGCCCCGGCCACCGGGTACGCGCCCACCGACCGTACCGTCCCGAGCCGGTACCGCGACCGCGCGCACTACGACGACGAGACCGTGCACTCGATACTGGACGCGGCCTACCTCTGCCACCTCGGCTTCATCCGCGACGGCGCGCCGGTGGTCCTGCCGACCCTCTTCGGCCGGGTCGGCCGGACCCTCTACGTGCACGGCTCCACGGGCTCGCGCCCGCTCCTCGCGGCCGGCAAGGCCGACCCGGGGCTGCCGGTCTGCCTCACCGTGACGCACCTCGACGGCCTGGTCCTGGCCCGCTCCGCCTTCCACCACTCGCTCAACTACCGCTCGGTGGTCGTCCACGGCACCGCCTACGAGGTGACCGACCCCGAGGAGCGCCGGATCGCGCTCGACGCCCTCGTCGACCAGGTCGTCCCGGGCCGCTCGGCCGACTCCCGGCCGGCGAGCGCCAAGGAGCTCGCGGCCACCGCCGTGATCCGCCTGGACCTGAACGAGGTGTCCGCCAAGGTCCGCAGCGGCGGCCCCTCGGACGACGCCGAAGACCTCGGTCTGCCGTTCTGGTCGGGCGTGGTCCCGGTGGCGCCGGCGTACGGGACCCCGGTCCCGGCCGCCGACCTCGCCCCGGGCATCCCCGTACCGGACTACGTCACCGCGCTCTGACGGCCGCCTCGGCGCCGGGGGCGGGCCGGACCTCCGGCCCGCCCTCCCGCACGTCCGGGCCCGCGGCGTCCGCCGGACGCCGCGACTCCGCCGCGATCAGCGCCCCCACGGCCGTCAGCAGCAGTACGGTGCCCAGCGCCACCGCGCCGGTCAGCCGCTCCCCGAGCACCAGGACGGCGATCGCCGCCGCGCCGACGGGCTCGATCAGCATGATCACGGACACCGTCGCGGCCCGTACCGCGGCGGCCCCGCTGAAGTAGAGCGCGTAGGCCAGGGCGGTCGGCACGGTGGCCATGTAGGCGAGCAGCCAGAGCACCCGGACGGGCTCCGCGGTTTCCGGCATCACCCCTTCCACCAGGGCGAACGGCAGCAGGCACACCGTGCCCACCCCCACCGACCAGACGGTGGTGACCAGCGGGTCCCCGCCGGTCCCGCGCCGCCCGAGCAGCCTGGCCCGCAGGGTCATGGCCCCGTAGCCGGCGGCCGACAGCAGCGCCCAGCCGACGCCGAGCGGCCTCACCTCGCCGCCCCCGCCGCCGAGGACGAGCACGGCCAGCCCGGCCAGCGCCCCGCCGACCGCCACCGTCCCGCCCCGGCCGAGCCGCTCCCCCATCCAGTACCGGGCTCCGAGTGCGATGAGCACGGGCCCGGATCCGAGGGTGACCACGGTGGCCACGGCGAGGCCGGTCTCGCGCACGGCGGCGAAGTACGCGGACTGGAAGAGGGTGAACATGAGCCCGGTCGCGATCAGCGAGCCCACCGAGGCCTTGGCCCGGGCGGCACCCGCCGCCGCGCCGGTGCCCCGCGGGCGCCGGCGTACGGCGAGCACCGCGAGCAGCACCGCCAGCCCGCCCGCGCACCGCCAGAACGACAGGGCGAGCGGGCCGAGGTCACTGGCGAGGTAGAGCAGCGAGGCGGCCGCCCCCGCCGTGCCCCAGGCGGTTCCGGCGATGACGAGGTAGAGCAGGCTGCGCCCGGTGGCGGGCGTGTGGTCGGACTGGACCGACTGGACGGATGGGACCGAAGGGATCGACACGAGAGGTCTCCGCGCGTGCGTGAAGGATGAAAGGAACAGGTCATCGCTTCGCGGGCAGCGCGAATCAGCCCGGGACACGGCCCGGGCCGGTTCTCCTGCGAGGTGGCAGCCGCCCGCGCTAGGCGGCGGGAGGCGGAAGCACGGTCATCGGCATGATCGCGAGCCTAGACCTTGCTCGGATCGCGGTCCAGAGCGGCCACCGGCTCGGCGACCCCGGGCGGCGGAGGCTGCCTGGAGGTCTGCGCGATGAAGGCCCCGCCCAGCACCAGCGCGCCGCCGATGATCTGCCAGGTCGAGAGGTGCTCGCCGAGCAGCACCCAGGCCAGGACGGTCGCCACGACCGCCTCCAGGCAGGCCACCACGCCGGCGACCTGCGGGGACAGCTTGCGCACGGAGACGACGCCCGTCAGATACGCGAACACCGTCGCGATCAGCACCACCCAGCCGAGCAGCACGCCCGCGGGCACCGTCAGCTCCCCGAGCGCCGCGTCGCCGCCCAGTACCTGCCAGTCGATCCGCCAGGGCCGGGCGATCACGGTCATCACGAGGGTGCCGACGATCATGCCGTACGCGATCATGCCCATCGGGTCGGGCACGTCGTCGCCGTCGCTGCCCTGGTCGGCGAAGACGAAGTAGAAGGCCTGGCAGCAGGCGGCCGCGAGGCCGAGCAGCACGCCGAGCAGGTCCAGACTCAGCCCGGCCCAGATCTGCACCACGCAGGCGAGTCCCACGACGGCCACGGCGGCGCCGGCCGCGGCGGCCCGGGTCACGGGCTTGCGCTGCACGAAGCGGATCCAGCCGAGCAGCAGCGCGGGGCCGAGGTACTCCAGCAGCAGCGCCACACCGACCGGGATCCGGGACAGCGAGGCGAAGTAGAAGGCCTGGACACCGGCCACGGCGACGAGACCGAAGCCCGCGAGCAGCAGGGGTTTGCGGCGTACGAGATCGCGATGGCGCCAGGCCAGCGGGGACAGCACGAGGGCCGCCCCGGCCACCCTGAGCCAGACCATGTGGAGGGGGTCCAGACCCGCCTCGATCAGCGGCTTCGCCGCCACACCCGAACCACCGAACGCGATTGCCGAAATGAGGGCCAGGCCCAGTCCGGCGTGTCTCCCTGACGCTTGCATTCGGACATCATGGCAGGCCCGGTCAGGAGCGACGAGGCCGTGACACCTGTTGAGACACTCCCGAGACCGAGCCGTCGCCGGCCCGGCTCCGGCGCGGCACCGGGCAGGTCCGTGCCCACCGCCCTCCTCAATATCTGACAGGTCGTCAGTCTTGAATGTTGCGTCCGCCGGGACTACCTTCCGCCGCACGTACCTGACGAGAAGGGGTGGTCGCATGGCTGAAGTCACCGCGGAATCACGCATCGAGGCGTCCGCCGCGAAGCTCTGGTCCCAGTTGACCGACTGGGACGCCTACGGGCAGTGGAGCATGACCCACACCAACTTCCCGAAGGGCGGCCCCGAGACCCTCGCCGTCGGGTCCACGTTCTCCGAGAACATGAAGATGATGGGTTTCCCCGCCGAGGTCCTCTGGACGATCTCGGAGCTGGAGGACGGACACGTCTTCGCGCTGACCGGCAAGGGCCCCATGGGCGTGGCCATCCTGACGCGCTACACCCTGGTCCCGGACGGCGAGGCCACCACCGTCCGCATCGACGGCGAGTTCACCGGCGCCGCGGTCTCCCTCATGGCGGGCAAGCTCAAGGACTCGGCCACCGCCGCCCTGAACGAGTCGCTGCACGGGACCCCGCGTCCCGCCCTGCTGGTGGCGGCGACCGTCACGCTGATCGCGGCCGTGTGGGCGGCCCGGCGCGACGACGGGCTGGACCACC